>NZ_JBFUGY010000003.1:0-320458 GCF_056402655.1 Bradyrhizobium sp. P3_C3 | reverse complement strand
CGGCGAGATCGTGCGCAGGGTCTCATCGACAAGACCCTACATCTCCTTCAAGGGACGCTTCTGGAAAGTTCCCCAGGCCTTCGCCCGCGAACGCCTTGCCATCCGGCCACTGGTTCGTGACGGCCACTACGGAATCTTCTTCGCCAGCTGGCAGGTCGCATCGATCGACTTGACCAATGGCCAACCTGTCAGTGATGTGTCCGAACAGGTGTCAGCCATGTCTCCGGACTAAACAGAAAGCGGGTGATCCAGTATTCCAGAGACGGTAGTGGTTCCTTGATAGGCCGCGGCGTACTGGATTCCCCGCCTGCCGCCTACGCTAAAGCTTCGGCGCCCCTGGACCGCAGCCCCGGCGTAGCCGGGTCGCGGGGAATGACAGCAAGTGTGTGGCTAAGCCTTCGCCCCGAGCCACGCCAGGATCATCTCCACGATCTGCGTCCGGCTCGTCGCCAGCACCCTGGGCTCGCTGAGGTCGCGGTCGAACAGGGCGCCGAAGGTGTGGCGGTTGGCGACGCGGAAGAAGCAGTAGGAGGAGATGGCGAGGTGCAGGTCGATGGCATCGACGTCGTCGCGGAAGACGCCTTCGCCGCGGCCGCGTTCGAGGATGCCGTCGAGCGTCGCGATCACGCTGGCGTTGAGCTGGCGCAGTTGCAGATTCTGCTTCAGGTGCTTGCCGTGGTGGATGTTCTCGATGCTGACGAGGCGGATGAAGTTCGGATTGCGCTCGTCATGGTCGAAGGTGGCCTCGATCAGCCTGCGCAATCCCTCGCGGGCGTCGCAGCTTTCGATGTCGAGCTGGTCCTCCAGCGCGCGGATGCTGCGATAGGCCTCCTCCAGCACCGCGAGGTAGAGCTGCTCCTTGCCGCCGAAATAGTAATAGATCATCCGCTTGGATGTGCGCGTGCGCGCCGCGATCGCATCGACGCGGGCGCCGGAATAGCCCTCCGAGGCGAATTCGGCCATCGCCACTTCGAGGATGTCGCGCTTGGTGCGCTCGGGGTCGTTGGTGCGCTTCGATGGGGGCGGCATGCGCTCGAGCATCACTGTTTCTCCCGCCAGTTTCCACGGATCACCTTGAAGGTGAAGGCAAATTTCATTCGTCCGGGCACTGATCCAATGCGTATTGCATAAACGTACTAGTTCGTACATTATCGCCCCAGACCAAAGTTGCGGCAACCAGAACCAGAAAACGCGCGAGGCGATCTGCCTGACGCGAACCGCACCGGCCACATGGGGAGGAGCCTTCAATGACGTTGACGTCAACCGCGCCGCTGCGCGCATCATCCAGCGCGGAAGCCGCGCCGAACAAGCTGCCGAAGCGCGCCGCGCTGGTCAGCTTCGTCGGCAGCATGCTCGAATACTACGACTTCTTCATCTACGGCACCGCCTCGGCGCTGATCTTTCCGAAAGTGTTCTTCGCCAACGTCGATCCCTCGACCGCGACGCTGCTCGCGTTGCTCTCCTTCGGCATCGGCTATATCGCTCGGCCCGTGGGCGCCGTCATCCTCGGCCATTTCGGCGACCGTATCGGCCGCAAGACGGTGCTCTTGTTCACGCTGGTGCTGATGGGCGGCTCGACGCTGGCGATCGGCCTGTTGCCGGATGCCAAAACGATCGGCAATGCCGCGCCTGTCATCCTGACGCTGCTCCGCCTGTTGCAGGGCCTGTCGGCTGCCGGCGAGCAGAGCGGAGCCAACTCGCTGACGCTGGAGCATTCCGCTAATTCGAACCGCGCCTTCTTCACGAGCTGGACCCTGAGCGGCACCCAGGCCGGCGCGATCCTTGCAACACTGGTGTTCATCCCGGTGTCGAGCCTGCCGGAAGACCAGTTGTTGAGCTGGGGCTGGCGCATTCCGTTCCTGCTCTCCGCGCTCGTGCTGCTGGTCGCCTACCTGGTGCGGAGGACCATGCCGGAAACGCCCGTCTTCGAAGACATCAAGGACAAGGCGCAGGTGGCGCGCTTCCCCGTCGTTACGCTCATGCGCGACTACTGGCCGGACGTGCTGCGCGTGATCGTCTGTGCGCTGATCGCCACCGTGAGCACGATGACCGCGGTGTTCGCGCTCGGCTATGCCACCAGCAAGTTCGGCGTCGCGCGCCCGACCATGCTGTGGGCCGGCGTGCTCGGCAATGTCACCGCGCTGATCACCCAGCCGCTGTGGGCGCTGCTGGCCGACAGGATCGGCCGCAAGCCGGTGTTCATCGGTGGCGTGCTCGGCTGTGCAGTGCTGGTGTTCCCGTACTTCATGCTGGTGACATCAGGGAATACGCCGGCGATCTTCGCCGCGGCAATGATCCTCTCGGGCGTCATCTACGCCGCGCCGAACGCGATCTGGCCGTCGTTCTATGCGGAGATGTTCGAGGCGCGCGTGCGCTATTCCGGCACGGCGATCGGCACGCAGCTCGGCTTCCTCGCCGCCGGCTTCACGCCGCTGGTGAGTGCGAGCCTGGTCGGCGAGGGGCCGAACGGCTGGATTCCCGTGGCAATCTTCGTTGCCTGCTGCTGCGTGATCTCGGCGGCATCAGCGGCAACCGCACGCGAAACCCACAATGTCGACATCGCCGATCTCGGCAAGCAGCGCGCCTGAGTCAGGATGAGTGAAAGTCGTATGCTGACCAACGCAGTTTCGACCACCAGCGGGCCGATCATCGGCGCCGAGCAGAACGGCATACGCGCCTTCAAGGGCGTGCCGTTCGCGACCGCGCGGCGCTTTGCCAGGGCGACACCGCCGCTCGCGTGGACGGAGCCGCGCCAATGCACGGACTACGGCGCTTACGCGCCGCAGCCCGGCCATCTCGATCATGCTGACGAGGAATCCTGTCTCAGCCTGAATGTCTGGACACCGGCAGTGGCCGATCGCCCACTGCCGGTGCTGCTCTTCATCCATGGCGGCGCCTTCGTCACAGGTGGCGGCGCTGATTATGACGGCGGCTTCCTCGCTACGCACGGTCCGGCCGTGATCGTCACCGTCAACTACCGGCTGGGCCCGCTCGGCTTCCTGCAACTGCATCGCCATGGCCTGACGGAAGCCAACAATCTTGCGCTCCAGGATACGCTTGCCGCGCTCGACTGGGTCCGTGCCAACATCGCAAATTTCGGCGGCGATCCGGATGCGATCACGCTATCCGGTCAGTCCGCCGGCGCCTCCATGGTGATTGCGCTGGCAACCCTGCCGCAGGCGAGGGGCAAGTTCATTCTCGCCCTTGCGCTCAGCGCGCCCGGGCGCAACATCATGAGCGCGGATCATGCCGACGACGTCGCGCGCCGCGTGCTCGATGAGCTCGAGCTTGCACGCGAGCCGAGCGCGATCGCGTCGGTGCCGCTGCAAGAACTGTTCGCGGCGGTAGAGCGCGTCAGCCGCAGGCTTGCGGACGAGACGGAGGCAGGCACCGTATTTGGTCCGGTGCTCGACGGCGCGGTGATTCCGCGCGAGCCGCGCGATGTTTTCGCCGACGGGACCTTGCGCGACATTCCGCTCTGGCTTGGCTCCTGTCGCGACGAGATGGTGATGTTCCTGAAGAGCACGCCGCCGGCCGCGATGATCCGCACCACCGAGCGACAAGTGCGCGCGGCGTTCGGCGATGCCGGCTGGTGCCGGCTACTATCCTATTATCGCGCCACCGCGCGGCTTGACGAGGATCCGTACGAGGCGTTGCTCTCGGATGCGTTCTGGCATCGTCCCAAGGCCGATCTTGCGCGGGTTCATGCTGCGGCCGGCGGTGTCGTGTGGCTGAGCCGGTTCGACCATCGCCCCGCGCTGGAGCCGTTCCTGTCGCAGGGACCGACCCATGGCGCGGACAATGCCTGCCTGTGGGCGCATCTGCCTGACTTCATCGATCGGCCGATCCTCAGGCGCAAGGGCGGGCCGATGACGCCGGCCGACATCGATGTCGCCGCGCGGTTTCAGGCGAGCGTGCTGCGCTTCGTCACGACCGGCAGGCCGGATGTCGCGCAAGCCTGGCCGCGGTTCGAGCCGGGCCATGAGCCGCTCGCGATCTTCGGCCAGCCGTTTCACATCGTGCCGCTCAACGACGGCACGCGCTTCCGCGTATGGGCGGAGCTATTGGCGCAGTCCGGACCTACGACACAGCAGCGAGAGATCGCTCCATGATGATCGTGCGCTCATCGCCAAAGTAGCTGTCGCGCACGGCCTTGAACCCGAGCCGCGTGTAGAACGATTCCGCGGTGACCGAAGACGGGACGGTCAACAAAGCGAACTTTCGCTCGCGCGCTATGCGCTCGATCTCGGCCATCAGGAGCTTGCCGATCCCCTGGGCCTGAGCGTTGGGAGCCACGAAGACCGTACGGACGACGTTTCCGTCAAGGCTCGCCGTTCCAACGACGCGGCCGCCAAGGGCGGCAACAAGGACCGTGCGTTTGCGGATCAGCTCCAGAACGGCGGTCGGGCTGAAGCTATGCTCGACCCGCTCGATGATCTCGTCTGTGTAATCCCTCGCATTTGTCTCGCGCAGTGCGCGCAGAACGACGGCGCTGATTTCGCCGCTATCCTCTTCGCGCGCCGGGCGGATGCTGCAATCCATTGATCCCCCCACCTCCCGGCAGTCGCTAGCCCTCACTGCATTATCGACGCCGCGATCTTCTCCGCCGACATCAGCACCGGAAAWTTGGTGTTGGCGCACGGCACCACGGGGAAGATCGAGGCGTCGACGACGCGCAGGCCCTGAACGCCCTTGACGCGGCCTTGATTGTCGACCACCGCCATCGGATCGTCGGCCCGGCCCATGCGGCATGAGCACGAGGCGTGCCACACCCCGATGGTCGCCTTGCGGACGAAGGCTTCCAGCGCATCGTCGTCGTTCATCACCTGGTCGAAGGTGAAACCTTCGACGACAAAATTGTCGATCAGGTAGTGGCGCAGCGCCGCCGGCCCGTCCATCAAGGTCGCGGCGATCTTGGTCAGGATCCTGTTCTTGGTATTGACCACGCCGATCTTGCGCACCTTGTCCGTATAGGCGGCCGGAAACGGCTTGTCCGTCACTGCTTTCACCACGTCGCTCATCTGCACGGCCGCCATCTTGCGGAAGCCGCTCATCAGGCGATCGAGATCGCGGCGGTCGGACAGCAGATTGAACTCGACGATCGGCTCGGCGGCGGGATCGCGCGAGGCGAGCTTGACCTGTCCGGTCTCGGAATAGGTCTTGTTGACGAAGGTCAGCAGCGAGCCGATCTGCTCGCCGACCGCGTGCCAGGCCGATTTGCTGAGCAGGACGACGAACATGTCGCCCTTCGGTACGCCCGACAGCCCGGATGAATAACGCAGGCCAAGCTGCATGTGGCGCCTGGTGTGCTCGTTCATGCGCGCGCCGCGGCGGACAAAGGACGACAGCGAAATCGAAGGATGATCCATCAGGCGCTGGCCGACGCCTGCCAGCCCCATCAGGACCGGAATGCCCATATCCTTGAGATGACCGACCGGGCCGATGCCGGCGCGCAGGAGATGCGCCGGCGAATGGATCGCGCCGCTGGAGAGGATGATCTCGCGGCCGCGGAATTCCTGTTCCCGTCCGTCGACCATCGCCTTCACGCCGACGCATTGCGTGCCTTCGAACAGCAGCTCTCTCACCTGCGTGTTGGTGGAGATGGTGAGATTGGCGCGCTTGCGCGTGTCACGATCGAGATAACCCATCGCGGCCGAGACACGTTGCTCGGCCTGATTGGAATGCGTCACCGGAAAATAGCCGTCGACGAACTCGCCGTTCTGGTCCGGCACGAACTGATGGCCGGCCTGCTGGAAGGCGTCGGCGAACGCCTGCGAATGCCGCGTCCAGTGTTCACGGGGAATTCTGCGTACTGGAATTCGGCCGTCCTTGCCGTGGTACGGGCCGTCGAAATCGAGGTCGCGCTCGACCTTCTTGAAGAAGGGCAGCACGTCGTTCCAGCTCCAGCCGTCGGCGCCCCGCGCGTCCCATTCATCGTAGTCGGTCGGTGCGCCACGGTTGGCCATCTGGCCGTTGATCGACGAGCCGCCGCCGAGCACGCGCGCCTGCTCGTATTTGCGCAGGGGAGGACGCGCTTCGTTCGGATTGTTGTGGCTGACGATCTGGGTCGTGACCTTGAGTTCGGTCCAGTGGAAGCGGGGATCGAAATAGGCCGTGCCCGGATAGCTGTCCCTGATCTCGGCGGGCTCGTTGCCGGGCGGTGTGTCCTGTCCGGCCTCGCACAGCAGGACCTTGTTGGCGCTCTTTGCGGAGAGCCGGTGGGCCAGCACGGACCCCGCCGAGCCGCCGCCGACGATAATGAAGTCGTACACGATTGGCGTTTCCTCTTGGTCTTGTCCGGGAAACGTAGCGCGTTATTTTCCCGAGGTCACGTCGGCATTGCCGCGACAGTTCGTAACTCGCATTGCTTGCCTGGCAACCACGATCGTGTAATTCTTCTGCCAGCGCCGATTTGATCCTCAGCTTGCGGGCGCTTCTACAAATGCCGCTAAAGAGACGTAGCTAAATTGACTAGCCAGTCCTGCATCCCCCGCATAGCGAGAACGATCGGCCATTCCGAATGGGAGGGGCCAAATGAGATTTGCTGCCATCGCGGACGTGCATGGGAATCGTCCGGCACTTGAAGCCGTCCTTGCGGACGTTGCCATGCTCGGCATCGACGAGGTCGTGAACCTCGGCGACCACGTCAGTGGCCCGCTCGAGGCAGCCAGGACCGCGGATCTGTTGATGGCGCGAGGCTTTCCGTCGATACGGGGCGATCAGGATCGAATCCTCGTCGAGCTCTGGGAGGCCGGCGGCTCCCCTCGCAGCGATTTCCGTGAGCTCGCGCGCAAGCATTTCGAGTGGATGGCAAGCATGCCGTCCACACTCACGTATCAGGAACGGGTGTTCCTGTGCCATGGATCGCCAAGGGATGACGCAGCTTTCTGGCTCGACCACATCGCCGACGACGGCTGCCCGCGCCCGAGCGGCATCGACGCGATCGAGGCTGAAGCTGAGGGGATCGACGCCGAGATCATCCTGTGCGCCCACACGCACATTCCGCGCGTGGTCCGCCTGAGGGATGGCCGGCTGGTCGTGAATCCCGGCAGCGTCGGCTTGCCCGGTTATGACGGGAAGGCGCCCGTTCCTTACGTGGTCGAGGTCGGTACGCCGCATGCGTGCTACGCGATTCTGGAGCATGCCAGCGCAGACTGGTCCGCGACGATCCGCTACGTGCCCTACGACACCGCGGCCATGGCCTCACTGGCGCGCAGCAAAGGCATGCTCAGCTGGGCAAGCGCGATTGCGACGGGTTGGGTTCAGCGGGAGGGGAGGGAGGCCGACGCGTCCGTCACGCCCTGACGCGTCTCGTTCCGGCCGGCAACGAGGGGCAGCGGGGCTCGTTCAGCGCAGGAACGGCACCGGATTGGCCGCGCGGTAGAACAGATTGATCAACGTGTTGATGTCGAACACCGGAAGGCCCGAGACTTCGGCAACGTCCTTCGAGAACGGGCACATGTTGGTGCATTCGAACAGGATCGCGCCCGGGTTTTTGCAGGACGCCATGAAAGCTTCCGTCATCTCGATCATCTCGGCGCGCAGCACGTCGGTGTCCAGTTCCTCGCGGCCGAGAATGTAGGTTGCGGGAAACTGCGCATCGGGCTTCATGCCCTGGATCTGGACGGCGATCTCGTCCGGCGACCAGCCGACACCGCGGAAATGCCCCTCGTTCATGTGGTGGCCGCGTTCGGTGAAGATGCCGATGACCTTGCCCGGCGGTAGCATGGCATGGATCAACGGCGCCTGGATCAGGCTCGAGGTGAAGACCGGGATGTTCACGGCGGCCGCGAGTTGTTTCTGGAATGGCGCGAGGAAGCCGCAGCTCGTCGTGATCGCCTTGACGCCGTCGGCTTCCAGCTCGCGAGCCGCCGCGATGAACGGCTCGAGCAGGGCGGGATCGGGATGGTCGCCCATGATCCTTGTGGCGTGAGCGCCGCGCACGATCTTGTAGCGCACCGGGAAATCATAGGAGAGCGCATTGCCGATGTCGCCGCGCGGGCGCGGGAAGCGGGTATCGAGCATCAGGATGCCGATGGTCTCGCCGTAGTTCGTGAAGCCGCCGCGGAGTTTCATAATCTACCCACCGATTTGGGATGGTCGTGACGGCAGTCTAATGCGTCTCGTGAAACCGGGCCAGGAACGCCTTCAGCCGCTCGCTGCGCGGCTGGCGGATCGTCTCTTCGGGCGTGCCGATCTCGGCCATGATGCCGTCGTTCATGAAGCCGACGCGGGTGGAGACGTCGGCGGCGAAGGCCATCTCATGCGTCACCAGCACCATGGTCATGCCTTCGCTCGCGAGGCTGCGGATGACGGAGAGGACTTCGCCGACAAGCTCGGGATCGAGCGCCGAGGTCGGCTCGTCGAACAGCATCACGTCTGGCTTCATCGCGAGCGCACGCGCGATCGCGACGCGCTGCTTCTGGCCGCCGGAGAGGCGGCTCGGAAAGGCGTCGGCCTTGTCGGCGAGGCCGACCTTGGCGAGCAAATCGCGGCCAAGCGCATCGGCTTCGTTTCGCGCCATGCCCTTCACCTGCACCGGCCCTTCGGTGACATTGGCGAGCACCGACATGTGCGGGAACAGGTTGAAATGCTGGAACACCATGCCGACGCTGCGGCGAAGCAGCGCAAGCTGCGCATCGCCGGCGGCGCGCATGCCCTTGCCGAAGGCGAATTTGTGCGTGCCGATGGCAAGCTCGCCCTGCTGCGGCATTTCCAGGAGATTCAGGCAGCGCAGGAAGGTGGATTTGCCGGAGCCGGAGGCGCCGATCAAGGTGACGACCTCGCCGCGTGCGACCGAAAGCGAGACGCCCTTGAGCACCTCATGGTCGCCGAACGCCTTGTGGATGTTGTCAGCGATCAGAGCACTCATCGATGCGCTCCCATTTTCAGCTCGACCCGGTCGGCGACCAGCGTCAGCGGGAATAGCACGACGAAATAGAGCACGGCGATCGTGGTGTAGACCTCGAGCGGCTTGTAGCTCGACGCCGTGATGACAGTGCCCTGGTAAAGCAGGTCGCCGACCGCGACCACCGACACCAGCGAGGTGTTCTTGAGCTGCATGATGGTCTGGTTGATGAAGGAGGGGATCATCACCTGCGTCGCCTGCGGCAGCACGATGCGGCGAAAGATCTTGCCGCGGCGCATGCCGATCGCGCGGCCGGCCTCCCACTGGCCGGTGTCGACGGCCTCGATGCCGCCGCGGAAGATTTCCGCATAGAACGAGCCGGCATAGAGCGACAGCGCGATGAAGCAGGCCATCGCCGGCGACATGTCGACGCCGATCAGCACGGGCAGGGCATAGTAGACCCAGATCAGCTGCACCAGCAGCGGCGTGCAGCGGAACACCTCGATATAGAGACGCAACGGCACCGTGACCCAGCGCGGAGCCGTCGTGCGCAGGATGCCGACGAACAGTCCGATGGCGAGACCCGCGACCACCGTGGTCACCGTGTAATACACGGTGACCAGGAGCCCTTGGCAGATCAGGCCCCAATACGGCTTGAGCGCCGCGAAGTCCCAGACGTACATCGATCGACCGTCAGAACTGCACTTCGGGCGGGAGATCGTCGGCGGTGAGGCCGACCGCCTCAAAACCCTTGAGCATCCATTCGCGGGTCTGGCCCATCGCGCGGTTGTAGTCGGCCCAGGCGCTGAGGAAATCCTTGTAGCGGCGGTCGCTCTCGGCGCGGATACCCATGTTGGTCGGCAGCGTCAGCAGCGGCCGCGGAATGGCGAGATCGCCGAGGTTCGGATTCTTCTTCAGGGTCGAGACCGAGAGCACGGCCAGCGAGACGTTGCAGTCGGCGCGGCCGGTCGCAACCGCAAGGATCGCCTCGTCGCGGTTCTTGAAGCCGAGGATGGTGGCCTTCGGGCAGTAGCGGCGCGCGATCGTCTCATGGGTCGAGCCGATGTCGACGGCGATCTTGACCTCGGGCTTGTTGAGCTCGGCCCAGGTCTGCGGCTTGGCAAAGCCCTTCTTGGTGATGACGGTGAAGGAGTGCACCAGGATAGATCGGCGTCGAGAAGTCGATGACGAGCGCGCGCTCCGGCGTCGGGTTCACGGCGAAGGCGAGGTCGACCTTGTCGGCCTGGAGATCGAGGATCTGGTTGCCCCAGGTCGATTCCAGCGTCTCGACCTTGGCGCCCAGCTTGCCGGCGATGTCCTTGGCCATGTCGATGCAGGCGCCCGACCATTCGTTGGTGGCGAGGTCCTTATGGAAATAGGGCTCCTGGCCGACGATGACGGCGACGCGCAGCACGCCATTCTTTTTGATGCGGTCGAGCGTGGAGGTCGGCGCATCGGCCTTGGCCGGGCCGCTCGCGGCGGCGAACGCTGCGCCTGCCAGCGCGACGGTGGTGAGAGCATCCCTGCGATTCATGGTCTCTGTCTCCCTGGAATCTGGGTCGGATCGTGTCCGGCCTCTGGACTATTTCTGTATTCAGGATAAAATGCAATACGGTATTTCGAGTTGCTGGCCATTTGGGCGGCAAGGCAGAAATGAGCCCAATATCTTGGCAGGATTGCGCAAAATTCCTGATGGGGAGGGGTTGTAAATTGCATTTAAGTCTGAATACAAGACTGAACGCAATATGGAAGTGAGCTGAAGGAGAGGCCTGTGCGCGCCCTATTCGTCGATGCGAACGAGACCCTGGCGGCGGTGACCGACAAGCTGCTGCGCTCTGCGAGCCTGCCGGTCGGCATCAACCGCAATCCCTCGATCAAGCCCGACGATCTGCCCGGCCTGCTCGGCGATGCCGAGATCATGATCGTCGACCACACGGCGGTGCCATCAGCGATTGCCGAGAAGTGCGCGAAGCTGAAGCACGTCGTCTTCCTCGGCACCGGCGCGCGCAGCTACATGAATCCGGAAGAGCTCGCTGAGCGCGGCATCTCCGTCCACACCATCAAGGGTTATGGCGACACCGCGGTTGCCGAATGCGCGATCGCGCTGATGTGGGCTTCCGCGAAGAGCTTTGGCGAGATGGATCGCGGCATGCGCGAGGGCAACTGGCTGCGCCGTGACGCGGTTCAGCTCACCGGCAAGACGCTCGGGCTGATCGGTTTTGGCGGCATCGCCGCGGAAGCCGCGCGTATGGCGGCAGGCTGCGGCATGAAGGTGATCGCCTGGAACAGGACGCCGAAGACGCATCCCGGCGTCGAGTTCGTTTCGCTGGAGAAGCTGCTGGCCGAGAGCCACGTCATCTCGCTGCACCTCCTGCTCAACGACGAGACCAAGGGTTTTCTGTCGCGTGAGCGCATCGCCCAGATGCGTAAAGGCAGCATCCTGATCAACACCGCGCGCGGCGCTGTCGTCGACGAGGACGCGATGCTTGACGCGCTGCGTTCAGGCCACATCGCGCATGCCGGCCTCGACGTCTTCACCGTCGAGCCGCTGCCGGCGGGGCATCCCGTAACCAAGCTGCCGAACGTGACGCTGTCGGCGCATTCGGCGTTCCGCACGCCCGAGGCGAGCGACAATCTCATCGGCGCGGCGCTCGACCACTGCCGCCGCATCATCGCCACCGGCAAGTAAAAGCTAGGGACATCCCATGTCTGATATCACCCGCATCGACCAGAACGCCCGCCGCAGCCGCGCCTCCGTGTTCGGTGATCTCGTTTTCCTCGCAGGTCAGGTGGCGGACACCAAGACCGCCGATATCACCCAGCAAACGAAAGAGGCGCTGGCGAAGGTCGACGACATGCTGGCTCGCGCCGGCACCGACAAGTCCCGCCTGCTCAGCGTGCAGGTCTGGCTCAAGACCATGGACGATTTCGACGCCATGAACGCGGTCTATGATGCCTGGGTCGTGCCGGGCAATACGCCGACCCGCGCCTGCGGCAAGGTCGAGCTTGCCGATCCCGCCTTCCGTATCGAAGTGATCGCGATCGCCGCGCGCAGTTGAGGCTCGGCCGTGACCGTCCAGGCGCCCGCATCGACCTTCCGTCCCGCCCAGCGCATCAGCGCGATCGGCGTCTCCGAGATCCTCAAGATCGGCGCGGTCGCGCAGCGGCTGAAGCGCGAGGGGCGACCGGTGATCGTGCTGGGCGCCGGCGAGCCTGACTTCGATACGCCTGATCATGCCAAGGACGCGGCGATGCGCGCCATCCGCGCGGGGCAGACCAAATACACCATCCTCGACGGCACGGTGGAATTGAAGGCGGCGATCGCCGAGAAATTCCGCCGCGAGAACGATCTCGTCTATGCCGCCGACGAGATCACCGCAGGCGCCGGCGCCAAGCAGGTGATCCACAACGCCTTCATGGCGACGCTCAGTCCCGGCGACGAGGTGATTCTCGCCGCACCGTACTGGACCAGCTATGCCGACATGGTGCGCATCGCCGACGGCACGCCGGTGGATGTGCTCTGCCGCGAGGAGAACGGCTTTCGTCTCGACGCCGCCGATCTCGAACGCGCGATCACACCGAAGACGCGCTGGCTGCTGCTGAACTCGCCGTCCAATCCGACCGGGGCCGCCTATTCGGCCGCGCAGCTTCGCCCGATCCTGGATGTGCTCAAGCGCCATCCGCATGTCTGGTTGATGGCGGACGATATCTACGAGCACCTGATCTATGACGGCATGCCGTTCGTGACCGCAGCGGCGCTCGAGCCGAGCCTGAAATCACGCACGCTGACCGTGAATGGTGTTTCCAAGGCCTACGCCATGACCGGCTGGCGCGTTGGCTACGGCGGCGGTCCGCGCGAATTGATCGCGGCGATGGCGGTGGTGCAGAGCCAGAGCACGACCAATCCCTCCTCGGTGAGCCAGGCCGCTGCGATCGCCGCGCTGACCGGCCCGCAGGATGTCCTGATTGAGCGTCGCACCGCGTTCCAGCGCCGCCGCGACATCGTGGTCGATGCGCTCAATGCCATCGACGGCGTCAACTGCCGCCGGCCGGAAGGGGCGTTCTATACCTATGCGAGCTGCGCCGGCCTGATCGGTCGCCGCACGCAGGATGGGACCGTTATCGATAGCGATGCCGCGTTCTGCCGCTTCCTGCTGGAGAGGCATGACGTGGCCGTGGTGCCGGGCAGCTGTTTCGGCCTTGCACCTTATTTCCGCCTGTCCTACGCCACCTCGGAACAAAACTTGCGCGAGGCCGTGATGCGCATCGCCAAAGCCTGCAGGGAGCTGTCATGACCATTCGCAACACCCGCACCGGGGGCCAGATCCTGATCGATCAGCTCGTCGCCCAAGGCGTCGAGCGCGTCACCTGCGTGCCGGGCGAGAGCTACCTCGCGGCACTCGACGCGCTGCATGACAGCCCGATCGACGTCGTGATCTGCCGCGCCGAGGGTGGTGCTGCGATGATGGCGGAAGCCTATGGCAAGCTCACCGGCCGTCCCGGAATCTGCTTCGTCACCCGCGGCCCCGGTGCCACCAATGCCAGCCACGGCGTCCACATCGCGATGCAGGATTCGACGCCGATGATCCTGTTCGTCGGACAGGTCGACACCGGCATGCGCGAGCGCGAGGCGTTCCAGGAGCTCGACTACAAGGCGGTGTTCGGCACCATGGCGAAGTGGGCCGTCGAGATCGATCGCCCCGATCGCATTCCGGAGCTGGTCGCGCGTGCCTTCCGCGTCGCCATGCAGGGCCGTCCGGGTCCCGTGGTGATCGCGCTGCCGGAGAACATGCTGACCGAGACGGCGGCCGTTGCCGATGCCATGCGCATCGAGCCGGCCGTGAGCTGGCCGGCACCATCAGATCTCGAGCGCGTCGGCGCCATCCTCGCGAGCGCCAAGGCGCCGCTCGTCATCCTCGGCGGCTCGCGCTGGACGGATGAGGCGACCAAGAGCATCGCGCGCTTTGCCGAGCGGTTCGACCTGCCGGTCGCGACCTCGTTCCGCCGGGCCTCGCTGATCGACGCCGATCATTCGCATTATGCCGGCGATCTCGGCATCGGGCCGAGCCCTGGCCTGAAGGCGCGTATCGATGGCGCCGACGTCATTCTCCTGATCGGCGGCCGCATGTCGGAGATGCCGTCCTCGTCCTACACACTGTTCGACATCCCGACGCCGAAGCAGAAGCTGATCCACGTGCATCCGGGCTCGGAAGAGCTCGGCCGCGTCTACCAGCCGGCGCTCGCGATCCAGGCGACGCCTGCCGCGTTCGCGGCCGCCGTCGAAACGCTGAAGCCCGCTGGCGCCGTTGCCTGGAAGGGTGAGGCCGCCAAGGCGCATGCCGATTACCTTGCCTGGACCGACAAGGCGCGTGAGCTGCCGGGCACATTCCAGTACGGCCAGGTCATGACCTGGCTGCGCGACCGCCTGCCGAAGGACGCGATCGTCTGCAACGGTGCCGGCAACTATGCCGGCTGGATCCATCGCCATCACCGTTTCCACAGCTTTGCCGCCCAGCTCGCGCCGACTTCGGGCTCGATGGGATATGGCGTGCCGGCCGCGGTGCTTGCAAAGCGGCAATATCCGGATCGCGTCGTCGTCGCCTTTGCCGGTGATGGCTGCTTCCTGATGAATGGCCAGGAATTCGCGACCGCCGTGCAGTACGACGCGCCGCTGGTGGTCATCGTCGTCGACAACTCGCAATACGGCACCATCCGTATGCACCAGGAGCGTGATTATCCCGGCCGCGTGGTCGGAACTCAGCTCAAGAACCCTGACTTCGCGATGTATGCGAAGGCATTCGGTGGCCATGGCGAGCGCGTCGAGCGCACCGAAGAGTTTGCGCCGGCGTTCGAGCGCGCGCTCGCTTCGGGCAAGCCGTCGATCCTCCACTGCATCATCGATCCGCGCGCGATCTCGGTCGGCAAGGATTTCGCGCCGGCGGTGAAGGCGTAGCCGATGTCGGAAGGCCGCCACGTCGCTATCATCGGAGCCGGCGCGGTCGGCGTGATCAGCGCCATCGAGGCGCTGCGCGAGGGGCATCGCGTCACGCTGATCGACGCAGGCGAGCCCGGTGGCGAACAGGCGGCGAGCTACGGCAATGCCGGCTGGCTCTCCTCCCATTCGGTGATTCCGCCGGCCGAACCGGGCCTCTGGAAGAAGGTGCCGGGTTATCTGATGGACCCGCTCGGCCCGCTCGCGATCCGCTGGTCTTACTTGCCGAAGGCGCTGCCCTGGCTGATCAAGTATTTGCTCTCGGGCTGGACCGAGGCACGGGTCGAGAAGACGGCGTTTGCGCTGCGCGATCTGCTGAAGGACGCGCCGCTGCTGCACAAGAAGCTCGCGGAAGAAGCGGGCGTGCCCGAGTTGGTCGAGCGCAACGGCGTGATGCACGTATTCCCGTCGCGCGGCAATTTCGACAGCAATCTCGGCTGGCGCCTGCGCAAGAAGGTCGGCGTCGAATGGATGGAGCTGAACGCCGACGAGATGCGTCAGCGCGAGCCGGATCTGCATCCGCGCTACACCTTTGGCGTGGTGGTGGAGGAAGCCGGCCGCTGCCGCGATCCCGGCGCTTACGTTGCGGCGCTGGCCCAGCATGCGCTCGCGAGCGGTGCCAAGCTCGTTCATGCCAGGGCGACCGGTCTGAAGCTTTCAGGCACCAAGCTCGTTGCCGTTCTCACCGAGACCGGTGAGATTGCTTGCGATGCCGCGGTGGTCGCCGCCGGCGCGCGGTCAAAACAGCTCACCGCATCCGTCGGCGATCCCTTGCCGCTCGAAACCGAGCGCGGCTATCACGTCATGATCGAGAACCCGGAATCGGGTCCGCGCAGCTCGATGATGGCGTCCGACGTCAGCATGGTGGTGAACTGGACCGACAAGGGCCTGCGCGCCGCGGGCACGGTCGAGATCGCGGGCCTCGAGGCCGCGCCGAACTGGAAGCGCGCCGAAATCTTGCGCAACAACCTCTTCAGCATGTTCCCAAAGCTGCCGAAGGACATTCCCCCCTCGCGCATCAAAACATGGTTCGGTCATCGGCCGAGCATGCCGGACGGCCTTCCCTGTATCGGCCATGCGCGTGCCTCGCGCGATATCGTCTACGCCTTCGGCCATGGCCATGTCGGCCTGGTCGGATCGGCCCGCACCGGCCGTCTGGTCGCGCAGCTTCTGAGCGGCAAGCAGCCGGAGATTCCGCTCGCGCCGTTCGCGCCCACTCGCTTCCTCTGAGAACGCAACATGACCTATCCAGCCAACTCGTCCTCTCGCATCGCCCGCGGCGGCAAGGCCATCTATGGCGCGCCGCTCGGCATTTTGATGCTGGAAGCGCGCTTTCCCCGCATTCCCGGCGACATGGGCAACGGCACGACCTGGCCGTTCCCCGTGCTCTATCGGGTGGTGAGCGGCGCTTCGCCGGAGAAGGTGGTACTGAAGGGTGCCGCCGGCCTGCTGCCGGATTTCATCGAGGCGGCGAAGGATCTGGTCCGGTTGGGCGCGGAAGCCATCACCACCAATTGCGGCTTCCTCTCGCTGTTTCAGAAGGAGATCGCGGCGGCCGTCGGCGTTCCCGTCGCGACCTCGTCGCTGATGCAGGTGCCGTGGGTGCAGGCGACCTTGCCCCCAGGCAAGCGCGTCGGCCTCGTCACGGTATCAGGTTCGACCTTGACGCCGGCCCATCTCGAAGGCGCCGGCGTGCCGCTCGATACGCCGCTGGTCGGCACCGAGCACGGCAAGGAATTTTTTCGCGTCCTGATCAAGGCCGAGAAGGACGACATGAATGTGGCCCAGGCCGAGCGTGACGTGGTCGAGGCGGGCAAGGAGCTGGTCGCGAAAAATCCGGATGTCGGCGCCATCGTGCTCGAATGCACCAACATGCCGCCTTATGCGGCAGCTCTGCAGGCCGAAGTTGGCCTGCCGGTCTACGACATCTATTCCATGATTACCTGGTTTCATGCTGGACTGCGCCCGCGCGCGTTTGCCTGAGTCCGGCTGTCGCAAAGCTCTGCACAAGATGTGCTAGGCAGCTGTTTGGATTGCAATCGTCCATGCAGCCCCGGTATATTGGGCTGTGTTCGGGCATGAATGCAGCTTATGAAGAGCAACGTGGAACTGGCTTCCGATAGTATCGTCGATCGCGTCTATGAACAGCTCAAGGCGATGGCCGTGAGCTATGAGTTCAAGCCGGGCGAACGGCTCAACGAGGGCGAGCTGGCAAAACGCCTCGGCGTCAGCCGCACGCCGCTGCGCGAAGCGCTCAACCGTCTCAACACCGAAGGCTTCCTGCGCTTCACGCCGGGCAAGGGCTTCTTCTGCCGCGAGCTCGACGCGCACGAGATCTTCGATCTCTACGAGCTGCGCAAGTCGATCGAGGTCGCCTCGATCCGCCTCGCCATCAAGCGCGCCAGGGACGAGGACATCGACGCGCTCCTGAAATTCCTCGAAGCCACCGGTCCCGATCCCGGTGAGCGTTCGTCGGTGGAGCTGGTCGAACTCGACGAGACCTTTCACGAGCGGCTGATGGCAATGTCGAACAACGCCGAGATGCTGCGCGTGCTGCGCAACGTCAACGCCCGCATTCGCTTCGTGCGCTGGATCGACATGGACCGCATCAATCGCTCCAACACCCAGGCCGAACACCGCGCGGTCGTCGAAGGACTGAAGGCGCGCGACGAAGAGGCTTGCGTCTCGGTGCTGGAGAAGCACATCGACCGCCGATTGGATCGCATCACCTCGGCGATCAAGGAAGGCTACGCGCAGATCTACATGCCGGCTGCGGCGAGGTCCGCGGCGAACTAGGATTCTTTCTTCCCTTCTCCCCTCATGTCCGCCGAAGCCTTGGCGAAGGCGGATGCGGGAGAAGGTGGCGCGAAGCGCCGGATGAGGGGTATCTCTCCGCGCATATCGATGCATATGAATGCGCCGAGAGATACCCCTCACCCCAATGAGTTTGTATCTTCCTGCGGTGATGCCCTCTCCCACAAGGGGAGAGGGCGCAGTCATGCGCATCGTGCTCTGGTCCAGGCGACAACGGAAAAGGCAGCTAT
Source organism: Bradyrhizobium sp. P3_C3 (assembly GCF_056402655.1). NCBI lineage: Bacteria > Pseudomonadati > Pseudomonadota > Alphaproteobacteria > Hyphomicrobiales > Nitrobacteraceae > Bradyrhizobium > Bradyrhizobium sp. P3_C3. The sequence continues at coordinate 302,574 of NZ_JBFUGY010000003.1, read as the reverse complement.
ACAATCCTTCAATACCTGATCGTGCCAGACGGTCAGAGCCGTCGCGCGGAATAATCGCTAGCGTCTGCCCGAATCTCATGGAGACCTCGCGGTGCACAGCCCTGAACCGAATCCCGAAGCGCGCAGCAGTGACGACTGGCCGTCCGAGCTCTATCGCGTCCTCAAGGCGGCCGACGTGCGGCAGATGTCGTACGTGCCGGATGCCGGCCACAGCCAGCTCATCCGCATGTTCTCGGCCGACCGCGATGTCACCACCAACGTGCTGACGACCGAGGAGGAGGGCATCGCCATCGCCGCGGGCGCCTGGCTTGGTGGCCAGCGCAGCGTGCTGCTGATGCAGTCGAGCGGCGTCGGCAATTGCATCAACATGCTGTCGCTGTCGGCGATCGGCCGCTTTCCGCTGCTGATGCTGGTGACGATGCGCGGTGAATGGGCCGAATTCAATCCGTGGCAGGTGCCGATGAGCCGGGCGACGCAGCCGTCGCTGGAAGCGATCGGCCTGAAGGTGATGCGCGCGGAGACGGCGGAGGATCTGGTCGAGACCGTCGAATCGGCGGCGTCGCTCGCCTACGAGTCCGATCAGCAGATCGCGGTTCTGATCGGGCAGCGCCTGATCGGCAAGAAGAAGTGGTGATGCCAATGCAAGCTCAACTCGATCGTCGCGCCGCTGTCGCCGCGCTCCTGAAGGACCGCAAGGACACGCTGGTCGTCTCCGGTCTCGGCTCGCCCACCTATGACCTGCATTCCGTGGGGGATCACGACGGCAATTTTTATCTTTGGGGCGCAATGGGTGGCGCCGCGCTGATCGCTCTTGGGCTCGCGCAGGCGCAGCCGGGCAAGCGTGTCCTTGCGTTGACGGGCGATGGCGAGCAGTTGATGGGGCTCGGCGGCATAGCCACGATCGGCGTCGCGCGCCCGCGCAATCTCGACATCGTCGTGATCGACAATCAGCATTTTGGCGAGACCGGCATGCAGGCGAGCCACACCGACCGCGGCGTCGATCTCACGGCAATTGCCGCCGCCTGCAGCTTCGCCGCGACCGGAACCGTGCGGACGCTCGAGGAGGTGCAACGCCTCGCCGCGCAGATCGCCGGACCGGCCGATGGCCCGCGGCTTTTTGTCGTCAAGGTTTTGGCCGAAAATCCGCCGCGCTCGCTGCCCTCGCGCGATGCCGTCTTTATCAAGAACCGGTTCCGTGCTCATCTCGGCTTCGCGGCGGCTTGAACCGGGGTCCTCTCCGGGATAGCTCGCTGCCCAAGCAGCTATCCTGGAGTGAGACCCATGAAACTATCCGGCAAGGTCGCCGTCATCACCGGCGCGGCGCGCGGCATTGGCAAGGCGTGCGCAAAGCGGTTCCTCGACGACGGCGTCAAGGTCGTCATCTCGGACGTCGATACGGATGAGCTCGAGAAGACGGTCAACGAGCTGGGCAAGCCCAAGGAATTGTATGCCGTGCCATGTCACGTCGCGCGGCGTGCGGACGTCGATCGCGCGGTGGCGACCGCGGTCAGGGAATTCGGCCGGCTCGACATCATGGTCAACAATGCCGGCGTCGCCCGCAACCGCGACATCCTGGAGATTTCCGAAGAGGAATTCGACGAAATCATCGGCATCAACCTGAAGGGCGCGTTCTTCGGCGTGCAGGCCGCGGCAAAGCAGATGATCGCGCAGGGCGGCGGCGGGGTCATCATCAACATGTCCTCGGTGAACGCGCTGCTGGCGATCCCGACGCTTGCGACCTACGCCATCTCCAAGGGCGGTATGAAGCAGCTGACCTCGGTCGCCGCGGTCGCGCTCGCCCCGCACAACATCCGCGTCGTGGCAGTCGGGCCGGGCACGATTTTGACCGACATGGTGGCGTCGTCCATCTACACCTCGGAGGATGCCCGCAAGACGGTGATGTCACGCACGCCGGCTGGCCGTGGCGGCGAGCCGAGCGAGGTCGCCTCTGTCGTGGCGTTCCTTGCGAGTGATGACGCGTCTTACATCACCGGGCAGACGATCTATCCGGATGGTGGGCGGTTGATCCTGAACTACACGGTGCCGGTGAAGGAGAAGTAGGGCTTCAAGACTTCACCGCGCCCGACGTCATGCCGTCGATGAACTGACGCTGCAGCAGCACGAAGATCGCAACGATCGGCAGCACGATGGTGACGGCTGCGGCCAGCATCTCGCCCCAGTCGGTCGAATACTGGCCGGTCAGATTGTAGAAGCGCACGATCGCGGTGACGTTGCTGTCGTTCTGCAGGAACGTCACGGCGATGACGAACTCGTTCCAGGCGTTCAGCCCGACGATGATGGCGACCGTGAGCAGCCCGGGCCGCATCATCGGCAGGATCACGTACCAGAAGGTCTGCCACGGCTTTGCGCCGTCAACTTGGGCTGCTTCCTCGAGCGCGACGGGAATCGCGAGCGCGTAGGTGCGCAAGAGGAAAATCGCAAACGGCGAGAACATCGCCGTGTAGATCAGCGCCACCGCGGGGATCGAATTGACCAGCCCGAGCTTCGCGAAGATGAAGTAGAGCGGGTAGAGATAGAGCTGCACGGGCACGGTGATCGTGGCCATGAAGTAGAAGGTGATGAAACGCCAGAATTTCCCCTTCTGCCGCGCCAGCACATAGGCGCAGGGCGTCGCGGTGACGCACACCATCAGAATGGTCAGGATCGCGACTTCGGCACTGTGCAGCAGGCTCGGGCCAAGCTGGGCGTTGCGCCAGGCCGAGGAAAAGTTCTCCCAGTGCAGCTGCGTCGGCAGCGCGAGCGGGTTGCTGCCGATCTCGACCGTCGTCTTCAGTGCGTTCATCACGGCAAGCACGATCGGCAGCAGCGAGCTGAACGATGCGATACCGATCAGCCCGAGGCTGATTGTCCTGCTCCAGCGATTCCCGATCATGTCGATTGCGCGTCGTCGGTGATCTGGAGCCAGAGATAGACGGCGGTGGCACACAGGCCGAACAGGCTCATGACGCAGGCGGCGGCTGCAGCCTGGCCGACGTCGCCTTCGAAGAAGGCGTGGCGGTAGGCAAACGTCGCCAGCACCTCGCTGCCATAGGCGGGGCCGCCGCGGGTGACGATGAAGATGAATTCGAAGACCTGGAACGACCAGATCACGGTCAGGATCAGCATCAAGGTCAGCGTCGGGCGGATGCCCGGGATCAGAACGTAGCGGAACAAAGCAAAGAAGCCGGCTCCGTCGAGCCGCGCGGCTTCGATCTGGTCGATGCTGATCTGCCGCATCGCCGACAGGAACACGACCGCGAGAAAGCCCCACCAGTGCCAGATGTCGACCGCGGCGACAGCATAGAGCGAGCGGTCGGGATCGGCGAGGGGATCGGAGATCGAAAAGCCGTGCTCGTTCAACCAGGCGACGACGCCGGTCGCGGGGCTGAAGATCATGCCCTGAAAGATGCGGCCCGTGACTGCGACAGCGATGATGCGCGGCAGGAAGATGATGGACTGGACCACGATGCGCGCCTTCGGCGCCATCAGCAGCGCCGCTGCCATCACGAGCGCGAGGCAGACCGGCACGGTGAGGAAGATCGCCGTCCAGATGAAGTTATTTGTCAGCGCCGACCAGAACACGGGATCGGCGAACATGTTCTGGAAGTTGGTCAGTCCCGCCCACGCCGGCTTTCCGACACCGTCCCACATGAAGAACGCCGCCGTGAATGTCAGTACGGCGGGAACCAGGATGATGCAGACGTTAATCAGGAGCGCTGGAAGCGCGAAGAGCCCCATCGTGCGTCAGGCCGTCCGCGGCGGCAGCGGCGGCACCTTGCCTTCCTTTGCTTCCTGGCTGAAGAGCGTCTGCATCCGCGTGAGGTAAGCGTCCGGCGTGATCTTGTTGAGCCAGACCTGCTCGATGCCTTCGATCAGATAGGAGTTGGTGGCGCCGGGCCAGAACGTCCAGGTGGTGAAGCCGTACTGCCCCTTGCTGAACGCTTCGTGCAGATTCGCGATCGTCTTCTCGAATAGGGGATAGCCGATGCCCTGGAGCATGTCCGGCGGCAGCTCCTTGACCGGGAGTGCCCATTTGCCGGGCCAGTCGCGGTTCATGGTCTCGTAGAACTTGCGCGTCAGCATGAACTCGAACACTGCGGCTGCGCCTTCCGCATTCTGCGAGTTCTTGGCGATCGACAGCGTCGCGCCGCAGGCGAGATGTACCAGTGATCCCGTGAAGGCCGAGCCGAGGGTCGGCGTCGGCATGACGTCCATCACGGTATCGGGCTTCGACATGCCGTAGGATTTGGTGCCGAACGACCAGGTGCCGCTGAACGCCATCGCCGCCTTGGCGTTGACGACCTGGAGGAAGCTCTGCTCGATGGTCAGCGAGAAATAGTTCTTGCCGAAATAGCCCTTGTTGTACCACGCCTTTGACAGTTCGACCGCCTCGACGAACGGCGGCGCGGTCCAGGGCAGTTCGCCGGCAAGTGCCTTGCGCACGTTGTCGGGGCCAGCGACGTTGTTGAAGAACACCGTCATCAGCCACTCGTTCACGCCCTTCCAGTCGGCATTGCCGGCGCCGAAGGGGATGATGCCTTTGGCGAGCGCTGCGTCTGCGATCGCCTCCATCTCCTGCCGGTTGGTCGGCTGCTTCCAGCCGTTCTGCTTGAACAGCTCTTTGTTATAGAACAGGTGCATCGACTCGTAGTCGCGCGGCAGCGCGTAGAGCTTGCCGCCGTAGACGCTGGTGTTGAGCAGCGGCGCCAGGAAGCGATCCTTCCACTTGTACTTCTCGGCGAAATCGTCGAGCGGCAGCACCTGGCCGGCATTCGCGATCGCGGTGAGATAGGCGGGACCCGCTGTCTGCACGATGTCCGGGCCGTTACCGGCGACGAGTGCGACCTTCAGGAGGTTGTTGACGGCGGCGCCCTTCACCTCGAGCTGGAGCAGATATTTGTCCTGCGAGGCGTTGAACGCCTCGACCAGATCGTTGCGCAGAGCGGCCTGGCCGTCCGAATTCGCCTGGCCGAACCAGAAAGTCACGACCTTGCGCCCGTCCTCGGCGCGAACGTCGCGCGGCAAGCTAACGGCAAGCGCGGCAGCGGGGATGGCGGCAACAAGCTGGCGTCGGGTCATGGTCATGGCGATGAACCTCGGTTTCCTCAGGTCATTGGCGGGTGATTGTTGATTTTCCTTTAGTAATACGTATAACTAAGCCAAATGGCGACGTCAACAACGAGGACGAAGCGGGGGAAGGGGCGCGACAAGCAGGCGCCAGCCCGCCCCACGCAGAAGGATATCGCGCTCGCGGCCGGTGTTTCGCAGGCCGCGGTGTCGCTTGTCCTGAACAAGACGGAGACGCCGTCCGTTCCGCCTGCGACGCGCACGCGCATTCTTCAGGTCGCACAGGATCTGGGTTACCAGCCGAACCATCCGGCGCGGATGCTGCGCAGCGCGCGGACCATGACGTTTGCCTGTGTCATTCCAGATATCACCAATCCGTTCTATCCAGGCCTCGTCCGGGGATTGCAGACGGTCGCGGCGCCGGCTGGCTATGACGTCCTGATCTTCGACACCGACGGGCGGCCGGAAGGCGAGGCCCGCGCCATCGACTGGCTGCTCCAGGGACGGGCCGATGGCGTCGTCGCAACGTTCTTTCATCTGCGGGCGCCCCAGCTCGCCGTGCTCGCGCGTAAGGGCATCCCGCTGGTGCGGCTGGAGAGCCAGCACAAGCCGGACGGACCGCTCGCGATCGACAGCGTCTATATCGACAATGCCGAAGCGGCCGCGGAAATGACGCGGCTTCTGATTGCGCGCGGGCACCGGCGTATCGCGATGATCCAGGCCGAGTTCGGCCCGAGCCAGCGGCGCGCGCAGGGTTACGGCGCGGTGATGCGGGAAGCGGGACTTGCGCCTGATTTCATTACCGACAGCGCCTATTCCGAGGAATCCGGCGCGCGTGCGATGAAGCGGCTGCTCGAAAGAAAGGGCGATCGCCCGACCGCCGTGTTCGGCGCGAGCGACGTGCTGGCGCTCGGTGCGATGGAGGCGGCGCGTGCTTCCGGGCTCTCGATCCCCAGCGACATTGCAATCGCTGGCTTCGACGATATCCCGGTCGCAAAGCTGCTCGGGCTCACCACGGTGCGGCAACCGGAGTTCGATCTCGGCGCGCTTGCGGCGGAGACGTTGGTCAAGCGGTTGCAACCGGGCGGGCTCGCGGCGCCGGGCCGGAGCCATGAATTGAAATTCGAGATCATGAAGCGCTCGTCGGTTTGACCCGCGAGCCAAGCAATTGGATATGGGAGTGAACTCGTGACAGCTATTCCTCATGACTACGCGGAGCGGGTCTATGCCGGCGTGCTTGGCAAGCTCATCGGTGTCTACCTCGGCCGGCCCTTCGAGGGCTGGACCTATGAGCGCATCATGAAGGAGCTCGGGCCGATCAACTACTATGTCAACGAGCGTCGTGACGTCGCGTTGCGATCCCATCATCTCGTCGTTACCGACGACGACGTCTCTGGCACTTTTGCGTTTCCCCGCGCGCTTGCCGACAATGGCTATCCGAAGCGTCTCACCTCGAAGCAGATCGGGCAAGCCTGGCTGAACTACATCGTCGAGGAGCGCGCCATCCTGTGGTGGGGTGGCATCGGCAATTCCACCGAGCACACCGCCTATCTGCGGCTGAAGTCCGGTATCCCGGCGCCGCAGAGCGGCTCGATCGAGCTGAACGGCACGACCGTAGCCGAGCAGATCGGTGCGCAAATCTTCATCGACGGCTGGGCGATGGTGAGCCCGGGTAATCCGGAGCAGGCCGCTTATCTGGCCGAGCAGGCCGGGCGCGTGAGCCATGATGGTGAATCCGTACATGCCGCAAAACTGCTCGCGGCGATGGAGGCGCTGGCCTTCGTCGAGCACGACGTGCAGAAGCTGATTGATGTCGGGCTCGGCTTCGTGCCGAAGGACGCGCTGATCCGGCGCGTCGTCAACGACGTCCGGGAATGGCACGCCGGCGACAACGGCAACGACTGGGAACGGACCCGTGCGCTGATCGCCGAACGTTACGGCTACGACAAATTCCTCGGCAATTGCCATGTCGTGCCCAACCACGCGCTGATCATTCTGGCGACGCTCTACGGCGGGAACAGCCTTCAGGAGGCGATGCGCATCGCCAACACGGCCGGCTGGGATACCGACTGCAACGCCGGCAATGTCGGCTGCCTGTTCGGCATCCGCACCGGACTTGCCGGCCTCGACGCCGGGCCGGACTTCCGCACCCCCATCGCCGACCGCATGTACATCTCGACGGCCGATGGTGGCGCTGCGATCTCCGACGCCGTGATCGAGACGCAGTCGCTGGTCGCGGCCGGGCTTGCGCTCGCCGGTGCGCCGGCGCTGGCGGTCGCCAAGGACGGCGCGCGCTTCAACTTCAACTTTCCGGGCAGCCTGCAGGGCTTCCACGTGAAGGGCGGCTCGCCCGCACGGCTCCACGAGGTCGAGCTCAGCAATGTCGCCGGCCACAGCCGCACTGGGGAGCGGAGTCTGGCGATCGACTTCCGCCGTCTGGCCCCCGGACGCGTGGCACGCGTTGCGAGCCCCACCTTCTTCGACAAGGAGGTGTTTACGATGCCGACCTACCAGCTTGTGGCCTGTCCGACGCTGTATTCGGGGCAACGGGTCGAGTGCCGGATCGAATCGGAGGCGGATAGCGGCACCGTGGCGGTGCGGCTGTTTTCCAGCGTCTATGACGAGCACGACGAGCTGATCCAGATCTACGGCGATGCGCAGGAACTGACCGGCGGCTGTCACGCCGTGCTGAGCTGGGAGGTGCCGGAGACCCATGCCTATCCGATCTTCGAGATCGGAGTGGAGATCGAAACGCGCGATCCGCTCGGCGTCGATGGCACGCTCTATCTCGACTATCTGACCTGGGGTGGCGCGCCTGACACCGTGCTGAAGCGGCCGGACAACAATCGGAGCACGATGTGGAAGCACGCCTGGGTCAACAATGTCAGCCAGTTCCAGACCCGCTGGGAGGGCCTGCGCGTTACCAATGGCGACGGGCTCGGCTTCATCGCGCAAGGTACGCGCGACTGGAAGGATTATCGCGTAACGTCCGAGATCATGCCGCTGCTGGCGAACGCCTGGGGCCTCGCGGCGCGGGTGCAGGGACGCGAGCGCTATTACGCGCTGATGTTCGACCGTGCCGAGGGCGGCCGCGTCCGTTTGGTCAAGCGCGTGCATGACGAACTCGTGCTCGCCAGCGAACGCTTCGACTGGCAGCTTGACCGGAGATATCGGATTGAGCTGCGCGTGGCCGGAAGCGACATCGAAGCCCATGCCGATGGTAAAAAACTCTTCAGCGTTCAGGACACGGGCGATCTCCCATTGACCAGCGGCGCCGTCGCGCTCGTCGTCGACAGCGGATCGATCTCCGCGGAGGAGGTGCGCGTGTCGCCGGCCTAACAGGCCTCACTCCGCCGCGATCGTCATCCCGTAGCCGAGCCGCTTCGAGATGCCGCCGGCGCAGTCGCGCAGGGCATGGGCGATCGGGCTGTCCCAGCGCGCATCAAACGTGCCTTCCGGCCCCATCGCGGTGATCACCAGTGCGACATGGCCGGAATGATCGAAGACCGGCGCCGAGAATGCATTGACGCCGGGCAGGGGATCACCAAGCGCGCGGGCGAGGCCGTGCTTGCGGACCTCCGTGAGCATCTCGGCGACCTTCGCGCCCTTCACCGCCCGCTTCGGATTGTAGCCGACGCCGTGACGGTCGAGGCCGCTCTCGAGCGCCGCGTTGATCGTCTTCTCCGGCAGGAACGCCGCAAAGGCGCGGCCGGTCGCGGTCTCCAAGAGCGCCATCACCGAACCGGCGCGCATCACGATGTGAACGGGTTGGCCCGGCTCTTCGAGCTGCACCACGGTCGGGCCGTGCGTCCCCCAGACCGCGAGCGAGACGGCATGGCCGATCTGACTTGCGAGCGCTGCGATCTTCGGACGCGCGATCCGCACGCCGGAGAGCCGGCGCAGGCTGATCAGGCCGAGCTCCAGCGCCAGCGCGCCGATCTCGTAGCGGCCGGTGGTCTCGTCCTGCTCGATCAGCCCGATGCGGGAGAAGCTGGCGAGATAGGGATGCGCCTTGGCCGGCGTCATGCCGGCCTCGCGCGCGAGATCGCGCAGCATCATCGGTTCGCCGCATCTCGCGAGCGCACGAAGCAATTCTCCGCCGACCTCGATCGACTGGATGCCGCGGCTTTCTCTCTTCATGCGTCTCCTGGCGCGTGGCTTACGCCGCGTTGCGCTTCGCGGCGCTGTCGGCGAGATGACGGCCGGCAATGTAGCCGAAGGTCAGCGCCGGCCCAAGCGTGATGCCGGCACCGGGATAATTGCCGCCCATGATGCTCGTCATGTCGTTGCCGGCGGCATAGAGCCCGGGAATCACCCGGCCTTCGGCGTCCAGCGCCCGCGCGTTCTCGTCGGTGACGATGCCGGCATAGGTGCCGAGATCTCCGATCACCATCTTGATGGCGTAGAACGGGCCGTTCTCGATCGGCGCGATGCAGGGGTTCGGGCCGTGCATGGCGTCGCCCTGGTAGCGGTTATAGGCTTTTGAACCTTTGCCGAAGGCGGCGTCGTGCCCTAGCGGCGCAGTCGCATTGAACTGCCTGACCGTCTCGGTGAACGCCGTCGCATCGATGCTGGCCTTTGCCGCCAGCGTCTCCAGCGTGTCGCCACGCATGAGATAGCCGGTATCGAGGTGATGACCGAGCGGCATCGGGAACGGCGGCACGCAGCCGAGGCCGTATTTGCGCAGCGTCGGGTGATCGCAGACGAGAAATGCCGCGATCTCCTCGCCGGGCTTGGCGGCCTTGATCATGGCCTGGACGAAGTCGTGATAGGAATTGCCCTCATTGGCAAAGCGCTTGCCGTCGCGCATCACCGCGATCACGCCGGGTTTGGCGCGGTCGATGAAATGCGGCATCACTCCGCTCGAACCGTCCTTGCGTTTGGTCACCGACACCGGCACCCAGGCCGCCGCGTTCGGCAGACGATCCTCGACATGCCCGCCGGCGCTCTCTGCAAGGCGCAGGCCGTCGCCGGTGTTGCCGGCCGGTCCCGGCGAATAATGCTCATGGCCGGTCGGTGCGTGTGGAAACATCTTCTTGCGGCGCTCGACGTCATGCGGGAAGCCGCCGCAGGCGAGCACGACGCCTTGGCGCGCGCGAATGCGGATCTCGCGTCCTTCGCGAGTCACAATGGCACCCGTGACCGCGCCGTTCTCGACCGTCAGCTTGCGCACCGGCGAGGACAGCCACATCGGAATCTTCAGATCCTGTGCGGATTTTGCGAGGCGCCCGGCGAGCGCGTTGCCGTTGGTCAAGGTCATGCCGCGGCCATAGCGCAGCACGTCCATCAGGTGCCGTGACAGGCGCTTGGCGACGTATACCGCCGAGGTCAGCGACTTCGTCACGCGCATGAAATGGATGATCTCCTTGCCGGAGCCGAGCATCATGCCGAACACGGTCAGCTCGGGCAGCGGCATACCCAGCGTCTTGATCTGGTCACCGAGCTCGCGGCCGTCGAACGGGCGCGTCACCATGGAGCGGCCGCCTTGGGCGCCGCCCGGCGCTTCGGCGTGATAGTCGGGAAACACGAGCGGCATGTCGAAGCGCAGCGCGGTCCTGGTGGTGAAGAAATCGACCGCTTCCGGACCCGCACTCAGGAATGCGTCGACCCGCGCGGCATCAAAATTGTTGCCGGCTTCGTGCCGCAGGTAGGTGCGGGCCTGCTCCGGCGCCTCCTCGATGCCGTAGGCCTTCGCCAGCGAGGTGCCGGGGATCCAGAGCCAGCCGCCGGAGCGGGCGGTGGTGCCGCCGAAGCGCGGCTCCTTCTCGACGATCAGCACGTCGAGGCCGCGATAACCCGCGGTGATCGCGGCCGACATGCCGGAGGCACCCGATCCGGCCACGAGCACATCGCACTCGTAAGTCTCAATTGCGTTGCGCTCGTTGCCGGTCATGCGGGCCTCATTTCTTCAGCAGCGGACATTTGGATTCGGAGACCGGGCGGAAGGCGTCCTCACCCTTCACGGTCTTGACGATCTCCAGATAGTCCCACGGCTCCTTGGACTGCTCGGGCGATTTCACCTTGGCGAGATACATGTCGCGGATGACGCGGCCGTCCTCGCGCAATTTGCCGCCATGCACGAAGGTATCCTCGATCGGCAGCTCGCGCATCTTGGCCATGACCTTGGCGGGATCGTCGGTGCCGGCGGCCTTGATGCCCTTCAGATAATGCAGCACCGAACCGTAGACGCCGGTCTGGATCATGGTCGGCATCACCTTGGTGCGCTCGTAGAATTTCTTCGACCAGGCGCGGGTCGCCTCGTCCATGTTCCAGTAGGACGCCGTTGTCATGTAGGTGCCCTGCGCGGCCTTCAGGCCGACCGCATGCACGTCGGTGTCGAACATCAGGAGACCGACCAGCTTCTGGCCGCCCTGCACCAGGCCGAACTCGCCGGACTGCTTGATGGCGTTGTCGGTGTCCTGGCCGGCATTGGCGAACGCCACCACGTCGGCCTTCGAACTCTGCGCCTGGAGCGCAAAGGAGGAGAAGTCGGCTGTGTTGGTCGGATGCTTCACGCCGCCCAGCACCTTGCCGCCCATCTCGTTGATGAACCGCGAGGCGTCCTTTTCGAGCTGCTGGCCGAAGGCATAGTCCGCGGTGATGAAGTACCAGGACTTGCCGCCTTCCTTGATCACGGCGGAGGCCGTCACCTTGGACAGCGCGTAGGTATCGTAGGTGAAGTGCACGGTGTTCGGGCTGCACAGCTCGTCGGTCAGTGAGCTCGCCCCGGGGCCGGAGAGCAGCGCGATCTTGTTGCGTTCGCGCACCATGTTGTGCACGGCGATCGCGATGCCGGAGTTGGGGATGTCGACGACCGCGTCGACCTTGCCGTTGTCGAACCAGCCGCGCACGATCTGCACGCCGACGTCGGTTTTCATCTGATGGTCGGCGCTGATGATCTCGATCGGCATGCCGAGCACGGTCGGCCCGAACTCCTCGACCGCCATCTTGGCCGCCTCGACCGATCCCGGCCCGCTGTTGTCACGGCCCCAGCTCGACAAATCCGTCAGCACGCCGATCCGCACCGCGTCATCGGAGACTTGCGCGCGCGCCGCCGTGGTCATGGCAGCCGAAGTCATGGCCGCGAGCAAGGTGCAGGCCAAAAGCCCTCTCATCGTCGATCCCTCTCTTATTGGCCGCTTGGCGCGGCTGGTTATTGGGGGTAAATTAGATATTGGCGAATGAGTTTGTCAATGGCGAATAAAGGGGGTTGATGAGTTCCATGGTCGCCCGGGAGACATTGCCGGAGGCGTGCGCGCAACTGCCGCCACACCCGTCATTGCGAGCGCAGCGAAGCAATCCAGACTTTCTCCGCGGAGGCAGCCTGGATTGCTTCGTCGCAAGAGCTCCTCGCAATGACGGAGTGCGGAGCAGCGACGCGCAAAAATCTCGCATCGTAATCTCGCACACAGATCACACCTCCGCAGGTTGCAACCGCCATCGCGATTAGCCATGATGCCGTCAGGAAGCTTTGGGGCATGGCATGACGGCAGCAACGGGGGTCTCCGCGGCCGCGGAGAGATCGACGACGGCGCATGTGGTGTGGGCAAGCGCGCTCGGCACCGCGATCGAGTGGTACGATTTCCTGATCTACGGCACGGCGGCTGCGCTGGTCTTCAACAAGCTGTTCTTTCCGAGCTTCGATCCCTTCGTCGGAACGCTGGTGGCGTTCTCGACCTATGCGGTCGGCTTCGTGGCGCGCCCGATCGGCGGCGCCATCATCGGGCATTACGGCGACCGGCTCGGGCGCAAGACCATGCTGGTCGCGACCATGATCGCGATGGGGCTCGGCACCTTCCTGATCGGCTGCCTGCCGACTTACAGCCAGATCGGCGTCTGGGCGCCGATCCTGCTCATCATCCTGCGCTTCGTCCAGGGCATCGGGCTCGGGGGCGAATGGAGCGGCGCGGTCGTGATGGTGATCGAGCACGCCGGTGATCGGCGCGGCTTCTACGGCAGTCTGGTGCAGATCGGCTTTCCGGTCGGCGTCGCCGCTTCGACCGGTATCTTCGGCCTGATGACGCAACTGCCCGAGGCGGACTTTTTGAGTTGGGGCTGGCGCGTGCCGTTCCTGATCAGCGTCCTGCTCGTCGGCGTCGGCTTCATCGTGCGGCTCAAGCTCGCGGAAACACCGCATTTCAAGGAAGTCGTCGAGCGCAAGGAAGTGCTGGCGCAGCCGGTGCTGGAGGTGCTGCGCCGCGACTGGCGCAGTTTTCTGCTCGCGATCGGCATCACGGTGTCGGAGGTCGGGCTCGCCTATCTCCTCACCGTCTTCACCGTGGTCTATGCGACGACGAAACTCGGCCTGCCTCGCCAGGTGATCCTGAACGCGGTGGTCTATGCCGCGCTCGTCGAGTTCGCGACGCTGCCGCTCGCCGGCTGGCTCTCCGATATCTTCGGCCGCAGGGCGCTGTATCTCGCCGGCGGGGTGTTCTCGGTGGCGCTGGCGTTTCCGCTGTTCTGGTTCCTCGACACCAGGGAGCCTGCGCTGATCACGTTCGCGCTCGTCGTCACGATGACGCTGACGCACGCGCTGCTGTTCGGGCCGAAGGCGGCCTTCATGCCGGAGCTGTTCCGCACCCAGGTGCGCTACAGCGGCGCATCGCTTGGCGCCAACGTCGCGGCCGCGCTCAGCGGCGGCTTCTCGCCGCTGATCGCAACGGCGCTGCTCGCATGGGCCGGCGCCTACTGGCCGGTGTCGGTCTACATCATTGCGCTCTCGATCATCACGATCATCGCGACGCTGATGGCGCCGGAGACGGCGCGCGACGCGCTGAAGTCGTAAGCGCGGTCACCGGCAGGCGGGGTTTGCTGCGTCCGGAAACGCCAGGAAGGTGACGGTCGCCGGCACCAGCCGGATCGCTCCCGCAGGTGTTGCGCGCGGCTCAAGCCGGGGCAGCTCGTCGTCGGCGCTCAGCGCGAGCGTCTTGCCGTTCAGCTGAACTGTCGCGTCTTGCAGCCGCGTCGCATGGATCGTGTAACGCTCGGCGGGGTGTGACAGCGTCAGGGTCGATGATGCGTGCCGCGATGCGTTGATTGCGAGCACGGACACGGCGCCCCGCATGCCCGGATGGCAATGTGCGTAGAGATGGAGATCTGGAGCGGCGACCGGGTTCGCGTCGAGCACGATCGTTCCCATCAGCCGATGCCAGAGCAGCGCAGCCCAGTAGTTCGGCCGCGGACGAAACGTTCCCTCGTCGAGCAGGCCGTAGTCGCTGGCGGCCAGCGTGTTGTGCATCACCACCTGGACGCCGGCCCTTGCGAGGCGTCCGTGCTGGTCGAGATAGCGAAAGGTGTCGAGAAAGGTCGAGTCCGATGGATTGCCGCCGCAGGCGGCGTTCGCCGTCTCCGTCAGCCAGATCGGCTTGCGAGGCTCGAATGCGTCGCGCAGGGCGCGGTAGGTCGCGAACGTCGCGTCGGTGCGTGCCAGCCAGTCCGAGGAGAGCGCCTGCGCTGGATCGTCGCGGCCGCCGCAGCGCGGCGAGAGCGTGTTGTAGTGATGATAGGAGAAGCGATCGATGCCGGGGGCGGATGCGGCGAGCAGATCGCGCGTGGTGATGCCCGACCCGGATGGCGACGGCGCGTCGCCGGTTGAACCCGGACCGACGATCAGCGTCTCGGGCGCCGCGCGTTGCATCCATTCGCGAAAGATCCTGAAGTCCCGGCCATAAGCGGCCGCATCATATCCCGGCGGCGCGCCGTTCGTCGCCGCAAGTGTCGGCTCGTTCATGAATTCCACCGCCGCGATGTGGCCACCCAGCGAACGCGTCCTGTCGATCAGGCGCTGCGCCTGATCGGTCTTCCACGCGCCATCCGCATCGCGGCTGCCCGGACTGATCGCGAAGGACGTGACGATCTCCGCGTCGACTGCGCGAGCAAAGTCGATGACGTCGCGCCATCGGTTGCGGCTGAGCACGTCATTGAATCCCGGCGGGGGCTTGGCCGGCGCATGGTTCGTGTCGGCAAAGAACGTCGCATTGGCCCAGGTGCCGCTCACGCGCAGATAGGCCGGCGCCAAAGCGGCGGCGAGCTTGCGCAGCCGCGCATTGGCAAGATCGATCGGCGGCCTCTCGTCGTAACGATCCCGCTCATCGAGCGCGCGCATCGTTCGCGGATAGGGCTTCCAGAACCGGCCGCCGGTCACCTCCACCATCTCGATATTGTAGGATTGAAAGCGCGCATCGATCGTGCCGATCGCTTTCAGCTCGGCGGGTGCGATGGAGACGCCGCCGGCGCGCGCCGCGTCTAACGTTGTGGCAGCGAGCAGGCTCATCAGCAGCATCTGCGGCCGAAGCAGCCCGAAGGCCGACTTGATCCGCGACACGGTCATCTGGTCCGCGGCGCAGCGGCGATGGATTTCCCTCCCGGCCGGCCCTTGCGCACCGAATTCCAGAAATTCTCGGCCGCCCGGGTCATGCGGGCCCGCGTGCGGAACAGCGAGACGCTGATCGGAATGTCCCAATCCGCGCCGCCGGCGCGCAACAGGCGGCCGCTGTCGAGATCGGCGCGGACGAGGCTCATCGGAGCCCACGTCACGCCGCGCCCTTCGCGCGCCATGTCGACCAGCAGCATGACCGGCGCGGCGAAGCCGGGCGCTAGCCACGCCGTCGAATCCTTCGCGGCCAGGAACGAGGTGACGAGCCGCCCCACGCCCGAGCCGGGGTGATAGGCGAGATAGGGCAGCGGCGCGCCCGATGCGCCGGGCAGGGCGTAACGAGGCTGTGCCTTTTTGCTGCTGCGTCCACCGCGGCCCGGTTTTGCGGCCGGCGCGCTGATCGGGATCAGCACGTCGGTCGCGAGATCGACGCGCTGGAAGCGGTCCATGTCAAGCCGGCTCACCAGCGTCGGATGGTAATGCGCCAGCATGAAATGCGCTTGCGCGTCCAGAAGTAGCTTCTCGCAGCCGGCGAAATTCGAAGCGACGAGCTGAACGGCCGAGTCGGCCCGCGCGCTGTCCGAATTGCGGATCCATTCCGGAAAGAAGGTCTGCGACAGTGAATGCGTGGCGGCAAAGGTGATGGTCTCGGCCTTCAGCCGCGCCATTTCGAGCGCTTCCTCGCGCCCGACCAGGACCCTGCGCAGCACGTCCTCCGCGACGGGGCGGAAACTCTCGCCGGCCGGCGTCAGCGTGATCGTATGGGTCGAGCGTTCGAACAGCGGCGTGCCCAGCCACTCCTCGAGCGACCTGATGCGGCGGCTCAGCGCCGGCTGGGTCACATGTCGTCGCTGGGCGGCGCGCGAGAACCCGCCTTCCTCGGCGATGGCAAGGAAATCCTCCAGCCAGACCAGGTCCATGATGCGGTTTTGTCCTCAAATCATACCGATACGGCATTAGCGCCTGACACGCCGCTGGTCCAATGTAAACGGCATCGCAAGACAAGAACAAAGCGCCACCTTCGCATGGCGCGACGATGCCGTTGGAGGAAGCAAATTGCAGATCGCCGCAACGCCGCTGTCTGAGCCCATATCGACTGAGCCGATGTCGCGCTCGGTTTCCGAACGCCGCCGCAAGCCGCTCTGGCGCGAGCAATATGTCCTGGTCGTCGCCGGCGCCGCGCTCGGCGCACTGTTCGGCTTCCTGCTTCCGACCGTCGCCGTCGACTTCAAGCCGCTCGGCGATGCCTTCATCTCGCTGATCAAGATGACGATCGCGCCGCTAATCTTCCTGGTGGTGGTCACCGGCATCGCGCAGGTCGGCGACATGAAGGCGGTCGGCCGCATCGGGCTCAAGGCCTTCGCCTATTTCGAGGCGGTGACGACCGTCTGTCTGTTGATCAGTTTTGTGGTGGTGCGCTGGATGCAGCCCGGCGCGGGCGTGGCGCATGCCACGGCGCAGCAGGCGGAGACCGTCGCGCGCTATTCGCAGGCCCATGTCGGGTCGCTGTCAGCCTACATCCAGCACATGATCCCGGAGAGTTTTGTCGGCGCGTTCGCGGCCGGCGACGTGCTCCAGGTTCTCGTGCTCGCGCTTCTGTGCGGTATCGGCTTGCTGCTGCTCGGCGAAAAGGCAGCGCCGCTGCGGACGGGCCTTGAGCGGATCACCGAACTCGTGTTCAGCGTCGTCCACGTCGTGGTGGCGCTGGCGCCGATCGGAGCGTTCGGCGCCATGGCCTTCACGGTGGCGAAGTTCGGCGCCGCCACGCTCTATGCGCTGGCGCTGCTGGTCGGCACCGCCTGGGCGATGATGGCGTTCTTCATCTTCGTCATTCTCAACGTGATCTGCCGTCTCGCAGGCATCCGCCTGATGGACCTGTTGCGACTGCTGCGGAACGAACTGCTGGTCGTGCTCGGCACCTCCTCGTCGGAAACTGCCATCCCCGGCATGATGGAGAAGCTGCCGAAGGCGGGTGTGGGGCGGGCAGTAGCTGGCCTCGTCATTCCCTCCGGCTATTCCTTCAATCTCGATGGTGTCGCGCTGACGCTGCCGCTCTCCACGATGTTCGTCGCTCAGGTCTACGGCATCGAATTGTCGGCCGGCCAGCAATTGAGCCTGTTCGTGGTGATGCTGTTCACTAGCAAGGGCGCCGCGGGCGTCACCGGCGGCGCTTTCGCCGCGCTCGCCGCGACGGTGATCGCCGCGGGGTTGCCGGCGGAGGGACTGGCGCTGCTGCTCGGCATCGACCGCTTCATGTCGCTGGCGCGCGCCATCACCAACACCATCGGCAATGCCGTCGCCGCCGTCGTGGTCGCGAAATGGGATGGGGAATTCAACCGCGAGGACTGGGCTCAGTCCGCCGCTCAAATCCAAGCAGTGAAGTAAGGACTCAGGTTTCTATCATGGCTACCAGCACCAAAGAACTGCCCGTCATCGCGCTCACCCCCGGCGATTGCACTGGCATCGGCCCCGAACAGGTCGCGCGCATTCTGTCCGATGACCGGCTCGCGGATGCGGCCCGTCTCGTCGTCGTCGGCGATGCCCGCGTGCTCGAGATGGGCATGGCGCATGCCGGCGTGAAGCTGAAGGTCGAGCGGATTGCCTCGCCCAGGGCTGCCAATTGGGGCCGTGGCGCTGTGCAGCTCGTCGACCTCGGCAACACCGATCCCGCCCAATTCCCGATAGGCAAGGCCAGCGCGGAATCGGGCCGGCTGACCGGCGAGACGCTGTCGCGTGCGATCGATTTCGCCAAGGCGGGCGAGGTCGATGCGATCACGTTTGCGCCGCTGAACAAGCGCGCGATGTTCGACGGCGGCTGGAAGTTCCCCGACGAGCACAAGATGTTCGCGAGCCTGCTCGGGCACAAGACCTACTTCTCCGAGATGAACGTGCTCGATGGGCAATGGATGTCGCGCGTCACCGGGCATCAGTCGTTGCGTGAGGCGCTCGACGGCATCAATCCGGTAAGCATCACCGACTCGATCGAGCTGGTCGACCGCATGATGCGGAGGGCTGGCGTCGCCAGGCCGCGCATCGCGGTCGCCGCGCTCAATCCGCATGCCGGCGAGAACGGCCTGTTCGGCCGCGACGAGATCGAGATGATCCGCCCGACGGTCGAGGCCGCCGCGAAGACCGGCATCGCCTGCACCGGGCCTTATCCCGCCGACACCGTCTATATCCGCGCCTTCGCCGGCGAATTCGACAGCGTGGTCGCGATGTATCACGACCAGGGCCAGATCGCGACCAAGCTGCGCGGCTTCAACCGCGGTGTCACCGTCACCGCGGGCCTCGAGACCGTCTTCACTACGCCGTCGCACGGCACGGCGTTCGATATCGTCGGCACGGGCGTCGCCAAGACCGGCGCGCTCGAAAGCGCGGTGCGGCTCGCGGCACAACTGGTATCGATCAAGGCCAAGGAGGCTGCCTATGTACACTGATCGCAGGACTCTGCTTCAGGCGGCGGCCGCACTGCCGCTTGCCACTGTCGGCGCCAACTCGGCATTCGCGCAGGCACCCACCGCAGCTCCCGCAGCGGCGCCACCCAAGGAGGTGACGCGTGCGCTGGCGCATTATCTCGTGACCGCGAGTTATGACGACCTGCCGGCCAATGTGCGCAAGGAAGGCGTGCGCACGCTGCTGAACTGGGTCGGCGTTGCCATCGGCGGCTCGCATCACGAGACGGTCGATATCGCGGTCTCCGCGCTCGGTCCGTTCTCCGGGCCGCAGCAGGCCTCGCTGTTCGGGCGGCGCGAGCGGTTCGACATCATGAACGCGGCCTTCATCAACGGTGTGTCGAGCCATATCTTCGACTATGACGACACCCACCTGAAGACGATCATCCATCCTGCCGGTCCCGTGGCCTCGGCCATTCTCGCGCTGTCGGAAATGCAGCCGGTATCGGGCAAGGAATTCCTGAACGCGCTGGTGCTCGGCGTCGAGACCGAGTGCCGGATCGGCAACTCGGTCTATCCGAACCATTACGATGTCGGCTGGCACATCACCGGCACCGCCGGTGTGTTCGGCTCGGCCGCGGCCGTCGGCAAGCTGTTGAATCTGAACGAGCAGCAGATGACATGGGCGCTCGGCCTTGCCGCCTCGCAGCCGGTGGGCCTGCGCGAATCCTTCGGCTCGATGAACAAGAGCTTCAATCCAGGCCGTGCCGCATCAAGCGGCATTTTCGCGGCGATCCTGGCCTCGAAGAATTTCACCTCGTCCGACGCCATGATCGAGGCCAAGCGCGGCTGGGCCAACACGATCAGCACCAAGCAGGACTACAACGAGATTCTGGGCGACCTCGGCAAACGCTATGAGGCCGCGCTCAATACCTACAAGCCATTCGCCTGCGGCATCGTCATGCATCCGGCGATCGACGCCGCGATCCAGCTCCGCAACGAGAGCAAGGTGACTGCGGACCAGATCGAGCGCGTCGACCTCAAGGTCCATCCGCTGGTGCTGGAACTCACCGGCAAGAAGACGCCGAAGGCGGGCCTCGAAGGCAAGTTCAGCATCTATCACGCGGTCGCGGTCGCCATCGTCGAGGGCGCCGGCGGTGAGAAGCAGTTCAGTGACCGGGCCGTGACCGATCCGACCGTCGTCGCGCTGCGCGGCAAGGTGAACCCGGTCATAACATCAGKCATCAAGCCGGAGCAGGTCGATCTCACCATCGTGCTCAAGGACGGCCGCAAGCTCAACCGCTACATCGAGCATGCGATCGGCAGCGTCGAGGTGCCGATGACGGACAAGCAGCTCGAAACCAAATTCTCGGACCTTGCAGAGGGTATCATCCCTGCTGCGACGATCCGGCGCGTGATGGACGCCTGCTGGAATGTTGAGAACCTGCCGAACGCGGCGGAGATCGCAATGATGTCGGTTGCAACCTGACCGCGGAGGAGAACAGCATGCCGTCACGCCGCCGTTTCCTGCAATCCGCCGGTTCGGTTGCCGCCCTGGCCGCGACCGGCGGCCGTGCGGCTCTCGCGGCGAGCCCAGGTGTCACCGAGCGTCTCGCCCGCTACATGGTCGCCGCGCGCGACCAGGAGCTGCCGGAGCAGGTGCTGCGTGAATGCAAGCACCGCATTCTCGATACGCTCGGCGCGATGGTGTCGGGCTCGCGAATGAAGCCGGGCGAAATGGCGCTGAAATATGTGCGCACCCTCGGCGGCGATGCCCAGGCGTCCGTCGTCGGCTCCGATTTCCGGACCACGGCTGTTAACGCGGCGTTGGCGAACGCGATGTGTGCGCATGCCGACGAGACCGACGATTTCGAGCCCGTCACCAAGGCGCACCCGGGCTGCTCAGTGGTGCCGGCCGCACTTGCTATTGGCGAGCGCGAGCATCGCAGCGGACAGGATTTCATTCGCGCCGTTACGCTCGGCTACGACCTGACCTGCCGGCTGCTGATGGCGCTGGGCCCGGATCTCGTGCGCGGCTCGCATCGGAGCGCGGAGGGAACGTCGTCGACATTTGGCGCGCTCGGCGCCGCCGCATCGCTGGCTCAGCTCGACGAGAAGGGGACGCGCTACGCGATCTCCTATTCGTCGCAGCAGGTGTCCGGCCTCTGGAGCTGGAGAAGGCCTTCGACTTCGCCGGCATGGGCGCACGCAACGGCGTGATGGCCGTCGACATGGTGAAGAATGGCTTGACAGGCGTCGACGACGTGCTCGACGGCACGCATAATCTCTTCATTGCACTGTCGAGCGATCCGAAGCCGGAAGAGATGGTGAAAGAGCTTGGCAGTCGCTTCTACGTCACGGAGACCGCAATCAAGACCTTCTCGGTCGGCTATCCCATCCAGTCGCCGCTGGATGCGATGCTGACGCTGCGCAAGCAGCACAGCCTCACGCCAGATAATGTGCGTAGCATCCTGGTCAGGCTGCCGACCGATGCGATGGGAATTGTGGGCGAGAGCGCGATGCCAGACGTCAACTGCCAGCATCTCGTCGCTGTCGCGCTGGTCAAGGGCGCCGTGTCGTTCAACGACAGTCATGACGTCGCGCTGATGCACGATCCGAAAATCCTGGAGCAGCGCGCCAAGGTGACGCTGGCCGGCGACAAGGCACTGATGGACCCGGCAGCGCCGCGCGGCGCTGTCGTCGAAGTGACATTGACCGATGGCAAGAAGGTCGAGCACTTCACGAAGTATCCGCCGGGCACCAAGGAGAATCCGCTGAGCACGGAAGCAGTGGCGGCCAAGACGCGGGATTTGATTGCACCGGTATTGGGCAGTGACAGGGCCGAGAGGCTGATCGACCAGATCGGCAATCTCGAACGGCTTGACGACGTCGGCAAGTTGAGGCCATTGCTGACGGCGTGATGAATCAATCAACAACAAGACAAACATCAAGGAAGTGCCCATGCGCGGGGTTATGCGACGCACCTTTCTGACCGCCTGTGCGGCCGTTCTGTTCTCCGGCTTCGCGGTAGCGCAGGATTATCCCTCCCGACCCGTCAAGATCATCGTGCCGTTCCCGGCCGGCGGGTCCAACGACATCATCGCCCGCATCGTCGCGCAGAAGCTGACTGAACGGAACGGCCAGACCTTCCTCGTTGAGAACCGGGGCGGCGCCGGCGGCAATATCGGCGCCGAGACGGTCGCGAGCGCAGAGCCCGACGGCTACACCCTGCTGCTGACCGCGCCGCCTCCGCTGACGATCAACGGCTCCCTCTACAAGAAGCTGCCGTTCGATCCTGCGAAGGCCTTTGCGCCGGTGGCGCTGATCGCCTCGGTGCCGATTGTGCTGGTCGTCAATCCGTCGGTGCAGGCGAAGAACGTGGGTGAGCTGATCGCGCTGGCCAAGGCCAAGCCCGGCTCGCTCAATTTCGGCTCGTCCGGCATCGGCTCGACGAATCATCTGGCGGGCGAATTGCTCAAGAGCATGGCCGGCGTGGACATCGTCCACGTGCCCTATCGCGGTGCTGCGCCGGCGATGAACGATCTGCTCGCAGGGCAGATCCCGTTCATGTTCGACAACATGCCCGCGGTGTTGCCGCAGGTGCAAGGCAAGGCCATCAATGCGATCGCGGTCGCAGGCGCCAAGCGTGCGGAAGCACTGCCCGACGTGCCGACGGTGGCTGACACCATTCCCGGCTTCGAGGCTTCGTCCTGGTTCGGACTGGTGGCGCCGGCCAAGACGCCAGCGCCCGCGCTCGCCAAGCTGAGCGGCGAGCTCGAGACCATTCTGAAGATGCCGGATGTCAAGAAGCGGCTCGCTGAACTCGGGGCCGAGCCCGGCGCCGTTTTCGGCGACGCATTCGGTCAATTCATGACGGACGAAACCGCAAAATGGGGCAAGCTCGTCAAGGCCTCCGGCGCCACGGTTGATTAGCGAGTTGGGGTAGCGTCATGGATCTGAACCTGGGCGGCAAGGTTGCCGTCGTGACCGGCGGCAGCATCGGCATCGGCCGTGCCATTGCCGCCGAACTGGCGCGCGAGCAGGCGCATGTCGTCATCGTCGCGCGCGACGCGGAGCGCCTTGCCGCGTCCGCGCAGGAGATGTCGCGGGATACGGGCCGGCGCGTGATCGCCTGTGCCGGCGACATGACCAAGCCCGACGACATCGCCCGAGCGATGGCCACCGCGCGCGAGGCCTTCGGCCGCATCGATATCCTCGTCAACAACGCCGGCGCCTCTCCGATGGGCCGGATCGCGGAGACGCCGGATGCGACCTGGGCCAAATCGATCGAGCTGAAGCTGCTCGGCTACATGCGCTGTGCGCGCAATGTCCTGCCTGAAATGCGCGACCGCCGCTGGGGCCGCGTCATCAACATCATCGGCCGCAGCGGGCATCAGCCGCGCGCGGCCTATATGGCGGGCGGCGCGGTCAATGCCGCGCTGCTGAACTTCACGCTGGCGCTCGCCGAGGAATGCGCGCCGGACAATGTGCTGGTGACCGGCGTCAATCCCGGACCGGTGCAGACCGATCGTTGGGACAGCCTCATCTCTCAAGGTGCGGCGATCTCGGGCCAGGATCAGGGCGCGACCAATGCTGCGGCGATCGCCTCGGTTCCGCTCGGCCGCGTCGGGCAGCCGCATGAAGTGTCCGGCCTCGTCGCGTTCCTCTGTTCAGACCGCGCGTCCTTCATTACTGGTACCTGCATCAATGTTGATGGCGGCGGAACGAGGTGTATCTGATGGGTAGCGAACTGCGGAAGATCGGTGTCAGCGAGGATTGCGAGCTTGCGGTTCGCATCGACGATTATCTGCTGCCGTGGGACACCAAGCCGCCGGTCGTGATGCTGCACGGGCTCGCCGAAAGCGGCGAGGCGTTTCGGCGCTGGGTGCCCTATTTCGCCACGCATCACCTCGTGGTGCGCCCTGACCTGCGCGGCTATGGCGATTCGACGCCGATGCAGGGCGACTATGTCTACCGCTTCGCAGGCCTTGGCGACGACATCATCCGGATGCTGGACGTGCTGAAGCTCGATCGCGTTTTCCTGGTTGGCGGCAAGATCGGTGGCACCCTGGCGATGCACCTGGCCGCAAAACACCCGGATCGCGTGATCGCAGTCGCCGCGGTCGGTGCGCCGGCCTCGCTGACCTCGTTCAACGAGCGGGCGCCGACCTGGCGCAAGCAGATCCGCGAGCAGGGCGTCGAGCCCTGGGTGCGCGAGACCACGGCCGGCCGCCTCGGCTCCTCGCTGCCGCCGGCGGCGCTCGACTGGTGGATCAAGCTGATGTCGAAGACCAAGGCCTCGACGTTGGAAGCGTTCCTCCAGATGGTGCCGACGGTCGATGTCACCAGCGAGCTTCCGTCCATCAAGCGCCCGGCGCTGGTCATCACCACAACCGGTTCGGGTCTCGGCGACGTCGCCTCCGTGAAGGCATGGCAGGAAACGATTCCGGGCTCGAAGCTGGAAGTGCTGCCGGGCGATTCCTATCACGTCGCCGCGACTGACCCGGACGCATGCGCGCAAAAAGTTCGCGCGTTCTTCGATCGCGTCGCGACTTAAGACGTACAGGGCGGGCCATTGGCCCGCCCTGCATTTGGCTCTAAGACTACCGTTCGACAAGAAACGGCAAATATCAGGGAGTGAAGCCATGACAAAAACCACGCGACGCAGCGTGCTCACGGCCGCAGCCGCGATGACGGCGGCGGGCCTCACTGAGGTGACGTCGGCTGCGGCGCAGGCCGCACCCAAGCCGATCTTCCCGGTGCCGATGGTTTCGATCCCGATCGTCGGCGAAGCGAGTGTGTTCCAGGTTCGCCGCATCTACTGCATCGGACGCAATTATGCCGCGCACGCCATCGAGCGCGGCTCGGATCCGAACCGCGAGCCGCCGTTCTTCTTCCAGAAGCCGACGGATGCGATCCAGAACGTCGCGGTCGGCGAGGTCGCCGACCATCCCTATCCGTCGCTGACCAAGAACTATCACCACGAGGTCGAGCTGGTTGCCGCGCTGAAGTCCGGTGGCACCAACATCCCGGTCGAGAAGGCGCTCGACCATGTCTATGGTTACGCGCTCGGCCTCGACATGACCCGGCGCGATCTCCAGAACGGCATGGCCGCGGAGAAGAAGCCCTGGGAGATCGGCAAGAGTTTTGACCACGCCGCGGTGATCGGACCCATCCACCCCGCGAGCAAAACCGGCCATTTCGAGAAGGGCGCCATCTCGCTCGCGATCAACGGGACGGTGAAGCAGAGCTCGGATCTCAGCAAGATGATCTGGAGCGTGGCCGAGCAGATCGCAAAGCTGTCGGACGCGTTCGAGCTGAAGGCCGGCGACATCATCTATTCCGGCACGCCGGAGAATGTCGGCCCGGTGGTGAAGGGCGACGTGCTGCTGTGCAAGCTCGAGGGCTTGCCGGATATGTCGATCAAGATCGTTTAATCCCTGCAGCCAAGTATCGCGTCGGGAGGTGCTCATGTTGCGGCATGCTGTGATCGCCACGTTGAGTCTGGCCTTTGCGATCACCGTTGCAAAGGCCGAAGGTCCCGTCGACATCGCGCCGACGGGAGCGCTCCGCGTGGCTGTGGCCGTCGGCCCGGCCGCGTCGGCCTTCTGGACGACGCGCGATCCATCGACCGGAAAACCGCGTGGCGTCACCGTCGAGCTCGCCAAGGCCGCCGCCGACAAGCTGCACGTTCCGCTCCAGCTCCTCGAATATCAGAGCTCCGACGAGATCGCCGCAGCCAGCAGCAAGGACGTCTGGGATCTCTCCTTCATGCCGGCGGACGTCAAGCGCGAACAGTTTGTGGACCAGGGCCCCGCTTACGTCGCCTATATGAGCGGCTATCTCATCCGCGCCGGATCGGACATCCGGATCGTTGCGGATGTCGATCGCGCCGGCATGCGGGTCGGCTGTATCGAAGGGACATCGACGTCACGCACGGTCGAGAAATCCTTGAAGCAGGCGAAGCTGACAAAGTTCGTGAAGCCGGAAGAGGCGGCCGAATTGATCGGCAAGGGGCAGCTCGATGCTCTCGCCATGGGAATGGGAGCCTTGGAAGACCTTTCGAGAAAGCTGCCCGGAACCAAGGTGCTGGACGAAGTGATCCAGTCGACCGGCGTGGTCGTGGTCGTTCCCAAGGGCAAGGCCGTGGCGAAGACCTGGGCGGCGCGCTTCCTGGATGAAGCCAAGGTAGACGGCACCGTGCGTCGTGCGCTCGATGGTAACGGATTTACCAGCGACAAGATCGCGCCGTAGTTGCGCCGAACTGCGTCCGCTGGAACCGCGACTGGCGGCGGGGGTCTTTGAATTGCCGGAGTTCCATCGGCCATTGCCCCGTGTTGGGCAACGAACAAACCTCGTGCGGCCATATTTGAGTAAGAGTGATCTCCCGAGAGGGAGGCGCTCCGATGAAGAAAGTTTTGATCACTGCGGTCGTGCTGCTGGCTGGCGTGCCTGCGAGCGCCGTTGCGCAGGAGCGCGCTGGTGCTGCGGCGATAGGCGCCGTGTCCGGGGCCGTCGTGCTCGGTCCGGTCGGTGCGGTCGCGGGTGCAGTGATTGGCTATACCGCCGGTCCTTCAATCGCGAGGTCATGGGGCGTGAGAGGTTCGCGGTCGGCAAGACACCAGCAGCCGCCACGCCGCGAGGCGTACCGCGCAGCCGCGACCGGCGCTCCGCCGCGCGCGCGTGAGGCGATGAATGCTAACGGCCAGATCAGAGCTGCCAGCAATCCGCCGGCTCAAGCCACGCCCCCGGTGCAGCCAGTTCAAGCTGCCCCGGCTCCGCCGGCGGAGACTTCGACCCCGCCCGTTCAGGGACTCGAATGAGGCTCCGGCTTTAGGCCGCGGTCGTCTTCGGCCGCAGCCGGTCGACGGTCCGTGCGATCAGCGCGGCCACCTCCGGCACTTTTGGACCAATGCGAAATTCCGGCCCTGCGACGACGACCGAGAGCCGGCGATCACCGATCGGCAGTGGGATCGCCGCGCCGGCGAGGTCGCGGCTGTAATCGGCGAAGCTCTGGCAGTAGCCGCGCGCGATCGAATTGCGCAGCTCGATCTCGACCGCCTCGATGCTGATCGGCGTCGAGGGCCCGTATTGCTTGAACTCGATCTTGCGATAGACGGAGTCGCGCTCTTCCTGCGAATATTGCAGCAGCAGGGCGCGGCCGCTGGCGGTGGCGTGGATCGGCACGCGGTGGCCGATGGTCGCGAAATAGCGGATCGCGGCCTGGGATTCGACGACGTCGATGAACACCGCCATCACGCCGGCCGGCGCCACGATCGATGCGGTCTCACCCGTCTCGGCGGAGAGATCTGCGATCAGCTGATGCGTCCACGGCGGCAGCGGCTCGACCTCGGAGATCATCCGTGCCATCGCCAGCCAGCGCGGCGTCGGATAGAATCCGGCGCGCGGCCGCGGCTCATAGAGGTAGCCCTTCTCGGACAGCGTCGCGAGCAGGTTGAWGGTCGACGAGCGCGGCCAGCCGAAATGATCGGCGATCTCGGCAAGCGTCGCCGGCTTCCTCGTTTGCGCGAAGAATTCCATGATCTCCAGGACGTTGGCGGCTTGGCGAACGATCATGGTGGCGGCGTTCCAATCTAGGTCTGGCCGAGGATCTTCTTCGCGGCGCGAAGGTGCGGCTTGTCGATCATCTGGCCGTCGAGCCGCAGCGTGCCGGAGTTCGGATTGTTCGCGAATGCGGCGATCACTTTTTCCGCCCAGGTGCGCTCAGCCTCGGTCGGCTCGAATGCCGCGTTGACGACGTCGACATGTTTCGGATGGATCAGCGCCTTCGCCGAAAAACCGTCACGGCGCGCCGCGCGCGTTTCTTGCTCGAGGCCGGCGAGGTTGTCGATGTCGGTATAGACGGTGTCGATCGGTGCGACCTCGGCTGCGGCCGCCGCCATCAGGCAGAGATCGCGCGCGAGGCGGTAAGGGCTGTGGAATACGCCGCCCGAGGCCTTTTCCGTGGCGCCCAGCGAAGCCGAGAGATCCTCCGCACCCCACATCAGGCCTGCGAGGCGAGGGGAGCAGCCCTTGTAGCTGCCAAGGCCGAAGATCGAACTGGCCGTCTCCGTCGCGACGCAAACGATGCGCGTCGCGCCGACGGTGATACCGGCGGCTGCTTCCAAGGCTTCGAGCCAGGTCGCAACCTGGCGCACGTCATCGCCGCCTTGCGATTTCGGCAGCACGATGCCGTCGGGCTTGCCGGGCATCACCGCTGCGAGATCGGCGAGCGTCAGGCCGGTGTCGAGCGCGTTGACGCGGACATAGAGCTGATGCGGGCCGGGGCGGCCCTTCAGCATCGCAAGCGTCAGGGTGCGCGCCTCCGGCTTCTTGTCGGTGACGACGGAATCCTCGAGATCGATGATCAGCGCGTCGGCCTTGCCTTCGCTCGCCTTCTCGAATTTGCGCGGGGAATCGCCCGGCACGAACAGCATCGAACGCATCAGGCCGGCCTCTTGTGCATCATCGCCATGCGGCGGCATTTGCCGACGATCTCGTCATTCTGGTTCAAGGCGTGGTGCTCGAACTCGACGATACCCGCTCTCGGGCGCGATTTGGATTCCCTCAACGAAAGCACCTTCGTCGTCGCCCGCAAGGTGTCGCCATGGAAGACCGGTTTTGGGAACGTGACGTCGGTCATGCCGAGATTGGCAACGGTGGTCCCCATGGTCGTATCATAGACCGTCATGCCGATCATGATGCCGAGGGTGTAAAGGCTGTTGAAAATGCGCTGGCCGAACTCGGTCTTTTCAGCGAAATGTGCGTCGATATGCAGCGGCTGCGGGTTGAGCGTCAGCAGGCTGAACATGGTGTTGTCCATCTCCGTGACGGTCCGGGTCAGCGGATGCCTGAACTCCTGGCCGACGGAAAAGTCCTCGAAATAAAGTCCGGCCATCGCGGTTTCCTCCCTGTATCGTTGCGATTTGGCCCGCGCTGCCGTTAGGGCGGCGCGGCCAGGTGAACTGCTTTTTGCTCTGCGAGCTGTTCGATTTCCTCGGTCGAGAAACCGGCCTCGCGCAAAATGTCGCGGCCATGCTGGCCGAGTGTCGGTGCGGGGCCGGCGGCTTCCGGCTGGGTCACGCTCCAGGTGGAGGGCACGCGCATCTGGCGGATGCGGCCTTCCACGGGATGATCCACGGTCCTGAAGAAGTCGATCGCATTGAGATGCGGATCGTCCAGGATCGTTTCCAGAGTATGCATCGGCATCACCGGAATGTCGGCGCGCTCGAGCAGATCGCGCCATTCTGCGGTGGTGCGTGTGAGGAAGATGTGGCCGATCTCCTCGTAGATCTCGTCGATGTGTTTCGTGCGTGACGCGTGGTTGGCGAAACGCGGCTGATCGAGAAAATGAGGTTGCCCGATCGCCTCGAAGAAGCTGCGCCAGTGCTTGTCGTTGTAGATGAGGACGCAGAGATAGCCGTCGCTGGTCTTGTAAGGGCGGCGATAGCGCGACAGCAGGCGGGCATAGCCGCCATGGTCGAGCGGCGGATCGTAAGTCAGCCCGCCCAGATGATCGACCAGCACGAACTCCGTCATCGATTCGAACATGGGAACGTCGATGCGCTGGCCGACGCCGGTGCGGCTCTGATGCATGAGCCCGCCCATGATCGCATTGACCAGCATCAGGCCGACGATGCGGTCGGCGATGGTGACGGGGACGTAGCGCGGCGTGCCGTCGCCGGCCGCCGCAAGCAGCGTCGGAATCGTGGCGGCGCCCTGGATCAGATCGTCATAGGCGGGCTTTGCGGCATAGGGCCCGGACTGGCCGTAGCCGAACGCGCCGACATAGACGAGCGCGGGGGTGATCTCGCGAAGTGTCTCGTAGTCGAGGCCGAGCCGCGCCATTGCCTGCGGGCGCACATTGTAGACGAGCGCGTTGGCGTGCTTCGCCAGCCGCAGCAAGGTGTCGCGGCCTTCCGTCTTCTTCAGGTCGAGCACGATGCTGCGTTTGCCGCGATTGGCATTGAGGAACATCCCGCCCATGCCGGGCGTGCGGCCGGGACCGATCTGGCGAACGATGTCGCCCTCGGGGCTTTCGACCTTGATGACGTCCGCGCCCATGTCCGCCAGCACCTGGGTGCCGTAGGGGCCCATCAGCACCGAGGTCAGGTCGAGAATGGTGAAGCCGGCGAGCGGTCCCATGAGGCCTCGTTGGATAAATTCATATACGTGGAGTTAGAGTTCATAAAGTAGCCGTGTCAATTCGGCGGCTCCGGTCTACGGCGCATAGCCCCATGAATAGTTCATATACTTGACATATAAATTCACCTATATGTACATTTTCAAGCAAGAAATAGAGCGAGGGCCGGACGGCGCCGCAGCAATTCGCTGCCGCGTTCGGCGTGGGGACGCGTCAAGGAGAACGACATGAAGAAGAATCTGGTCAGGGCCGCAGCAGTGCTCGCTCTCTCGCTGCCGGTCTCGACGCTGGAGGCGCAGGCGCTGGAGCTGAAGGTCGCCGATAGCTTCCCCGCCGGTCACTATCTCGTCCGCCTGATGCTGAAGCCCTGGATGGACGACGTCACCAGGCGCACCAATGGCACGGTGACCTTCACCTATTATCCGAACCAGCAGATCGGCAAAGCCGCCGACATGCTGCGTCTGACGCAGTCCGGCGTGGTCGACATCGGCTACATCGGACCGTCCTATGTCTCCGACAAGATGCCGCTCTCGGAAGTCGCGCAATTGCCGGGTGCGTTCGCAACCAGCTGCCAGGGCACGCTCGCCTATTGGAAGATCGCGCGTGAAGGCATTCTCGCCAAGCAGGAATACGCGCCGAACAAGATCAAGCTGCTGCTCGCCGTGGTGCTGCCGCCCTACCAGGTGTGGACCGTCAAGTCGAAGGTGGAAACCACCAAGGACATGCAGGGCCTGAAGCTGCGCACCACGGGCGGTGCGCAGGACCTGACGCTGCGTGCGCTCAACGCCGTGCCGGTGCGCATGGCTGCGCCCGATGCCTATGAGTCGCTGTCGCGCGGTACCATGGACGGCCTGCTGTTCCCGCTGGACAGCGTCGTCTCCTACGGCCTCGACAAGCTGGTCAAGCACGCCACCGAAGGCGTCAGCTTCGGCAGCTTCATCGTCGCCTACTCGATCAACCAGTCGGTCTGGGACAAGCTGCCCGACGACGTGAAGAAGGCGATGAACGAGGCTTCGGAGGCGATTACGCCGCAAGCCTGCGCCGGCGTCGAAAAGGAAGGCGAAGTCACCAAGAAGCAAATGCAGGACGAAGGCATCAGCTTCGATCCGCTGCCGGAGGCGACGCGCACCGACATCAAGGACAAGCTCAAGGGCGTCGGCAAGGAGTGGGCGAGCGGGCTCGACAGCCGCGGCAAGCAGGCCTCCGCCGCGCTGAAGGAGTTCGACGATCTGCTCGCCGCCGGCGGCGCCAAGTAGAGCGCCAGGTAGTCCGACATCCAACAGGGAGACGCTAGAGGTGATCAAACGAGCAGGAGATGTGCTCGGCGCGCTGGAGCGCGCGCTGACGGTGATCGCGGTGGTGTTCATGTTCGTGATCATGCTGCTGGTGGTGGCCGACGTGTTCATGCGTTACGCGCTGAACAGCCCTTTCTCCTTCACCTATGATCTGATCGGGCTCTATCTCCTCGCCGGCGTGTTCTTCTTCACACTGTCGGATGCGTTGCGCGAGCATGTCCATGTCGGCGTCGACATCCTCTTGTCGCGCTTCTCGCTGACCGGGCGGCGGTTGTCCGAGATCGTCACGGCGCTCGCCGGCCTGTTCGTGTTCATCCTGATCTGCAAGGTCGGCTTCGAGCGCGCGCTGGAGAATTACGAGCAGCACGACGTGCTCTCCGGCGCGATCCCCTGGCCGACCTGGATTTCGGCGGCGCTGGTGCCGTTCGGCTGCGGCGTGCTGGTGCTGCGGCTCGCGCTGCAGCTCGTAGGCAATGTGCTGAGCCTCGTCAGCGGCCGCGATCTGTATCCGCTGCCGCCGGTGACCGGTGTCGGCGAAGCACGCGGCTTCGAGTAACGGGCGATATCCATGACACCTTTCATCGTTCTCGCCCTGCTGTTCGGCTTGCTCGCGCTTGGCACGCCCGTCGGCTTCGCCATGGCCTTTTCCGGCTCGGTCGGCCTCGTGATGGTCGGCGGATGGGGCACGCTGCTCGGCATCTTGCAAACCGCGCCGCTCTCGACCGTCTCGGCCTACGAGCTGATCACCATTCCGATGTTTCTCCTGATGGCAGACCTCGTGCTGCTCTCGGGCGTCGCGGACGATCTGTTCAAGACCGCCTCTGCCTGGGTCGGCCGCATCCCCGGCGGCCTCGGCATGGCCACCGCGCTCGCCGGTGCCGGCTTTGGCGCGATCTGCGGCACCTCGACGGCCTCGGCCGCGACGTTGTCCTCGACCAGCCTTCCCGCAATGATTCGTCAGGGCTATGAGCCGAAGATGGCCGCGGGCGTCGTTGCGATCTCGGGCACGTTGTCGATGCTGCTGCCGACCAGCGTTGCGCTCGTCATCTTCGGCCTGCTGGCCGAGGTGAATATCGGCAAGCTGCTGATCAGCGGCATCATCCCGGCAATCCTGGTGACGTTTACCATCATGGCCACGATCTACTTCCTGGTCTGGCAGGATCCCTCGCGCGCGCCCGCTGCGAAATCAGTGCCGTGGCGGGAAAAATTCGCGCTGCTGTGGCAGGTCTCGCCGATGGTGGTGCTGTTCTCGATCGTGACAGGCACGATCTATCTCGGCGTCGCGACGCCGACGGAAGCCTCCGCCTTCGGTGCGTTCGGCGCCTTCCTGCTCGCCATCGTCAAGGGCAAGATCACGCCGTCATCGCTCTATGCGACGCTGCTGCGCGCCTGCCACGGCACCTGCATGATCATCATGATCCTGGTCGGTGCCTCGATCTTCGGCTATTTCTTCACGCTCACCCATGTCACGCAGGACCTCGTCGCCTGGATCGGGTCCTTGCCGGCCTCGCGCTGGGTGATCATCACGCTGATCCTGTGCGGCTATATCGTGCTCGGCTCGTTCATGGACCAGATCGCGATCCTGGTGCTGACCGTGCCGATCGTGCTGCCGCTGATCAAGACGCTCGGCTTCGATCCGATCTGGTTCGGCGTCATCAAGATCGTGACCGCCGAGGTCGGCATGATCACGCCGCCGGTCGGGCTGAACTGCTTCATCGTCGCCCGCTACGCCAAGCGGCCGGTGGCGGAAGTCTTCCACGGTACCTTCCCGCACTTCATCGCCCACCTGATCGCGATCGCGATCCTGGTGGCGTTCCCCTCGATCATTCTCTGGCTGCCCTCGCAGATGGGGCGCTAGGATCGGAGCCCGGCTCCCAATAAGGAGATCAAGAACATGGATTTCGCGCTCACCGATCAGCAGGAAGCCATTCGTGCCGCCGTCGCAAAAGTTTGCGAGGACTTTCCCGACGCCTATTGGCTGAAGAAGGACCACGACGGCGGCTTTCCCCATGACTTCCATAAGGCGATGGCCGATGCCGGCTGGCTCGGCATCTGCGTGCCGGAGGAATATGGCGGCTCCGGGCTCGGCATCACCGAAGCCGCGATCATGATGCGTGCCATCGCGGAATCCGGCGCCGGCATGTCCGGCGCGTCGGCCGTGCACATCAACGTGTTCGGTCTCAATCCCGTCGTCGTGTTCGGCACCGAAGAGCAGCGCAAGCGCATGCTCCCGCCGATGGTCGAGGGCTGCGAGAAGGCCTGCTTCGCCGTCACCGAGCCCAACACCGGGCTCAACACTACCCAGCTCAAGACGCGTGCTGTGGCCAAGAACGACCGCTACATCGTCAACGGCCAAAAAGTGTGGATCTCCACCGCGCAGGTCGCGCACAAGATTTTGCTGCTGGCGCGCACCACGCCGCTGGAGGACGTGCGCTCGCCGACCCATGGCCTCAGCCTCTTCTACACGGATTTCGACCGCAAGAAGATCAAGGTCCACGAGATCGAGAAGATGGGTCGCAAGATCRTCGATTCCAACGAGCTGTTCTTCGAGGATTTCGAGATCCCGATGGAGGACCGCATCGGCGAAGAGGGCAAGGGCTTCCAGTATATCCTCGAAGGCATGAACCCCG
Organism: Bradyrhizobium sp. P3_C3; assembly: GCF_056402655.1. Taxonomy (NCBI): domain Bacteria; kingdom Pseudomonadati; phylum Pseudomonadota; class Alphaproteobacteria; order Hyphomicrobiales; family Nitrobacteraceae; genus Bradyrhizobium; species Bradyrhizobium sp. P3_C3. Next base: position 268,672 of record NZ_JBFUGY010000003.1, on the reverse strand, counting down.
AGCGTATCCTGATCGCCGCCGAAGCCGTCGGCCTCGGCAAGCTCGCGCTGTCGCGCGCGACCGAATACGCCAAGACGCGCGTGGTGTTCAACCGGCCGATCGGCAAGAACCAGGGCATCCAGCATCCGCTCGCGGTGAACTGGGTCGAGCTCGAGGCAGCCTGGCTGATGGTGATGCAGGCAGCCTGGCAGTACGACAAGGGCTTGCCCTGCGGCGCTGGCGCGAACGCCGCGAAGTATTTCGCAGGCGAAGCCGGCTACCACGCCTGCGAGCAGGCGGTGATGACCCATGGCGGCTTCGGCTACGCCAAGGAATTCCACGTCGAGCGTTATCTGCGCGAGGTCCTGATCCCGCGCATCGCGCCGGTCAGCCCGCAGCTCGCGCTCAGCTTCATTGCGGAGAAGGTGCTCGGACTGGCGAAGTCCTACTAGTCTTCGCGCGGATCGCTTAGCGGGGAGGCCAATGGACCTCGACTTCTCCGGCCTGATCCGGGAGAGCGACCGTGTCGTGTGCGGGCAGGCAACGGCTGAGCCGGTCACCCTGACCGAAGCGCTGGTCGCGCAAGCCGGGCATCTGCCGGCGTTCCGCATGATGGTCGGTCCAATATTCTCCGACACCTTTTCCGCGGCGTGCGCGCCCAACATCTCGTTCCAGAGCTATGGTGTGATCGGCAATGCGCGGCGGCTCGCGAAAGCGGGACGGCTCGACGTGATCCCGAGCAACTACAGCGCCTTCTGCGCCGATTTCGCCTCACGGCGCCACCGTGCGGATGTGGTGCTGGTGCAACTCGCCGAGTCCGGCGATGGTCGATTGAGCGCAAGCCTCTCCAACGATTATGTCATCGATGCCGCACGGGGCGCGCGCATCGTCGTCGCCGAGATCAATCCGGATGCGCCTTGGACGTTTGGCGCGGAATGGCCTGCGGACGCGCCGATCCATCTGCGGGTCGCCGCTCGCCGTCCGCCCGTCGAACTGCCGCCGGCGCCACTTGATGACGTCTCACGGAAAATCGCGTCACATGCGGCGAGCCTGATCGCCGACGGCAGCACGCTTCAGTTCGGCGTCGGCCGGATTCCGGATGCGATCCTGTCTTCGCTGTCGCATGCGCGCAATCTCGGCATCCATTCCGGCCTGATCAATGACGCCGTCGTCGACCTGATCGAGCGCGGCGCGGTGACGAATGCGGAGAAGGGAATCGATGCCGGGATCACGGTGACGAACCAGGTGATCGGCACGAAGCGGCTCTATCGCTTCGTGCACGACAACAAGGCTGTTTCGGTGCGACCGACGTTGTACACGCACGGCCAGAACGTGCTGGCGCGGATCAGCCGGCTGGTCGCGATCAACTCGGCGCTCCAGGTCGGGCTCGACGGCAGCGTCAATTCCGAGACGCTGAACGGCGTCGCGATCGGCGCCATCGGCGGGCAGCTCGATTTCGTGCGCGGTGCCAATGCATCGCCCGGGGGCAGGGCGATCATCGCGCTGCCGGCGACGGCGTCCGACGGGACCAGCCGCATTGTCGTCAATGTGGAGACCGTGACGACGCCGCGCGCCGACGTCGATGCCATCGTGACCGAATGGGGCGTTGCGGAGCTGCGCGGTTGCGGACTTGCCGAGCGCGCGCGCCGCATGATCGCGATCGCGGCGCCCGGGCACCGCGATGCGCTGTCGGCACAACTTCGCGCCGCGCACTAGCGAGCTATCTGAAACAGGCCGGCCTATTCGGCGGCGATCCGTTCCATTGCCATGGCGCGAAGCCGGGCGCGCTGGATTTTCACACCGTTGGCGCTGTCGGTGACGGGGAAAGCGTCGACGATATAGATTCGGGCCGGCACCTTGTAGCCGGCCAGCCGCTCGCGCAGGCGCGCAACCAGCATCTCCTGCTGCGGCGGCTCCTTGGCCGGGATCACAAAGGCGACGCAGCGCGCCTGACCCCTGAGATCGATCGCGACAGCCTGGGCGTCGGCTACCCCCGTGCAGGCTTTGAGCTCGTCCTCGATCTCGCCGGGGGCAACCAGGAAGCCGCCGAGCCGCATCGCATCGCCCGCGCGGGTCTCGTAGACGAAGGCGCCGTCGCCGCGCATCCGCCCGATGTCGCCGGTGCGGAAGAAGCCGTCGGCGGTGATCGCATCGCGCGTCGCATCCGGGTTGTTGAAATAGCCGAGGAAGCACGAGGGCGCGCTGATCTCGATCTCGCCGGAGACGCCTTGCGCCGCCAGCTCCCCGGTCTCGGTATCGCGCACGCGCACCTTCGCGTCGGGAGACATCGGCCAGCCGCCGCCTTCGATACGATCGGCGAAGGCATCACCGGGGCGGGCGATCGAGAACAGCGCCTGCACCTCGCTCGAACCGTAGAGGCCGAACAGCGGCATGCCGCGCGCCTCGGCCTCCGTGGCGAGCTCACGCCAGCCGGGCTGGAACGCGGCGAAGCCGCAGACTTCGAGATGCGGGAATGGCCGTGGTGTGTCGGCGAGCGCGAGGATGCGCCGGAACATCTCGTCGGAGCCGAAGGCGTGCGTGATCTTGTGTTCGCCAAGGACCTTCGACGCTGATGCCGCCTCGAAAGCATCGAGCACATGGATGGTCGCGCCGGCTGCTATGAAGCCGAGCAGGCTGGTCATGCCGAAGGTGCCGCAGAACGGCAGCATGGCCAGCAACGAATGGCGCTGTGGCGCGAGTTTTAGCGCCTTGGCGACGGAGGCGGCGTGCGTGGCGAGCGTCCGCTGCGAATGCGCGACGAGCTTCGGTCCCTTGGTCGTGCCCGATGTCGTGTAGAGCAGCACCGGCAGATCGACATCGTCCTGCGCCGGCGGTGCTGGCAGATAGGACTTCTCGAACGCATCGAAGCGCACACAGGGCCAGTGTGCGGGGATCGCATCTCCGCCGACCACCGCGAGCCTTTGCAGCGCGGGCACTTCGTCCCTGCTGACCTCGGCGAGGATGGCGGCAAAATCGATCGAGCGGAACGCGGCCTCGACCACCATCAGCCTGGCGCCGGACACCTTGAGCAGATGGCCGACTTCCGCGCTGCGGTAGCGGGTATTGACCGAGGCGACGATCGCACCGCAGCGGGCGGCGGCTAACAGCAGTGCGATCCATTCGACCCGGTTGACCAGCCAGACCGCGACCACGTCGCCCTGGCCGATGCCTTGCGCGGCAAGCCATGCGGCGGTCTGCTCGACCTTTCCGGAGAATTCCGCGCGCGAGACCGGCCTGCCGTCAAACACGAAGGCGGGCTCGGCACCTTCGGCACCGATCAGCGATTGAAGCGAAAATTGGTTGACGCTCATGGCAACCGGACTAACCCGATCGCGCAGACCTGTCTACTTGGTGCCGAACATCCGGTCGCCGGCATCGCCCAGGCCCGGCACGATGTAGCCGTGGTCGTTGAGCCGCTCGTCGATCGCGGCGGTCCAGACCGGCACGTCGGGATGCTCGCTCTGGAATCGCGCGATACCTTCGGGCGCGGCCAGAAGGCAGACGAAGCGGATGTCGCGGGCGCCGCGCGCCTTGAGCAGGGAGGCGCCGGCGCAGGCCGAGTTGCCGGTCGCCAGCATCGGGTCCATCAGGATCACGGTGCGGTCGGACAGGTCCTGCGGCGCCTTGAAGTAATATTCCACGGCCTGCAATGTCTCGGGATCGCGGTAGAGCCCGATATGGGCGATGCGCGCCGACGGCATCAGCGCCAGCATGCCGTCGAGGAAGCCGACGCCGGCGCGCAGGATCGGCGCCAGCGTGAGCTTCTTGCCGGCGATCTTCGGTGCCCGCATCGGGGAGATCGGCGTCTCGATCTCCACCAGCTCCAAAGGCAGATCGCGCGTCACCTCGTAGCCGAGCAGCATCCCGATCTCGTTCAGGATCTCGCGAAAACTCTTGGTCGAGCGGTCCTTCTCCCGCATGAGGGAGAGCTTGTGCTGGACCAGGGGGTGGGCGACGACATTGACGCTGCTTGTGCTCATGAAACCGATCTACACGGTTCCGTGAAATTGCGCCAGATCGGCCAGATCTTTTCGCGGGGATACGCGGCCTCAGGCGGGCATCGCGACGGCGCCGCGCACCCGGCTGCTCGCCGCGTAGGCAGCCATGGTCAATTCACGGTCCATCGATGTGCCGGATTCTAAACTCCCAGCCCGCGTGCCACGAGCGTGATCACGATTGTCAGGATCGCGCCCATGGTCAGGATCGTCGTCGTGACCGCCTGCTCCAGATTTCCCTTGAGGAGCTGCATGCTACTTGTCCGTGGCAGGCGCGGCGCCGATGCGCATGCCGAGCAGCAATGCCCCCATCACCGCAACCAGGATGGCGATCTTGAGCTCGATCATGTCCGCAGCCTTGCCGCCGCGCGGGCCAGGAGCCGCCTCGCGCCCTCCGCCAGCGCAATCAGCGGATTGCCGCGGTTCTCGATATCGAGCTCGAAGGTCTCGGCGGGAAACACCAGCGCGCATCTTGCGAGGCCACTCTGCCGGTTGGCGAAATCGACCGCTGAGCTCTTGAACAGGAAGAGACCGCCGATGCGTCCATGCGCCTCGCGCGCGACCCAGAGGCCGGCGCTGTTGCGCCCGATGAAGAAGGCGGGGATGGCGGTGCTTATGACATCCGGGTCGATCGGTCCAAGGCACGCCGCGGACGCGGCCATTGTCGGTCGCTCGGGCTGGCGGCGCGTGGCTTGAAGGGCGATCGCGGCCATGGCGGCCTCCTCACACATCTGCAAGGTCATGATGGTCTCCCATGCCGTCAGGCGTGGAGGTGCCAGACATAGATCGCGGTCTTCAGCGCGATCAGCGCTGCGAGCACGCTGCCCATCGAGAGCAGGGTCAGCGCGCTGAGCGCGATGCGCTTGAGCTGCGCCTTGCGCTCCGGCGAGATCCGTGCGGGGCGTTCGGCCCAGCCAAGGGAGCGCTCAACGCCATGTGTCAGCATCGACATGTCTGCATTCCTTCGTCAGCATGGCGGCGGCCGAGGCCGCCGCAATCTGCCTCCTATGATGTCCATCGTTGCGTAGGATTGCGAGATGAGCGCCGAGGCACCAGTATAGGAATGCTATAAGGATGCCGACCGTCGCGCCGGCAGCCCTCTGAAGAGACCGGGGTTCCGCTTCGGCCGGGCCTGAGACGGCGCAGGATCCGAATGCGTCATCCCGATCGCTGCGGCAAAGGCGTTCCGCAGCCGCGGTTCCTCGATCTGCTCGCAGAAGCATTCCAGCGTCGCTTCCACACTCTGCCGCTGCCCGCTGATGGCCGCACAGAGTTGCGAGCTGGTCCGCCGAAAGAAGTGGAGGGAGTCCCTGGCGCCGCCGCCCAGATGATCGAGCTCCGCCGCGAGCGCGGCGACATTAAGCCTGTCGGACTCATCGAGCGTCACGGCAAATCGCAGCAGCGCGAGCTGCCAGGCGCGGAGCAGCCTGTGAGGCCTTTCGATTGATTGCCGCATGGGGATACCCGGATGCCGTGCGACGCCTCAGGCGCCGACGCGGTCGATCAGCTCCTCGTCGGCGATCGCGGCGAACGCGCGTACCACTTCCCTCTGCGCGGCTGCGTCCAGCGGAACGATCGGAAGCCTTATGGCGGGCGACATCAGGCCAAGCACGCCGAGTGCACATTTAAGTGCGGCCGGGCTCTCCTTCCCGAGGCAGGCGATCAAGGGGATCAGGCGCCTGTGCAGGTAGCGGGCGGATTGCAGCCGGCCCTGCCTGACATGTGAAAAAATCGTACGGCAGAGATCCGGCGCGACGTTGGCAATCTCCGAGATCGCGCCATCGCCGCCGTCCGCGATGAAGCCGAAGGCGGTGGTGTCGTCGCCGGATAGACAGCGAAAGCCGGCAGGCAGGTGGCGGGACAGGCGCATCGGACGGGTGATGTCGCCGCTCGCATCGCGCAGGCCGACGAACTGGCGCGATTCGACGAGACGCAGAAGCGTCTCGTCGGCGAGCGGGCGCAGCGTGCGGGAGGGTGCGTCGTGCAGGATCACGGGCAGGCCGATCGCGCCGGAAATGGCGCGGAAGTGCGCGAGCATTCCTTCCTGCATCGGCTTGTTGTAGGCGGGCACCACCGACATCACGGCATCGGCCCCGGCGGCCTCCGCGCGCCGCGCGAGTTCGATGGCGTGGCTCGTTGAATTCGACACGGCGCCGGCAATGATCCGCACGCGGCCACGCGCGACATCGACCGCGGTGCGAATGATCAGCGCCTGCTCGGCCGGCGAGAGCGTCGGTGCCTCGCCGGCGGTCTCAGACACCACCAGCGCGGGTACGCCGGCTGCGATCTGACGCTCGCAGAGCGCGGCGAACGCCTTCAGGTCGATCGCGTCGGCCGAATCGAACGGCGTCGGCAGGTCCGGTATGAACCCGGTGAACCAGGCGGAGGGTGGGATGAACATGGTTTTTGCCGAGGAACTCAGGCGGCGCGCTTGGGAGCGGCGGCATCGGGCCTGCTGCCCATGTCGAGCTCGATCTCGCGTGGCAGCTCGATGATGGTCTCGGGATGCTGTCCGTTTTCGAACAGCGCATATTTGATGGCCTGGGCGCGGTTGACGAACAGGCCACCGTAGAGGCCGTTCTGCTGCTGGGCGACCCACTGTCCCCTGTGGTTGCGGCCGATGAAGACGATGGTCGAGGGAGAGCTGCACGAGGGAGGTTCGACGAGTTTCACTTTCGTATTCCTTCCGATTGACGCGGGCGGCGGGTGCGTGTCCCGCGACCACCCGATCAATATCTTTTCAAGCGAATATGATTTCGAGTGAGGCTGCGCGACGATCTCATAGGAAGGTCATAAAGCCCGATGTTCAGGCCAGCTCGTTGACGACCTGAACCAGCGCGAACAGGGCGCCGAAGGCAACGCCCTCGTCCCAATGATTGAGGACGGCACCGAACAGCGGCTCGCGCCTGACGAGGCCGGCGAGGGCGCACAGGATGATCGACATCCAGAGCAGAGCGGAGAGGCTGCGTGCAAAGCCGACGCTGCCGAAGGCTGCAAAGGCGACGAGCAGTGCGATGCGGACGGCAAAGCGCGCGATCAACCGCGTCGGGCTGAGGCCCCGCGACATGTCTGAAGATTGCGGCAAGGCGCGAACCTCCGCTTGGCCTAGCTGAAATTCTCGCAAGCGACCGGCTGATAGAGCGGGTCCGGGGCGGGGCGCACGGTGGGAACGCTCGGCCGCGATACCTCCAYGGCCAATGCCTGTACTTCGATGAAGGCCGACAGCAAGGCCAGTGCGAGATCGGCATGCCGGGCTTCGACAGCGGCGTCGAGCCAGTCCGGCAATTCGCGCTCGCGCGACAGCGCGCAATGCCACTCGCCCTCGTCATAGGCGATGCGGCGGACCTGCCACAGCGGCAGCTCGAGCTCGATCAGCGCCAGCGCGGCGTCGGTCCAGGCCTCGGCATCGACCAGGCGCATGATACGCGCACTGCGCTCGCTCCGCCCGCGCGACGGGAAGCGCCGACAGGCCTGATCGATGATGTCGAGCATCAGCGGACGCGTCATTGCCGGTGCCGCGCGAAGCTGCTGGTTGAGGGAAGGTGGGGCAAGGCGTCGGAGAACGGCGGTCATGTCAGGCCTCCTGGAATTGGCGTCGGTCAGTCGGCCGGCCTCTCCAAGATGGCTGGAAGCGCATTTGAAAACGAGATGGGGACGGGACGGGAGATATAAGGATTTCATAAGTGCACGGAATCTTCCGGATAAGAGCGACAGATCCCCGGCCGCCGTCGCCGCCGAAGGTCGAGGCTTATAGAAGCAGGGCTTTTTGAAAAGACCCTGGCCATGGCCTGCCTTAACAACGGTAGTGAAAGCAACGCTGGCTTGTGTCGCTGCGCTGCCGGCTCGGAACGACCGCCCGGAATACAGTGTCGGCGCCACATGGCGGACAGCCACGACGCGTCGGCCTTTATGGAATTCATATAACTTCGCCATAGGCCTCATCTCGAAAACCTATGCCGGTGGTGGCACTTCAACACGGTCAAAAGTCCCGGCTGGTGCCGTGGAAATGCTTTGCATTTCCTTCGTTCCACGCGCTCGCCGGACGCCTGAGAAACGGTTGCGTCCGACATAAAGCCGCAACGAGGAGCATTCCCATGATGGACATTCTGATGCTGGCGCTGGGCTTTGGCTTCTTCGCGCTCGCGATCGGCTACACCTACGCCTGCGAACGGCTGTGAGGGAGCGGACCATGACCTTCGATTATTCGCTCGCCGCCGTCGTCTCGCTCGGTCTCCTGTTCTACCTCACTTACGCGCTGCTGCGGCCCGAGCGGTTCTGACCCGTGCTGCTGCTTCTCGAATTGCTGCTCGCGGACGCCGCGCTCGTCGCGTGCCTGCTTGCCCTGATCCTGCCGCTCCTGCGCAGGTCAAACGTCCTAAAGGGTTGATGCCATGACTATGATCGGTTGGCTCCAGATCATTCTCTTTTGCGCGATCATTGTCGCGCTGACCAAGCCGCTCGGCTGGTACATGACGCGCGTTTTCAACGGCGAGCGGACGTTCCTGTCGCCGGTGCTGCGGCCGATCGAGGCCGGCATCTACTGGTTTTCCGGCGTCGAGGAGAGGCGCGAGCAGCATTGGCTGACCTACACGGTCTCGATGCTGCTGTTCCATGTCGGCGGCTTCCTCATCATCTACGGCGTGATGCGGCTTCAGGCGGTGTTGCCCTTCAACCCGGCCGGGCAGGGCGCGGTCGCCCAGGATCTCTCCTTCAACACCGCGATTTCCTTCATCACCAACACCAACTGGCAGAATTACGGCGGCGAGAGCACGGTATCCTATCTCGTGCAGATGCTCGGCCTGACGCACCAGAATTTCCTGTCGGCGGCGACCGGCATCGCGCTCGCGGTGGCCATGATCCGCGGATTCTCGCGCGCCTCGATGCGCACGGTCGGCAATTTCTGGGTCGACGTCACCCGCACGACACTTTACGTGCTGCTGCCGATCTGTGTCGTCTACACGCTGTTCCTGGTCTGGCAGGGCATGCCGCAGACGCTCGGTGCTTACGTCGAGGCCACGACGCTCGAAGGCGCCAAGCAGACCATCGCGGTCGGCCCGGTGGCCTCGCAGGTCGCGATCAAGATGCTCGGCACCAATGGTGGCGGCTTCTTCAACGCCAACGCCGCCCATCCCTTCGAGAACCCGACCGCGCTGTCGAATCTCGTGCAGATGCTCTCGATCTTCCTGATCGGCGCGGCCATGACCAATGTGTTCGGCCGCATGGTCGGCAACCAGCGCCAGGGCTGGGCGATCTTCGCGGTGATGGGCGTGCTGTTCATCGCCGGTGTCTCCATCACCTACTGGGCAGAAGCCAACGGCACCTCGATGATGCATGCGCTCGGCCTCACCGGCGGCAACATGGAGGGCAAGGAAGTCCGCTTCGGCATCGTCGCATCCTCGCTGTTCGCTGTGGTGACCACGGCCGCCTCGTGCGGCGCGGTCAACGCCATGCATGACAGCTTCACCGCGCTCGGCGGCATGATCCCGCTGATCAACATGCAGCTCGGCGAAGTCATCATCGGCGGCGTCGGCGCCGGCCTCTATGGCATGCTGCTGTTCGTCGTGCTCGCGATTTTCGTCGCCGGCCTGATGGTCGGCCGCACACCGGAATATGTCGGCAAGAAGATCGAGGCGCGCGAAGTCAAGATGGCGATGCTCGCGATCCTGGTGCTGCCGCTGATGTATCTCGGCTGGACCGCGGTCGGCGTGGTCTATCCGGCGGCGGTCGCCTCCATGGCGAATGCCGGCCCGCATGGCTTCACCGAGGTGCTCTACGCCTTCACCTCGGCGACCGGCAACAACGGCTCGGCCTTCGCGGGCCTCACCGGCAACACGTTGTTCTACAACCTCACGCTCGCATCCGCGATGTTCGTCGGCCGGTTCTTCATGATCGTTCCGGCTATGGCGATTGCGGGCTCGCTGGCCGCCAAGAAGTCGATCCCGCCGTCGGCGGGCACGTTCCCGACCACGGGTGGGCTGTTCGTCGGCCTCGTCGTGGGCGTGATCCTGATCATCGGCGGCCTGACCTTCTTCCCGGCACTCGCGCTCGGCCCGATCGTCGAGCAACTCGCGATGAACGCCGGCAACGTCTTCTGATTGTTTGGAGTGACCTCCATGGATACGATGAAACTGCAAAAACGTGCCCCGATGTCGGCAATGCTCGATCCCAAGATCGTTCTGCCTGCGATCAGCGCGTCCTTCACCAAGCTCGACCCGCGGCTGATGATCAAGAACCCCGTGATGTTCGTGGTCGAGATCGTGGCCGCGCTCACCACGGTGATCTTTCTGCGCGACCTCGTCACCGGCGGCGAGAATCTCGGCTTCACCTTCCAGATCATCCTCTGGCTCTGGTTCACGGTGCTGTTCGCCAATTTCGCCGAAGCGGTGGCCGAAGGCCGCGGCAAGGCACAGGCGGAATCTCTGCGCAAGACCCGCACCGAGAGCCAGGCCAAGCTCCTGAGCGGCGCGGGCCAGGCCTTCACGCTGGTGCCGGGCACCAGCCTGAAGGTCGGCGATATCGTGCTGGTCGAGGCCGGTGACGTCATCCCCTCCGACGGCGAGGTGATCGAGGGCGTGGCCTCCGTCAACGAAGCCGCCATCACCGGCGAGTCCGCGCCCGTGATCCGCGAGTCCGGCGGCGACCGGTCGGCGGTGACCGGCGGCACGCAGGTGCAGTCCGACTGGATCCGCGTCCGCATCACGGCCGCGCAAGGCTCGACCTTCATCGACCGCATGATCAAGCTGGTCGAGGGCGCCGAGCGCCAGAAGACGCCGAACGAGATCGCGCTCAACATCCTGCTCGCAGGCCTCACCATCATCTTCGTGTTCGCCACCGTCACCATTCCGAGCTATGCGGCTTATGCCGGCGGCTCGATCTCGGTGGTCGTGCTGGTCGCACTGTTCGTGACGCTGATCCCGACCACGATCGGCGCGCTGCTGTCGGCGATCGGTATCGCCGGCATGGACCGCCTGGTCCGCTTCAACGTGCTGGCGATGTCCGGCCGCGCGGTCGAGGCTGCCGGTGACGTCGACACGCTGCTGCTCGACAAGACCGGTACGATCACGCTCGGCAACCGCCAGGCCACTGCCTTTCGCCCGGTGCGCGGCGTCACCGAGCAGGAGCTCGCGGACGCAGCCCAGCTCGCCTCGCTCGCCGACGAGACACCGGAAGGCCGCTCGATCGTCGTGCTGGCGAAGGAGAAGTATTCCATTCGCAGCCGGGACATGGCCGAGCTTGGCGCCACCTTCATTCCGTTCACGGCACAAACCCGCATGAGCGGTGTCGATGCCGGCGGCTCGTCGGTGCGCAAGGGCGCGGTTGATGCCATGCTCAACTATGTCGGCGGCGGTGCGCCGCTGGCCGTTGCCTCCGGCAACACCGCGCGCGCCATCCAGCCTGCGGTGCTTTCCGACGCCGGCCGTGAAGTCCAGACCATTGCCGACGAGATCTCGAAAGCAGGCGGAACGCCGCTTGCGGTCGCCAAGGACGGCAAGCTGCTCGGCGTCATCCAGCTCAAGGACATCGTCAAGGGCGGCATCCGCGAGCGCTTCGCAGAACTGCGCCGCATGGGCATCCGCACCATCATGATCACCGGCGACAACCCGATGACGGCCGCTGCGATCGCGGCGGAGGCGGGCGTCGATGATTTCCTCGCGCAGGCAACGCCCGAGGACAAGCTGAAGCTGATCCGCGACGAGCAGGCCAAGGGCAAGCTGGTCGCCATGTGCGGCGACGGCACCAACGACGCGCCGGCGCTTGCCCAAGCCGACGTCGGCGTCGCCATGAACACCGGCACCCAGGCCGCCCGCGAGGCCGGCAACATGGTCGACCTCGATTCCAACCCGACCAAGCTGATCGAGGTGGTCGAGATCGGCAAGCAGCTGCTGATGACACGCGGTGCGCTGACCACGTTCTCGATCGCCAACGACGTCGCAAAGTATTTTGCGATCATCCCGGCAATGTTCCTGGCGTTCTACCCGCAGCTCAACGTGCTCAACGTCATGAACCTGTCGAGCCCGCAGAGCGCCATCCTGTCGGCGATCATCTTCAACGCGCTGGTCATCATCGCGCTGATCCCGCTGGCGCTGAAGGGCGTGGCCTATCGCGCGGTCGGTGCCGGCGCATTGCTGAGGCGCAACCTCCTGATCTACGGCCTCGGCGGCATCGTGATTCCCTTCATCGGCATCAAGGCGATCGACCTCGTCGTCACCGCCTTGCATCTGGCTTGATCGTCGCCGCGGGGCGCACCGCGCCCCGCGCAATGACGAAAGATTTGGAGACCTAACATGCTCAGAGAAATCCGCCCCGCCATCGTCCTGCTGCTGGTGCTCACCGCCATCACCGGCCTGGCCTATCCGCTCGCAATGACCGCAATTGCCGGTGCGATCTTCCCCTCGCAGGCGCAGGGCAGCCTGATCGAGCGGGACGGCAAGGTGATCGGCTCCGCCCTGATCGGGCAGGAGTTCAAGGAGGACAAATATTTCCATGGCCGCCTCTCGGCGACTTTGGCGCCGGACCCGAATGATTCGACCAAGACGGTGTCGGCGCCCTACAACGCGGCCAACTCGGGCGGCTCCAACCTTGGCCCAACCAGCAAGGCGCTGGCCGACCGGCTCAAGGAGGATGTGGACAAGTTGAAGGCTGAAAATCCGAACGCCGCCGTGCCGGTCGACCTGGTCACCACCTCGGCCAGCGGCCTCGACCCGGACATCTCGCCGGAAGCGGCTGAATTTCAGGTGCCGCGGGTGGCGAAGGCGCGGAATCTGCCGGACGATCAGGTCAAGCAGCTCGTGGCCTCCAACACCCAGGGCCGTTTGCTCGGCCTGATTGGCGAACCGCGGGTTAACGTTCTGGCACTGAACCTCGCGCTCGATCGCGCCACCGCGAAGTAGCGGTCTAGGCTGGGGGCGGGCGGATGATTATATTGGCCTGATGGTCCGAGAGCGCCGCGATCCCGAACAACGTCCGTCCCCTGAGGCGCTGCTTGAAGCCGCGCGCCGGGAGGAGAGCGCGAGCGGCAAGCTGAAGATCTTCGTCGGCGCCGCCCCCGGCGTCGGCAAGACCTACGAGATGCTGCAAAGCGCCCATGCCAGGCGCAAGGCGGGCATCGACGTGGTGGTCGGCTTTGTCGAGACCCATGGCCGCGCCGAGACCGAGGCGCTGGTGCGCGGGCTCGAGGTTGTGCCGCGCAAGAGGTTCGATTACCGCGGCCAGAGCGTCGAGGAGATGGACCTCGATGCCGTGATCGAGCGCCGCCCTCGGATCGCGCTGGTTGACGAGCTCGCTCATACCAATGCCGCCGGCAGCCGCCATCCCAAGCGCTATCTCGACGTCGAGGAGCTGCTGTCCCACGGCATCGACGTCTACACCGCCGTCAACATCCAGCATATCGAGAGCCTGAACGACGTCGTCGCCCAGATCACCCATGTGCGGGTGCGCGAGACCGTGCCGGACTCGGTCTTCGACCGCGCCGATGCGATCGAGCTGATCGACCTCACGCCCGACGATCTGATCCAGCGGCTGCGGGAGGGCAAGGTCTATGTGCCCAAGCAGGCCGAGCGGGCGCTGGAGCACTATTTCTCGCCGGGCAATCTGACCGCGCTGCGCGAGCTGGCGCTGCGGCGTACGGCCGAGCGGGTCGACGAGCAGCTTCTCAATCACATGCAGGCGAATGCCATCGCCGGCCCTTGGGCCGCGGGCGAGCGCATCCTCGTCTGCATCAGCGAGGATCCGCGCGCGGCCGGGCTCGTCCGCTACACCAAACGGCTGGCCGACCGGCTGCATGCGCAATTCACCGCGATCTCGATCGAGACCCGGCGGTCGCTCCAGCTTTCGGACGAGGAACGCGATCGTCTCGCCGATACGCTGCGGCTTGCCGAATCGCTCGGCGGTGAAGCGCTGACCATTCCCGCTGTCGGCCGCCGCATCGCCGACGACGTCATCAACTTCGCGCAAGGCAACAACGTCACCCAGATCGTGATCGGGAAATCGACGCGCTCGCGGTGGTTCGAACTGACGCGCGGCTCCGTCGTGCATGATCTCGTGCGCAGTTCCGGCAATATCAGCGTTCACGTCATTCCCGGCGATGAGCTCGCGGCCGAGCCGGCGCCGAAGACGGCGGTTCAGACGGCGGCACGGGCAGAGGCGTTTGATGCTCGTCCCTATTTGAAGGCGCTCGGGATCACCGCGCTCGGCCTTGCCGCAGCGGTGGCCATCAAGCCGTATTTCGGCATCGAAAACGTCGACCTGATGTTCCTGACCGCGGTTGTCGCCGTGGCTGTTCGCTACGGGTTGTGGCCGTCGCTCCTTGCGAGCGTCGCGGCGTCGCTGGCGTACAACTTCTTCTTCCTGCCGCCGGTCTACACTTTCACGATTACCGACCCGACCAATGTTGCGGCGTTCTTCTTTTTCATGTTGATCGCGTTCGTGGTATCGAATGTCGCCGGGCGGGTGCGCACGCAGGCGGACACCGCGCTCGGCCGCATCCGCACGACCGAGCAGCTCTATGCGTTCAGCCGCAAGCTCACGGGCACCGGCACGCTCGACGACGTGCTCTGGGCAACTGCCTATCAAACCGCGCTGATGCTGAAGGTTCGCGTGGTCCTGCTGCTGCCGGAGGAAGGGCTGCTCACAGTGAAGTCCGGCTATCCGCCCGAGGACCAGATCGAGCAGGCCGATCTCGCCGCCGCCAATTGGGCCTGGAGTAATGATCGTCCCGCCGGCCGCGGCTCGGACACGCTTCCCGGCGCCAAGCGGCTGTTCCTGCCGATGCGCACCGGGCGTGGTCCGATCGGTGTCATCGGTATCGACAATGATCGCACCGGTCCGCTGCTGACCCCGGACCAGCGCCGGCTGCTCGATGCACTCGTCGACCAGGGCGCACTGGCAATCGAGCGCGTGCTGCTGGTCGAGGACGTGGATCGCGTCAAGCGCACCGTCGAATCCGAGCGGTTGCGCTCTGCGCTGCTGACCTCGATCTCGCACGATCTCAAGACGCCGCTGGCCTCCGTGCTTGGCGCGGCCTCGACCATGCGCGATCTCGCCGGTGCCTTGTCCGACACCGAGAAGCGCGATCTGCTCGCCACCGTGATCGACGAGTCCGAGCGGCTCAACCGCTTCATCGCCAATCTGCTCGACATGACAAAGCTCGAATCCGGCGCCATCGTGCCCAACGCGGCACTGCACGATCTCGGCGAGATCGTCGGCAGCGCGCTGCGGCGTGCGAGCAAGATATTGACGGCGCACAAGGTGGAACTGGTGCTGGCCGCCGATCTGCCGATGCTTCAGCTCGATGCCGTGCTGTTCGAGCAAGTGTTGTTCAATCTGCTCGACAATGCGGCGAAATATTCGCTGCCCGATACAACCATCTCGATCCGCAGCCGGCGCGAAGGGAATCAAGTTGTGTTAGAGATCGCCGACCAGGGTGGCGGCATTCCGCCTGACGAGCTCGAGAGCGTGTTCGACAAGTTCTATCGCGTGCAGAAGGGCGACCATGTCCGTCCCGGCACCGGGCTGGGGCTCGCCATCTCCCGCGGCTTCGTCGAGGCGATGCAGGGCACGATCTCGGCCGCCAACCGCGGCGACCGCAGCGGCGCGATCCTCACCATCCGGCTGCCCGTTCCGGCACGGACCCACGCATTGGATACAGCCGCATGAGTGCCGCCCCGATCAAGGTTCTGGTCATCGACGACGAGCCGCCAATCCGAAAATTGCTGCGGATGGGACTCTCGACGCAAGGCTACGAGATCCTGGAAGCGTCGAATGGAAAGACCGCGCTCGAGAAGCTCGCGGAAGAACCCGCGCTGATCATTCTCGATCTCGGCCTGCCCGACATCCAGGGCCACGAATTGCTGCGCACCATCCGCGGCCGCAACGAGGGCGTGCCGATCGTGGTGCTGTCGAGCCGCGGCGACGAGGCCGGCAAGGTGCAGGCGCTCGATCTCGGCGCCGACGATTATCTGACAAAGCCGTTCGGCATGGACGAGCTGTTGGCGCGCCTGCGCGCGGCGCTGCGGCACCAGCTCCAGGTCAAGGGCGAGCGTCCGGTGTTCCGCACCGGCGATCTCTCGGTTGATCTCGTGCGTCGCATCGTCAAGGTCGGCGAGCGCGAGATAAAGCTGTCACCGAAGGAGTACGATCTCTTGCGCGTGCTGGTGCAGCACGCCGGCAAGGTGCTGACCCATCGTTTCCTGCTCAAGGAGCTCTGGGACGAGCTCACCGACGCACAATATCTGCGCGTCTATGTCCGCCAGCTCCGCCAGAAGATCGAAGCCGACCCCGAACGCCCGCAATATGTGCTGACGGAGACGGGGATCGGGTACCGGCTGAAGGCGGGGGATTAGCTTTCGATCCTCATCCTGAGGAGCGCGGAACGCGCGTCTCGAAGGATGAAGGCCCGGCTGCAGCAGCGAGGCCTGCATGGTTCGAGACGGCGCTTCGCGCCTCCTCACCATGAGGGCAGAGAGTGGGTCGCGCGGCGAAATCACCCCGCCTTCCTCTGCCGCGCCGTCGAGCGCTGCGTCTTCTTCGCGGCTCGCGGGCGCCCGGCGGCACGACGCGCATGGGACTTCGCCGCCGTCTTCTTCCCGCCGCGTCCCTTCAGGCTCTGCTTCAGCGCGTCCATCAGGCTGACGACGTTGCTCGGCCGCTCCTCGCGCTCCGGCGGCTCGATTGTCTTGCCGCTGGCCTTGCGCTTCACCAGCGCCTTCAGCGCGGTCTCGTACTCATCCTTGAACTTGCTCGGGTCGAAATGTGCGGCCTTGGTACGCAGGATGTGGCCGGCGAGCTCGACCATGTCCTTGGTGATCTTGGGGCTCTTGATGCCGTCGAAGAACTGGTCCTCGTCGCGGAGTTCGTAGGGGAATCGCAACGTGGTGCCGAGCAGGCCCTTGCCGAGCGGTTCGATCGCGATGATGTGCTCGCGGTTGGTGAGCACGATCTTGGCGAGCGCCACGCGGTCCTGGTCCTTCATGGCGTCGCGGATCACGGCGAAGGCATCGACCGCAGCCTTGCCGTCGGGCGCGATATAATAGGGATGATTGAGATAGCGCTGGTCGATCTCGTCGCTCGGCACGAAACTCTCGATGTCGATGGTGTGGTTGCTTTCGATCTGGACCGCCTCGAGCTCCTCCGGCTCGATCTCGACGTATTTGCCCTTGCGCAGCTCGTAGCCGCGTCCCTTCTGGCCGCTCTCGACCACGTCACCGGTCTCGGAGTCCACCATCTGCTGCTTGAGCCGGTTTCCGGTCTCGCGGTTGATCATGTGAAACCGCGTCTTCTCGGCCGCGGTGGTCGCCGGATAAAGCGCGACCGGGCAACTGACCAGCGAGAGCTTTAACGTTCCCTTCCAATAGGCGCGCGGGGCCATTCCGTTCTCCAGCGTTTCAAGGCATTTTGGAACCCCAACAGTCCCATCGGGTTTTGGTTCCGGGTGGGACTTCCGCCGTGATAGGCTTCAACGCCGAAAGAGAATGCGGGACCGGTCGTGCTGCGAAAACTCTCCACCTACCGACAGAAACGCGATTTCGAGAAGACACCGGAGCCGTCGGGCAAGACCGCGGTGGCGCCATCGGCGCAGCGGCGCTTCGTGATCCAGAAGCACGATGCGACGCGGCTGCACTATGATCTGCGGCTCGAGTTCGACGGCGTGTTCAAGTCGTGGGCGGTCACCAAGGGACCCTCGCTCGATCCGCATGACAAGCGGCTGGCGGTCGAGGTCGAGGACCATCCGCTCGACTATGGCGATTTCGAAGGCACGATTCCGGAAGGGCAGTATGGCGGCGGTACGGTCATGCTCTGGGACCGCGGCACCTGGGAGTCCGAGGATCCCCAGCGCGGCTTCCAGAAGGGCGACCTCAAGTTCACGCTCCACGGCGACAAGTTGCATGGAAGCTGGGTGCTGGTGCGGATGAGGCATGACCGCACCGGCGGCAAGCGCACCAACTGGCTGCTGATCAAGCATCGCGACGAATATGCCAGCGAGAGCGACGACATTCTCGGCGAGGACAAGTCGGTGGCCTCCGGCCGCGCGATGGCAGAGATCGCCGATGGCAAGGGTCGCGCGCCAAAACCGTTCATGCTGGCGAAGGGTGCCAAGGCCAAGGCCGATGCGGTCTGGCAGTCCAATCGTGCCGAGGAGCCGAAAGGGCGCACCGTCAGGCCGGCGCCCGGCGCGGCGTTGAAGCGCGGGACGGGCGCAAAGACGAAAGCGACGACCGCGACAAACGCGAAAGAAGTCTCGGAGATGCCGGACTTCGTCGCGCCGCAGCTCTGTACCCCGGTCGAGCGGCCGCCGGCGGCCGATGGCTGGTGCCACGAGATCAAGTTCGACGGCTATCGCGTCCAGCTCCGCGTCGAGGACGGCGAGGCGACGCTGAAGACGCGCAAGGGCCTCGACTGGACCGACAAGTTCGCAGCCATCGCGAAGGAGGCGGGCGAGCTTCCCGACGCCATGATTGACGGCGAGATCGTCGCGCTGGATCACAACGGCGCGCCGAATTTCTCCTCGCTCCAGGCCGCGCTGTCGGACGGCAAGACCGAGGACCTGATCTTCTTTGCCTTCGACCTCCTGTTCGCCGAGGGGCTCGATTGCCGGCGCCTGCCACTCGGCGAGCGCAAGGACCGCCTCAGGCAACTCCTGGACGCAGGCAAGAAGAAATCGGGCCAAATCCGCTATGTCGAGCATTTCGAGAGCAGCGGCGATGCCGTGCTGCAATCTGCCTGCAAGCTCGAGCTCGAAGGTGTGGTGTCGAAGAAGCTCGATGCGCCTTACCGGTCGGGGCGAACGGAAAGCTGGACCAAGGCCAAATGCCGCGCCGGCCATGAGGTCGTGATCGGCGGCTGGAAGACCACCAACGGCAAATTCCGCTCGCTGATGGCCGGCGTGCACCGCGGCGATCATCTTGCCTTCGTCGGTATGGTCGGCACCGGCTTCGGCGCGGACACGGTCAAGCGCATCATGCCGTCCTTGAAGGCCATGGAGGCCAAGCAAAGCCCCTTCGGCGGCAAGAACGCGCCGAAAAAGACGCGCGACATGCACTGGCTGAAGCCGGAGCTCGTCGCCGAGATCGAGTTCGCCGGCTTCACCGCCGACGGCAATATCCGCCAGGCCGCCTTCAAGGGCCTGCGGCAGGACAAGCCGGCCGAGGAGGTCGGGGCGGAAACACCCGTCGATACCGAACTCGCAAAACCCTCGACCAGGAAGCCTGCTGTGCCGAAGGCAGGCAAGCGGAAGGATGCCGGTACGGCCGAGGTGATGGGTGTCGTCATCTCGAAGCCGGACAAGGAGCTGTGGCCGGATGGCGGCGACGGCGCGGGCGTGACCAAGCTCGATCTTGCGCGCTATTTCGAGGCCGTCGGCGCCTGGATGATCGAGCACATCAAGGGCCGGCCCTGTTCGATCCTGCGCGCGCCGGATGGCATCGGCGGCGAAAAATTCTTCCAGCGCCATGCCATGCAGGGCACGTCGAACCTGCTGGAGCTCGCGAAGGTCTCGGGCGATCGCAAGCCGTACCTGCAGATCGATCGCGTCGAGGGGCTCGCCGCGGTCGCGCAGATCGGCGGCGTCGAACTGCATCCCTGGAATTGTGCCCCGAACGCCTACGATACGCCGGGCCGGCTGGTGTTCGATCTCGATCCCGCGCCGGACGTCAAATTCGCCGATGTCGTGGACGCCGCCAAGGAGATGCGGCAGCGCCTCACTGACGTCGGCATGGAGAGCTTTTGCAAGACCACCGGCGGCAAAGGCCTGCACGTGGTGGTGCCGCTGCTCCACGGCGCGCGCGACAAGGTGAGCTGGAAGGAGGCCAAGGCGTTCGCGCAAGGCGTTTGCCAGTGGATGGCCGACGACGATCCCGAGCGCTATCTGCTCAACATGTCGAAGAAGCTGCGCAACGGAAAGATCTTCCTGGATTATTTGCGCAACGATCGCCTGTCGACGGCGGTAGCTCCGCTGTCACCCCGTGCGCGCGATGGCGCGACCGTGTCGATGCCCGTGACATGGGCGCAGGTGAAGGGCGATCTCGATCCGAAGCGGTACACGGTGCGGACGGTGCCGGGCCTGCTGGCGCGCTCGAAAGCCTGGGATGGCTATGACGACGCGGCCACATCAATCAAGGCGGCGGCGAAGAAGCTCGCGGGGAAGAAGAAGTAGGGTGGGCAAAGCGAAGCGTGCCCACCAGCTTTCTTATTGCGGCGAAGAGGTGGGCACGGCGCGTTGCGCCTTTGTCCACCCTACGAGGCCGCTACAGCTCCTTGCGCTAGATCCGTCCGAGCAACAGCAGGATCAGCAGGATGACGATGACGAGCCCGAGGCCGCCGCCGCCGTAATAGCCGGTGCCGTAGAACGGGCCGCCGCCGATACCGCTGAAGCCGCCGAGCAGCGCGATGACCAAGATGATCAGAATGATCGTACCGATAGACATGCTAGTCTCCTCCAGCCCTTTGTTGAAAGGGTCGTTTGCACCTGTCCCGTGGTGCGAGGGCAACTTGCCGCAGGTTCTATAGTTCCGACGATGAAACACGGCGAACGGGGCGAACTTGCATGGAACCTTTGCCAGTCCAGGCGGCATGACTATGTAAGGATCAGTCACCACAGGGCAGCGCCATGTCAGCACCGCTTGTCGTCTCCATTCCGCATCGTCTCGGCCGCGAGGAAGCCGTGCGCCGGCTCAAGACCGGGCTCGGCCGCGCCGCAGCCAGCATTCCCGTGATGCAGGTCGAGGAGGAGCGCTGGAACGGCGACAGCATGAATTTTCGCATCCGCGCGCTCGGGCAGATCGCGAGCGGTCAGGTCGATGTCGCAGACGACCACGTCAAGGTTGAGGTTGTGTTGCCGTGGCTGTTGCAGCGCTTCGCCGAGATGGCGCAGGCGACCATCCGCAAGCGCGGGCAGCTGCTGCTGACCAAGGACGGGGGCAAGTAGCCGTCAGCTACGAGCGCGCTGTTGCCTGGGTCTCGCCGTGCTGGCGGCACGTGCTTCGATGACCGCAGCGGGAATATCCCGGAAGGCTTGCGCGAGCGGCAATTGATTGCCGGCAAGGTCCGGCCCGGTGTAGCCGGTGATGTCGATCGTCGCGTCAACGCCCTCGAACGCGGGCCATTGTCGGCCCTCTTGCGTGAACGGCGCAAACTGGCGCCCGACCACGACGATCGCAGCCGTGCGGCCGTGTCGGCGGACAAAGGCAATGACGTGGTCTGCGTGCGCGCCCCGGACCTGCAGCGGCTGATACTCGCCCTGCGCGAACACATCGGCGAGTTCGTTGCGCAGTTTGAGCAGGTGCCGCGTCCAGGCCAGCTTGAGCTGGCCGTTCGGCCAGGTCTTGGTCAGCCCGCGCCAGTCCGGCGCTTCCAGTGACGTCAGCGCCGTCTGCCGCGCGGCAAAGTCCACCGGGCGGCGGTTGTCGGGATCGACCAGCGACAGGTCCCAGTATTCGGTGCCCTGGTAGAAGTCCGGCACGCCGGGCAGCGTCGCCTTGAGCGTGAGCTGGCTCAGCGAATTCAAGGCGCCGAGCAGCGCGACGCGGCGTGCCAGGATTTGCAGCGCGTCCGGGAACTCGCTGGATTGTACTGGATCGAGGATCTTCCCGATGAAGCTCGCGACGCCGTTCTCATAGGCCTCGTGCGGGTTGAGCCAGCTGGTCTCCTCCTTGCCCTCGCGCGCGGCCTTGAGCGCATAGGCCTGGATGCGCTCGACGAAGCCAGCATCGGCCGTCTCCCCAAGCGGCCAGGTACCGAGCAGGGTCTGGTAGAGCATGTATTCGAACGTCGCCGACGGGGCGCGCAGATTGCCGTCGAGCGCGAGATGCGGCGCGTTCAGGACTTTCCAGCGCGCCACCGCACTGGTCCATTCGCCGGGAATTTCGCTGAGCGCCGCGATCCGCGCGCGCGCGTCCTCGCCGCGCTTGGTGTCGTGGGTCGCGGTCGCCGTCATCCCTTGCGGCCATTCGTTGGCACGCGCGCGCATGGCCTCATGGAAGGCAGGTACCGTGAGGCCGTTGCTCGCGGGGTCGCCGCCGACCTCGTTGAGGGCGAGCAGCCGGTGGGATTGATAGAACGCGGTGTCCTCCAGCGACTTCGCCATCATCGGTCCCGTGAACTGCTGCACCTTCAGCGCGAAGCGGCGCACCCGCGGGGCGCTGTGCGGGGGACGGCCGGGTTTGAGCAGGTCCATGGTCAGGGCATCGTGCAGGAAGTCGAAGATGCCTTCATCCGCGGCGAACCATTCCGCGCGGGCCCGTTCGATGGTGTCGTCGATCAGCTTGCGGTCGAGCGCGGTCGGGCCGCTATGCGTCAAATAGGTGCGATAGACCGGGAAGTGCAGCACGTACAATTCGAGCGCTTGGCGCAGGCTGTCGGCGGAGAAGTCGCGCGTCGAGTAATGCCCGTTGGCGATGCGCGCGAGCAGGCGGGTCAGCACGGTGAATTCGCTGGTCAGCAGCGTCTCCAGCACGCGCCGCTTGGCATCCTTGACGTAAGGCGCCAGCCGCGGCGGACGGTTGCTGATCTGCCGCCAGGTCTCGTTCAGCGCCTCCAGCCCCTTCGCGTCGACCAGAACCTGAGTGATGACATTCATCCACTCATAGCCCGTGGTGCCCTGAACGCCGGCAAAACGCGGCAGGCGCTCATGCTCGCACAGGATCTTTTCGATCACGGTATAGAACGGTTTGGTGTTGCCTTGCGCGTCGCGCACCAGCCGGCGCAGCCGCTGACAATATTGTGCGGGATCGCGCAGGCCGTCGATGTGATCGAGGCGGATGCCTTGCAGCTTGCCGTCGGCAATGAGCTGCTTCACCAGCCGGTGCGTGGCGGCGAACGTGCTCGCGTCCTCGACGCGCAGGCCCGCAAGCCCGTTCACGTCGAAGAAGCGGCGATAGTTGATGTCGCTGGAGGCAAGCCGCCAGTGCCCGAGCTTGTAGTGCTGGCGCTCCAGCAGATGATGCAGCGCCAGCGTCTGCGCCGGACGATCCTTGGCGGAACGATAGGCGGGGAGGCCGCGCTCGATGATGTCGGCGCTGCCGGCGATTTCCTTGAGCTCCGCCTTGAAGCCGGGCGCTTCCCTGCGGTTGGGGCGACGCAGCCCCGTGTAGCGGGCCGCGAGCGCGAGCAGACGCTTGCCGGCCTCGGTCTCGGCGGCGTCGGCTTCCTTCACGATCACGCGCAGCATTTCGCCATAGCGTTCCGGCGCGATCGGCAGGCGATGCTCGAAATACCAGGCGGAAAAACTGCCTTCATCGGCATCGTAGCGCAGCTCGATGTCGCCGCGCTCCAGCGCCTCGCCATAGGGCGCGCCGAGGATCGGCAGCAGCACGCCGCCGCGGGCGCGATAGGCCAGTTGATCCCAGTCGATGTCGAAGGAAACCGCATGCGGCGAGGCCTGCCCCCATTCCAGCACGTCGAGCCACCAGGGATTGTCGGCAAAGTGCACGCCGACATGGTTCGGCACGAAGTCGATGATGAGGCCGAGGTCGTGCTCCTTGAGGGCATCACTCAGCCGGGTAAAGCCGGCCTCGCCGCCGAGCTCGGGATTGAACTGGCTGTGGTCGACGGTGTCGTAGCCATGGGTCGAACCCTTGCGCGCCTTCATCACCGGCGAGGCGTAGAGATGCGTGATCCCGAGTGCCTTGAGGTAAGGCACGACCGCGGCGGCCTTGTCGAAGTCGAAATCCGCGGTGAGCTGAAGCCGATAGGTCGCAAGGGGAATGGCAGGAGGCATGCTAACCTCCGAGATGCCAGATCACCGACCAGGGTGGGAGCCGATCGCCGCTGACAGAGCCCCAGATCGGCGCGCCTGTCGCGTCGCTGGGATGTGCGATGTCCTTGTCCGAGAGATTGGCGGTCAGGCGCAGCTTCGCGCCGTCGCCCATGCGCCAATGCGCGGTGAGCAGGCCGCTATCGGCCGTCCCGGCATCGCCGAACCTCGCACCCTTCAGCCGCGGTGCGATCTCCTTGTGACGGAGCGCGAGCAGCTCCCGCACCAGCGCGAGCCGCGCATCCTGCTCCGGCGTGTGGCCGGTCCAATCCAGCACGGCCGATTGCAGCGTTTTGGGATCGAGCGGATCGGGGACCTCGTCGCCGTATTTCTCGTAGGCCCAGGCATATTCCTGCTTGCGACCCTTGCGCACGGCGTCGGCAAGGCCACCCTGGAAATCGCAGAAGAACGGGAAGGGCACCGTGGAGCCCCATTCCTCGCCCTGAAACAGCATCGGCACCATCGGTGCGAGCAGGGTCACCGCGAGCGCGGCTTCGATCTGTCGCGGCGATGCCAGGCTCTCGAGCCGCTCACCCAGCGGGCGATTGCCGATCTGGTCGTGGTTTTGCAGGAAGTTGACGAAGGTCGCCGGCGGCAGCTCGCCGCTCGCCTCGCCGCGCGGCTTCTTGCCCCAGAACTCCGAGATCTCGCCCTGGTAGACGAAGCCCGACGCGAGCGCGCGCGCAAGATCCATGCGCGGCGTCTGGTAGTCGGCGTAATAGCCCGCGAGCTCGCCGGTCAGCATCACGTGCCAGACGTGGTGATAATCGTCGTTCCACTGCCCGCGATATTTGCCGTTGGGCGGATCCTGCGCGGCATCGAGCAGGCTGGCGCGGTTGTCGCCGTTCTCCAGCACGAGATGGATGTGCCGTCCGGTGGCCTTGGCAAGCTCGCCGGCGGCGACGCTGAGATCCTGCAACATCGACTGCTCGCCCGGGATCGCCATGATGTGATTGGCGGCATCCAGTCTCAGGCCGTCGAAGCGGTAGTCGGTGAGCCAGGACAGCGCGTTCTCGACTGCGAAGGCCCGGACCTGCGGCACGCGATAATCGATCGCGCTGCCCCATGGCGTATGCGCATCGGTGAAGAAGGCCGGCGCATAGCGGCCGAGATAATTCCCCTCGGGGCCGAAATGATTGTAGACGACGTCGAGAAACACCATCAGCCCGCGCAGATGCGCCTCGTCGATCAGTGTCTTCAGGTCCTCGGGCCGGCCATAGGCGCTGTCGGGCGCGTACCAGAGCACACCGTCATAGCCCCAGCCGCGGCGGCCGGCGAAATCGGCTAGCGGCATCAATTCCAGCGCAGTGATCCCGGTCGCAACGAGATGATCGAGCTTGTCGATCATGGCGCGGTAGGTGCCCTCAGGCGTGAAGGTGCCGACATGGGTCTCGATCAGCACCGTCTCTTCCCAGGGACGTCCGCGCCAATCGCGCGCGCGCCACGCGAAGGCATCATGATCGACGACTTCGCTCGGGCCAAAAACGTCCTCCGGCTGGAAGGCCGATGCGGGATCGGGCACGTCGATCTCGTCGTCGATCCTGAACTGGTAGGGACTGCCGACGGGCAGGTCGGCAATCTCGGCGACATACCAGCCATCCTGCCGGCGTTGCATCGCGTGCCTTCTGTCGAGCAGGAGATCGACTCGGCGAGCACCGGGCGCCCACAGCCGGAACGACACGCCGTCCTTGGTCGGCCTCGCCCCGAAGGATGGTCTCATAGCGCCCCCGCGAAGGCGAGCACGGAGCGCGGCGGCGCCTTGCTGTCGCTTCCGGGCTGCAGATCAACACTGTTCGGCCTGGCATCGGTGGTGTTCAGGATCTGCTGCCAGCTTTTGTATTCGGCCATTTTGGGCAATTTGAATGCGATCTCTTCGGGGGCGGCGTTCAGTACGATAAAGATCGCGGCGCTCCCCGGTTCCATCGGCCCCATCACATAGGAGAGGAACCGCCCTTCCGGAAATTTCCAGTCGTTCTCCGTCATCTCGTCGCCGGCGGGCGTCAACCACAGCGCGCCGTAGGAGACGCCGTCCTTGGGCCGGCCGTCGAGCCAGCGATGGCTGCGAAGCTGCGAGAAGCGGCGGCGGATCTCCGCGAGCCCGGCGACGAAATCGACCATGTCGTCGCCATCCTTGCCGAGATTGTCCCAGCCGACCCAGCCGACCTCGTTGTCCTGGCAATAGGCGTTGTTGTTGCCGGACTGCGAATTGCCGACCTCGTCGCCTGCCAGGATCAGCGGAACGCCCTGCGCCAGCATCAGGCAGGCCAGCACGTTCTTGCGAAGCTGCCGCCGCAGCCCGAGAATCCCGGGATCGTCGGTCGGACCCTCGACACCGCAATTGTTGCTGTGGTTGTCGCTGGAGCCGTCGCGATTGTCCTCGCCATTGGCCTCGTTGTGCTTCTCGTTGTAGCTGAAGAGGTCGGCGAGCGTGAAGCCGTCATGCACCGTGATGTGGTTGATGCCGGCGCGCGGCCGCCGTCCGTCATGGTTGAACAGGTCGGATGAGGCCGTCATGCGGCTCGAGATGTCGCCGATCAGGCTGCCTTCGCCGCTCCAGTAGCGGCGCATGGCGCTGCGATACCGATCGTTCCACTCCGACCATTGGGAAGGGAATGCGCCGACCTGGTAGCCGCCGAGCCCGAGGTCCCAGGGTTCGGCGACGAGCTTCACCGCCGCCAGCACCGGGTCCTGCCGGATCGCCGTCAGGAACGAGCTGCCGCGATCATAACCGTTCGGTCCGCGCGCGAGCGTGGTGGCGAGGTCGAAGCGGAAGCCGTCGACATGGCAGACCTCGACCCAGTAGCGCAGCGAATCCATCACCATCTGGAGCACGCGCGGATGGGTGAGGTTCACCGACGAGCCGCAGCCGGTGAAGTCGTCGTAATAGCGCGGGTTCTCGCGGTTCAGCCAGTAATAGGAGGCATTGTCGATGCCGCGGTAGCACAGGGTCGGACCGAGGTGATTGCCTTCGGCGGTGTGGTTGTAGACGACGTCGAGCATCACCTCGATGCCGGCATCGTGCAGGCGCGCGACCGTGGTGCGGAAGGAATCGAGCGCATTGTCCTGGGCGTAGCGCGGTTCGGGCGCGAAGAAGGACAGCGTGTTGTAGCCCCAGTAGTTGACGAGCTTCTTCTCGACCAGAATGCGGTCGTCGATGAAGCTGTGGATCGGAAGCAGCTCGACGGTGGTGACGCCGAGCGTTTTCAAATGCTCGATCATCGCCGGCGACGACAGGCCGCCATAGGTGCCGCGCAAATTCGGCGGCACGTCGTCGCGCTTCTGCGTCAGGCCCTTGACGTGGGCCTCGTAGATGATGGTGTCTTCCCAGGGGATGTTGGGCCGGATCTCGCGACGGCCCCAGTTGAAGGTCTCGTCGACGACGACCGCCTTGGGCATGCCGCGCGCGTTGTCGCGCCGGTCGAAGGAGAGGTCCTCGCGCGGCGAACCGGTGCGATAGGCGAAATGGGCATCGCTCCAGACCAGCCGCCCGGCGAGCCGTTTGGCGTAGGGGTCGAGCAGCAGCTTGTTGGCGTTGAAGCGGTGGCCGTGCTCGGGCTCGTAGGGGCCGTGCACGCGATAGCCGTAGAGCTGGCCCGGCGAGATGTCGTTGAGATAGCCGTGCCAGACGTCCTCGGTCCGCTCGGGCAGCTCGACACGCTCGAGTTCGCGCCTTCCTTGCGTGTCGAACAGGCACAGCTCGACTTTCTGCGCATTGGCGGAGAACAACGCGAAATTGGTGCCGCGTCCGTCCCAGCTTGCGCCGAGGCGTGCGGGCGATCCAGCGGTCAGGCGCATCGGTCAGCTTTCCGGAACGAGGAAGATCGCGGCGAGCGGCGGAACGGTGAGGCGAAGCTCGGGCGCCTTGCCGCCAGCGGCATGAACCTCGCCGATGTTTCCGACATCGGTGCCGCCGTAATGGGCGGAGTCCGAATTGAACACTTCTTTCCACTTGCCGGCAAAGGGCACGGGGACGCGATAGTTGCGATAGACGTTGGGTGAGAAGTTGATGATCACGAGACACCGTGCGTGCTCGTCGAATCCCTTGCGCAGCCAGGCGAACACGTTGCGGTTGGCGTCATCCGTGATCAGCCATTCGAAGCCGGCCGGTTCGCAATCCATCTGGTGCAGCGCCGGCACCGCGCGATAGAGCCGGTTGAGGTCGCGGATCAACGCCTGGATGCCGGAATGGTACTTGTATTCGAGCAGGTGCCAGTCGAGCGACTGGTCGTGATTCCATTCGCGGCTTTGCGCGATCTCCGCGCCCATGAACAGCAACTTCTTGCCGGGATGGCCGAACATGAAGCTGTAATAGGCGCGCAAATTCGCAAAGCGCTGCCATTCGTCGCCGGGCATGCGGCCGAGGATAGAACGTTTGCCGTGCACGACCTCGTCATGTGACAGCGGCAGGATGAAGTTCTCCGAGAAAGCGTAGTGCAGGCCGAACAGGATATCGCCGTGATGATGCTTGCGGTGGATCGGATCCTTGCTGATGTAGTTCAGCGTGTCGTGCATCCAGCCCATGTTCCACTTGTAGCCGAAGCCGAGCCCGCCGAATTCGACCGGGCGCGAGACCTGCGGCCACGCGGTGGATTCCTCGGCCGCCGTGGTGGCCTGCGGGAAGCGCGCGAACAATTCGGTGTTGAAGCGGCGCAGGAACGCGACCGCCTCGATGTTCTCGCGGCCGCCATACTGGTTGGGAATCCAGGCACCCGGCGGGCGGCTGTAGTCGAGATAGAGCATGGAGGCGACCGCATCGACGCGCAGGCCGTCGATCGCGTAACGCTCGAGCCAGAACAGCGCGTTCGACACCAGGAAGTTCGTCACTTCGGTGCGGCCGTAATTGTAGATCAGCGTGCCCCAGTCGAGGTGGCGGCCCTGGAGGGGATTGGCATGCTCGTAGAGCGAGGTGCCGTCAAAGCTGCCGAGCCCGTGCGGATCGTCAGGGAAATGGCCGGGCACCCAGTCGAGCAGCACGCCGACGCCCTCGCGATGGCAGGCATCGACCAGCGCGGCGAAATCCTCAGGCCCGCCGAAGCGGCTGGTTGGCGCATAGAGGCCGGTCGGCTGATAGCCCCAGGAGCCGTCGAACGGATGCTCGCTGACGGGCAGGAATTCGAGATGGGTAAAGCCCATGTCGCGGGCATAGGCCGGTAGCTGCTCGGCCAGTTCGCGATAGGTGAGCCATTCGTTGCCGTTCTTGCGCCGCCAGGAGCCGAGATGGACCTCGTAGATCGACATCGGCGCCGAGAGCGCGTTGATGCCATCCGGCGCCGGGCGCGGGCGTGCGAGATGTGCCTCGTCGAACACGATGGAAGCCGTCTTCGGCCGCACCTCGCTCGCAAAGGCCATGGGATCGGACTTCAGCGGCACCTGATGGCCGTGCGGCCCGATGATATCGAACTTGTAGTGGTCGCCGGCCTTGGCGTGCGGGATGAACAGCTCCCAATAACCGGCACCGCGGACCCGCATCGGATGGCGCCGCGCGTCCCAGAAATTGAAATCGCCGACCACGGATACGCGCCGCGCATTCGGCGCCAGCACGACGAAGCCGATGCCGTCGATGCCTTCGAGCCGCATCGGATGCGCGCCGAGCTTGTCGTAGAGGCGCTGATGGGTGCCTTCGCCGAGCAGATAGAGATCGAAATCGGTCAGGATCGGCGGGAAGCGATAGGCGTCCTCGAACTCGACGATGTTGTCGCCGAACCTGGCGCGGAGCTGATAGCGCTTCGAGCCGTTCGGCAGGGCGCCGATGAACAGGCCCGAAGCGTGGACGCGATCGAGCTTCGCCACCTCGCCATGTTCGCCCACCGCCTCGACATTGGTGGCCTCGGGGAGGAACGCGCGCACCACGCTCTTGCCGCCCTCGGGATGCAACCCGAGATAATGGAAGGGGTCGGAGTGGCGGCCCTCGATGATCGCGTAGGCCTCGGCTGGCAGTTTAGGCATGGGCTTCGCTCTCATTGGACAGAATGCGAAGCAGTCCGGTCAGCGGCGCGCGGAGCCCCTCAGGCCGGTGGGACAGCTCGTACTCTACTTCGTCGAAGGCTTGATCAAGCAGGAAAAACCTTAACAGGCCGTCCGCGGATTGCCGATCTTCCGGCCACAGCCGGCGATCGGTCATGGCTTCGCGGTAAGCGTTAAGGAATGTCGCGGCGGCGCGTTCGCGCCATTCGCCGAGTGCGGTCGTGAGCCGGTCCTGCTCGTCGGATGCGCCCGTCAGCGCGCGGCCGAGCGCTGTGTTAACCGAAAGCTCAATCGAGCGGATCAGGCCGGCGACGTCGCGTGCGGCCGGTGCCTTGCGCCGCTTGTCGGCCAGCGGCAGACGCGGATCGCCGTCGAAGTCGATGATGAAGATATCGTCCTTCACGATCAGAATTTGCCCGAGGCGGAAGTCGCCATGATGACGGATGTTCAACCCGCCGATGTCGGATGGCAAGAGTGCATAGAGGTGGTCGGGCAGGGTCGTGCGCACCGCGACGAGCTGGTCGATCAGAGGCCGGTCGGCCTCGCGCAGGCCGTCGCGGCTGTCGGCCAGCCGTTCGAAGATCCGCTCGGCCCGTGCCTTGAGCCCGGATGCCCAGCGCTCGACGTGTGCGGAGCCGATCGGCTCCGGCGCGAGATCATCGGGCTTTGCGGCGGCGAGAGCCACATGCAGCTCGGCGAGCCGCCGGCCGATCTGCGCCATGAAGTGCAGATAAGGCGCCTGCTCCTGGGTCTCTCGGGGCGCTTCGCTCATCGGCGCCAACCGCTGCTCGTCGATATAGCGGTCGAGATAACCCGTGGTGACGGCCCAGCCGTCGCCCTGGTTCTCGACGTAGGCGTGCAGCACGCCGACCGCGCTGCTTCTGTCGCCTTCGACCAGTTCGACGCTGCCGAGCAGCGCCGGCGTATTGGCGAAGTGCGCGACGTCGGTGAGGTAGGAGCCAATCTCGATCTCGGGATTGATGCCGCCTTCGAGCTGGCGATAGATCTTGGCGACGTACTGGTTGTCGACCAGCGCCGTGCTGTTCGACTGCTCGATGGCGCGGATGCGTTCGGGCTCCTTGATGATGTAATCGGCGAACCGGCCGGTCGCCTTGAACTCCAGACGCAGATTGTTCTCTTCCACCACCAGGTTCTGCGACAGATTGCGCAGGAACAGGCCGATGAAGATCTGCTCGGTCGCAACGTCGAGCAAGGTACCTTCGCGCGCGCCCTGACGTACGGCGGCGAGCGCCTTCGGGTTGAAGCGTTCGCGGTCGAAGCGCACCCATTCGATCTGCATCGGCAGCACGTAGCGCGCCGTGGCATCCTGTTGCGGGGTTTCGAAGACCGCGATCCAGGGCCTGTTGTCGCCGATGTCGCAGAACGGCACCGCCGAGGTCAGCGTCGGCTTGATCTGCTTGGGATCTTGCTCGGGATACCAGCGCGTGCGCGACAGGAAGCCTGGCAGCACCTCATGCTCGAACACGCCGCGCTCGCGCGCCAGCGACACCCAGGTCGAATTGACCGGCACCACCAGCGTCTCGAACTCAGGCACCGCGCGCGGCGTCACCGGCTCGGACTTGTTGCGCTCGGTGAGCTGGAACCAGTAGAAGCCGTAAGGCCCCAGCGTGATCATGTAGGGCACTTCGCCGATCGGCGGAAAACGCGTGCGTCCGAGCATCTCCTGCGGAATGCGGTCCTTCCACGGCGACAGGTCGAGCTCGGTCGCCTGGGCTGCGCGCGAGAGGTTGGCGACGCACAGGATCACCTCGTCGTTGTACTGCCGGACATAGGCCAGCACGGCGCGGTTGGCCGGGCGGATGAAGGTCATGGTGCCGCGGCCGAAGGCGAGGGTCGATTTGCGCACCGAGATCAGGCGCTTGGTGGCGCTGAGCAGCGAGGACAGGCTGCGCGACTGCGCCTCCACGTTCACCGACTCGTAGCCGTAGACGGGGTCCATGATCAGTGGCGCGTAGAGACGGGCGGGATCGCAGCGGGAGAAGCCGCCATTGCGATCCGGGCTCCACTGCATCGGGGTGCGCACGCCGTTGCGGTCGCCGAGATAGATGTTGTCGCCCATGCCGATCTCGTCGCCGTAATAGATGATCGGCGTGCCGGGAAAGGACAGCAGCAGCGAGTTCATCAGCTCGATCTTGCGGCGGTCATTGTCCATCAGCGGCGCCAGCCGCCGGCGGATGCCGACATTGATGCGGGCGCGGGGATCGTTGGCGTAGGTGGTCCAGAGATAGTCGCGCTCGACGTCGGTGACCATCTCCAGCGTCAGCTCGTCATGGTTGCGCAGGAACAGCGCCCATTGGCAGCTTGCGGGAATGTCCGGCGTCTGGCGCAAGATGTCGGTGATCGGAAAGCGGTCTTCCTGCGCGATCGCCATGTAGATGCGTGGCATCAGCGGGAAGTGGTAGGCCATGTGGCACTCGTCGCCGCGGCCGAAATATTCCT
Organism: Bradyrhizobium sp. P3_C3; assembly: GCF_056402655.1. Lineage (NCBI taxonomy): Bacteria > Pseudomonadati > Pseudomonadota > Alphaproteobacteria > Hyphomicrobiales > Nitrobacteraceae > Bradyrhizobium > Bradyrhizobium sp. P3_C3. The sequence continues at coordinate 236,527 of NZ_JBFUGY010000003.1, read as the reverse complement.
GCACGTCCTCCGGCCATTGATTGGCCTCGGCCAGTAGCAGCTTGCCCTTGGAGTAGGAGTCCAGCTCCTGACGCAGGCGCTTGATGATGGCATGCGTCTCGGGGAGGTTCTCGTTGTTGGTGCCGTCGCGTTCGCAGAGATAGGGAATGGCGTCGAGGCGGAATCCGTCGACGCCGGCATCCAGCCAGCGCTTCATCACCTGGATCAGGGCGCTGACCACGCGCGGATTGTCGAAATTGAGGTCCGGCTGGTGCGAGAAGAAGCGGTGCCAGTAGAACGCCCCGGCCTCGTGGTCCCAGGTCCAGTTCGACTTCTCGGTGTCAGTGAAGATGATCCGCGTGCCCTGGTATTTCTGGTCGGTGTCGCTCCAGACATACCAGTTGCGGGCGCTCGAGCCCGGATGGCTGCGGCGCGCGCGCTTGAACCATTTGTGCTGGTCGGAGGTGTGATTGACGACGAGCTCGGTGATGACGCGCAGGCCGCGCTTCTGCGCTTCCTGGATGAAGCGCTTGAAGTCCTTCATCGTCCCGAAATCGGGATTGACCGAGCCGTAGTCGGCGATGTCGTAGCCGTCGTCGCGTCCTGGCGATGGATAGAACGGCAGCAGCCACAGCGCGGTGACGCCGAGCTCCTGGAGATAGGGCAGCTTCTCGGTCAGTCCGGCGAAATCGCCGATGCCGTCATGGTTGCTGTCGGCAAACGCCTTGACGTGGAGCTGGTAAATAATGGCGTCCTTGTACCAGAGTTCATCCACGATCTCGGCTGCCTCGGCTTTTTGGGGGTCGACGGAAGACAAAACATTCATGGCGTGATCCTTACGCCAGGCAGCGGAACAGCAGCGCCGGGTCGCGGTCGGGATCGATATATAATCTGATCCCGCCCCATTCGATGCGGGACAGTTCGCCTGTGATGAGATTTTCGAGTGCGGTGACGTGGCGGCGTGCGCCGCCGGCGTCGATGGTGAGGTCGCCGAGCGGCAACCAGACTTCGCGGACATGGTGCGAGAGGGCGATGACCGCGACGACGGCGTTGGCCGGATCGGCCGCTTCCTTGGCAAAGGCGATCGTCTCGCCGTCCTCGACGCCGAGGAAGCGCAAATTCTCCATTTGTTGAAGTGCGGCGTTATCGTTGCGGATGCGATTGAGCGCGGCGATGTAGGTCTTGATGTTGCCGGGCCGGTCCCAGTCGCGCGGCTTGATCTGGTACTTCTCGGAATCGAGATATTCTTCGCGGCCGGGAATCGCGTCATGCTCCAGCAGCTCGAACCCGCTGTAGATGCCGTAACTGCCGGACAGCGTCGCGGCCAGCGCGACCCGCGACTTGAACGCCCAGGGCTCGCCGCCCTGGAGATGATAGGGCAGCAGGTCGGGCGTGCTCACGAACAGGTTCGCCCGATAGAAATCGCGCTCGGGATAGCGCGTCAGCTCGCCCAGATATTGCTCCAGCTCCCATTTCGCCGTGCGCCAGGGGAAATAGCTGAAGGACTGTGCAAAGCCGAGCTTGGCGAGGCCCTGCATCAGCTTCGGCCGCGCAAAGGTCTTGGAGAACAGGATCACCTCGGGATGGCGGCGGCGGATGTCGCTGATCAGCCACTCCCAGAACGGCAGCGGCGCGGTGTCGTGATTGTCGATGGCGAAGATGGTGACGCCGTGGTCGATCCAGAACAGCATGGCATCGCGAAACGCGTTCCACAGCCCGGCCCTGTCGACGGAGGCGAAATCGGGGATGACGATGTCCGAATAGGGATCATTCGCCGTCCGCACCGAGCGGTCCGGCCGCCATTTGAACCATTCCGGATGCTGCCTCAGCCAGGGATGGTCCGGCGAGCATTGCACGGCGAAGTCGAGCGCGAGCTCGAGGCCGTATTCGAGACAGGTCGCGACCAGCGCGCGGAAATCCTCGATCGTGCCGAGCTCGGGATGCAGTGCATCGTGCCCGCCCTCGGTCGTGCCGATCGCATAGGGCGAGCCGGGATCGCCTTCGGTCGCCACCGGCGCATTGTTGCGGCCCTTGCGGCGAGTGCGGCCAATGGGGTGGATGGGCGTGAAGTAGAGCACGTCAAAGCCCATCGCGGCGATGTCGGGCACGCGCGCGATACAGTCACGCAGCGTGCCGTGCCGGCCGGGATTCTGGCTTTGGCTGCGCGGCATCATCTGATACCAGGCGCCGAAGCGCGCTTTGTCGCGGTCGACGATCAGCGGCAAGTTCTGCGAGCGGGTCAGGTCGGGCCGCGACTGGCTCTCGGCCATGGCCGCGCCGAGATCGGCTGCAAGCAGCGAGCCGACATCGCCGGTCTGAAGATAATCCTCGCATTGCTTGACGATGACCGCCGCGGCGTCCTGCCGGGCGCCATGTGCCTTGGTCAGGAGGCCGGCGCCCTCGATGGCATCGAGGCTGACGTCCGCACCGGCGCGCCGCTTGCGCTCGACCCCGTGCGACCAGGTCGCGAATTCGTCGGTCCACGCTTCGATCGCATAGACATATTGACCGGGCTCGACGGGGGTGAACGCGCCGGACCAGCGGTCATTGCCGTGATGGATCATCGGCTCGCTCCACCATTCCCGGTCCTGCTCTCCTCGCCAGATCAGTGCGGCACCGATCACCGCGTCGCCGTCGCGATAGATGTCCGCCCAGACGTCGACCCGTTCGCCCGCAATCCGCTTCACGGCGAAACGGCCGCTGTCGATCGAGGGATAGATATCTTCGATGAGGAAAGCGCCGCCGGCTGCGGCACTCTCGACAGTTTGAATTGTCTTGTTCACGGTGATGCCATTGACAAGAAAGCAGGAGCCCGTTTCCCTTGTCGGGAACCTACGCTTGATACCAATATAGAAAGCCGCTTGTGTGTCATTGGTTCCCTTGGGAACGGCAGGCGCGGTCTGCGAGTTAGCCCTGACTAACCTCTTCCACGACCTCGTTAAATTCCCTGCCCCCGGCCGGATGACGGCCAGCAAGCTGCGTGCCGAATGGATCTTTTAGCTCAAGCCCGGATCAAGGGCGTTCAGTCCGAATTCGTCGATGCCCTCGGAAAGCTGCGGGTCACCGATCCCGTGGCCCTCAAATCCATCCTCGAGGCCCTGCCGGAGAAGCGGGTTTACCGCTTCGTCGGCGGGCCCGTGGTGGTGCGCGCCCTGGGACATCCGCGCACCGAATTGACGACAATCGGCGCGCCGCCGCTGCAATGGACATTGCGCGCAAACGGCAATGTGATCGCGCAAGGCGAGACCCACGAGCCCGTGATCGCCTGGCCCGCCGGCCTTCCGCTCGGTTATCACCGGTTGACGCTGACCGATGCCGAGGGTGTTGCGGAAGAGGTGCCGATGATCGTGGCGCCCGAACGCGCCTTCGGCGGCGATTTCGCCCGTGGCTGGCTGCTCGCCGTGCAGCTCTACAGCGTCCGCTCGGACCGCAATTGGGGCATTGGCGATTTCACCGACCTCGCCGATCTCGTTCGGCTCGCCAGGCAGCTCGGCGCCGATGGCGTCGGGCTCAATCCGCTGCATGTCCTGTTCGACAACCACCCCGCCGATTGCAGCCCCTATTCGCCGAACAGCCGGCTGTTTCTCAACCCGCTCTATATCGACGTCGAGGCGATCCCGGAATTTTCCGCCGACCTCGTCCCCGACGCGGCCGCGACCGCCGCGCGGCTGCGCGAAGGCGATCGTGTGCCCTATGCGGACATGGCGGCGCTGAAATGGCTCGGCCTGCGCGCCGCCTACAACAGTTTCGTGACGGGCGCGAGCGAGGCGCGCCGCAAGGAATTCGACGCCTTCCGCGCGGACCGCGCGCCGCTATTGTCCCGCTTTGCCTGCTTCGAGGTGCTGCGGCATCGCTTCTCCGGGCCTTGGTGGGAGTGGCCGCAAGAGTGGCAGCAGCCGGATGAAGCCAAATGCGCCGAGCTCCGCAACGGTCCCGACAAGCGCGAGGTCGAGTTCGTCGAATTCGTGCAATGGACGGCCGATAGCCAATTGCAGGCCGCCAAGGAATTGGCCGGCCAGCTCGGCATGCGCGTCGGGCTCTATCTCGACGTCGCCGTCGGCGTGCAGTCCAACGGCTTCGACGCCTGGAACGAGCAGATGGCGATTTCGCGCCATCTCGCCGTCGGCGCGCCGCCCGACGTGCTCAACACCGTCGGACAGGATTGGGGCCTTGCCGGCTTCAATGCCGGTGGTCTGGAGGCGCAATCCTTCGTGCCGTTCGCCGACATGCTGGCCGCCTCGATGCGCCATGCCGGCGCGATCCGGCTCGATCACGTGCTGGGGTTGAAGCGGCTGTATCTGGTGCCGCGCGGCTTCAAGCCGGACAACGGCGCCTATGTTCAGATGCCGTTCGAGGCGCTGCTCGGCGCCGTGGTGCGCGAGAGCGCGGCGCACAAATGCATCGTGATCGGCGAGGACCTCGGCACCGTGCCGGAAGGTTTCCGCGAGACCATGCAGGATTTCGGCATCTGGTCCTACCTCGTCATGATGTTCGAGCGCGACGATGCCGGCCGCTTCCGCAATGCCGACCATTACCGGCCCAATGCGCTGGTCACGCTGAACACGCATGATCTGTGCACCTATGCCGGCTGGCGCTCCTTCAGCGATCTCAAGATGAAGCGCTCGCTCGGGCTCGATCCCGGCGAGAACGACCAGGCGCGCTGGGATGCGCTCGGCAGGCTCGACGAGATCCTGCGCCAGAACGGCATCAACGCCAACGATCTCTATTCGGTGCTCGCGTTCCTGTCGCGGACGCCGTCGCGTCTTCTGGCGGTGTCGCTGGAGGATCTGCTCGGCGTGATTGACCAGCCCAACATTCCCGGTACGATCGACGAGCATCCGAACTGGCGCCAGCGCCTGCCGGTGGCGCTCGACAAGATCGCCGCGAAGGTCGATGTTACGGCCTTGAAGGCGGCGACGCGGGAACGCTCGTTGACCGGCGGGAGTTGAAACGGCGGATTTTCCGGGGCTCGTAACACATTGGCTCAGAGGATCGAGGACTATGCGCTGATCGGCGATTGCGAGACCGCAGCGCTGGTCGGGCGCGACGGCTCGATCGACTGGCTGTGCTGGCCGGCCTTCGATTCAGATGCCTGCTTTGCCGCGATCCTCGGCACGCACAAGAACGGCCGCTGGCTGATCGCGCCGGGCGAAGACACGACCTCCATCTCGCGCCGCTATCTCGGCAACACCCTCATCCTAGAAACGCGCTTCGAGACCAGGAGCGGCACCGTTGCGCTGATCGACTTCATGCCGCCGCGCGGCAAGGCCTCCGACATCGTGCGGCTGGTCCGCGGCCTCACGGGCACGGTGAAGATGCGGATGGAGCTTGTCATCCGCTTCGGCTTCGGCGTCGACATTCCCTGGGTGCGACGCATCGACCATTCGCTGCTGGCGATCGCCGGCCAGGACATGACGGTGCTGCGCACCCCGGTGGAGACCCGCGGCGAGGATCTCACCACGGTCTCCGACTTCGACGTGAAGGCGGGTGAGACCGTGCCGTTCGTGCTGACCTACGGCCCCTCGCATCTCGATCCGCCCGCGCCGATCGATCCGGAGATCGCCTTCCAGGAGACCGAGAAATTCTGGAACGAATGGTGCAGCCGCTGCACCCGCGACGGCGAATATCACGATCTGATCGTACGCTCGCTGATCACGCTGAAGGCGCTGACCTTCGCCCCCACCGGCGGCATCGTCGCGGCGCCCACCACCTCGTTGCCGGAAAAGCTCGGCGGCGCCAGGAACTGGGATTACCGCTTCTGCTGGCTGCGCGATGCGACCTTCACGCTGCTGGCGCTGATGAACTCGGGTTACACCGAGGAAGCGTTGGCCTGGCACAATTGGCTGCTGCGCGCGGCGGCAGGCTCGCCGGCGGACATGCAGATCATGTACGGCATCTGGGGCCAGCGGCGTCTGCTGGAATGGGAAGCGGGCTGGCTCGACGGTTATGAGGGCGCCCAACCGGTGCGCGTCGGCAATGCCGCGCATGCGCAGCTCCAGCTCGACGTCTACGGCGAACTGATCGACGCCTTCCACCAGTCGCGCATGGCGAAGCTGAAGCTCGACGACGAGACGACCTGGGCGCTGGAATGCGTCGTACTCAACCATCTCGCCGAGGTCTGGGACCATCCCGACAACGGCATCTGGGAGCTGCGTGGACAGCCGAAGCACTACGTGTTCTCCAAGGTCATGACCTGGGTCGCCTTCGACCGCGGCATCAAGAGCGCCGAGACCTTTGGCTTCAAGGCGCCGCTGCTGCATTGGCGTGCCCTGCGCGAAGCCATTCATCGCGATGTCTGCAACAAGGGATTTGACGCGGAGGAGAATGCCTTTGTCGACTTCTATGGTTCAAAGCTGCTCGATGCCAGCGTGCTGCTGCTGCCGGCCGTCGGCTTCCTGCCGCCATCGGACCCGCGCATTCGGGGCACCATCGCCGCCGTCGAGAAACACATGATGCGCGACGGTTTTGTGCTGCGCCACGATCCCCGCGAAGTGTCCGAGGAGACGCAGCCGATCGAGGGCGCGTTCCTGGCGTGCAGCCTGTGGCTGGCCGATGCGCATGTGCTGGCGGGTGATCTCGACAAGGCGCAAGCCTTGCTCGATCGCGTGGTCGGCATCGCGAACGATGTCGGCCTCCTGGCTGAAGAATATGATTCAGGCGCCCGGCGCCAGACCGGCAATTTCCCGCAGGCCTTGACCCACATCGCGCTGATCAATACCGCGCACAATCTCTCGGCCGCGAGGCAGGAGAGCGAGAAGCCGGCGGTTCAGCGGTCGAAGTAAGGGGGGAGGGAGCGCACCTCCGTCGCGGCGCCAGTCGAGTCTCATCTCATCAGATCTCAGCCCACCCCGTTCCGCTTCAAAATCACCTCCATCGCCTCCGCAAAGCCGTCCTGCTCGTTGGTCGCGGTGACGTGGGTGGCCTGGTCCTTGACGCTGTCGGTGGCATTGCCCATGGCGATCGAGGTGCCGCTGACGCGGAACATCGCAAGGTCGTTCTGCATGTCGCCGATGGTGGCGACCGCGTCGGTGGAAATCCCAAGGCGCTTGGCCATGGCCTGCACGAAGGTGCCCTTGTCGAAGCCGGGCGGCGTGATGTCGAGATAATAGGTCTGCGAGCGCACCGCGGTGGCCGCGCTGCCCAGCGCTTCCTGCATCGCCTTCTCGCAGCGCTCAAGGCCGGCCGCATCGGCGCTGGCGCCGACGATCTTGCAGGCGTTCGCAAGGTACGGCGAGAAATCCGTCACGATGGTGGGATCGGAGCGGATCGTGTGCTGCTCGTGCGCGACGTATTTACCATCAGGGTTGTCGATCAGCCATTTGTCGGTGGTGAAGAGCCAGATGTCGGCGCCGAACTCCCGGAGGATCTGCAAGGACCGTTCGGCGGCGCTCGCCGGGATCAGGTGCTGCTCGACCGGATGCATCTCGGGATCGACGATCGAGGAGCCGTTGAACGGACCGATCGGCAGCCAGAGCGCCAGCGGCTCGACCAGGAACCGCATGCCGATCGCGGGGCGGCTGGAGGTGATGGTGAAGCCGATGCCGGCCTTGTGCAGCCGCTGCACCGCGGACCGCGCGCGCTCCGTCAGCGTCTTGTCCTTGGTCAGCAGCGTGCCGTCGACGTCGGAGACGACCAGTGAGATTTTCGTCATGGCAGGACCTCAGGGTTTGTCGGCCTCAGCGTTTCGCCCCGCTCAGCTTCAATTGCCGTACCACGCCGTCCACGATCGCCTCGACGGATTCGTCGATCGAGACGGTGACGACGTGCTCGCCGGCCTCGGGCGGCTCCAGCGTCGTGAATTGGCTCGTCAGCAGTCCGGGCGGCATGAAATGGCCCTTGCGTTGCGCGAGGCGGGCGGCGATCAGCTCCTTGGTGCCCCTCAGGAAGACGAAGCGGACGTCGTCGCGTCCGCGCAGCAGCACGTCGCGATAGGTGTGCTTCAGCGCCGAGCAGGCGATGATCACGTGCTCGCCCTTGTCGCAAACCCGCGCGATCTCGTCGGCGATGGCGTTGAGCCAGGGCCAGCGGTCCTCGTCGGTGAGGGGATGGCCCGCCCGCATCTTCTCGACATTGCTGGCGGGGTGAAAGCTGTCGCCGTCCTCGAAACGCCAGCCGAGCCGCTGCCCGAGCGCCTCCGCAACCGTACTCTTGCCTGAACCCGACACGCCCATCACGATCAACGCACAAGGTGCTTCAACGCCCGCCACGAATTCCCTCCGGAAGCGCGGCCTGGTCGACCAGCCAGACGGTCTCACCATTCGAGCGCGCGCGTACAGCCGGCAGAGTCTCGCCATTGAGCAGGCGCGTCAAGATCGGCTGCTTGTCGTGCCCGGCAATCTCGAACAGCATTTCGCGGCAGGAGGCCAAGGCGGGCAGGGTCAGCGACACCCGCGGCACGAACGGCGCGACATTGGCCTTGGGGACGCCGACCACCCAGCGCGTGGTCTCCTCGATCGCGGGGTAGCCGGGGAAGAGCGAGGCGGTGTGGCCGTCCGGGCCCGCGCCCATCAGGACCATGTCGAACAGCGGCCGTGCCGGATCGAGGTTTTTGGCGCCGTAGAAGGACTGAAGCTCGCGCGCATAGGCGTCGGCACCCGCTTCGGGGCTTTCAGCCGTGGTGGGGATCGGGTGAATATGCCCGGACGGCGCATTGCGGTCGAGAAAGGTCGCGCGCGCGACTGCCATGTTGTTGAGGGGATCGCTCGAAGGCACGAAACGCTCGTCACCGATGAACCAGTGCACGCGGTCCCACGGGACCTTGCCGCGATAAGCGTCGCTGCCGAGCAATTGATAGAGCTTCTTCGGGCTGGAGCCACCCGTGAGGCAGATCGCGATCCGCCCGGGATTGGCTGATATCCGCGCCATCACCCGTTCGGCTGCGGCCTGCGCCAACGCCTCGGCGTCGGCCTCGACGATCAGCTTCGGCTGGTCGGCCGCTTCCATCACGTAAACTTCCGCCAGCTTCGCCCGTCGCGCCGGAGCAGCTCATCGGCGCAGGCGGGGCCGTCGCTGCCGGCGGAGTAGGTCTCGATGCCGTTGGTGCCTTCACTTTTCCAGGCGTCCAGGAACGGCTGCACCGCCTGCCATCCGGCCTCGATGCCGTCCGCGCGCTGGAACAGGATGTTGTCGCCGATCATGCAGTCGTAGATCAGCGTCTCGTAGCCGGTCGAGGGATCGGCGCGGAAATAGTCGCCGTACTTGAACTTCATCTCGACGCCGTCGATGGTGATGCTCGGCCCCGGGATCTTGGCGTTGAACTGCAGCTCGATGGTTTCGGTCGGCGCGATGCCGATGGTGAGGAAGTTCTGCGACAGGCGGTCGACATCCGTGCCTGAGAACATCGACAGCGGCGCCTGCTTGAACTTGATCGCCACTTCCGTGCGCTTGTGGCCGAGCGCCTTGCCGGTGCGCAAATAGAACGGCACGCCGGCCCAGCGCCAATTGTCGATCATCAGCTTCAGCGCGACGAAGGTCTCGGTGCTGCTGCCGGGCTTGACGTCCTCGGTCTTGCGATAGTCCGTGATCGCGTCGTCGCCGATGCGGCCGGCGAGATATTGCGCGCGCACCGAATTCTTCAGCGCCTCTTCCCGGGTCGGCTGCTGGATCGACGTCAGCACGTCGGCCTTTTCGGAGCGCACGGAATGCGCATCGAACCGCGCCGGCGGCTCCATCGCGACCAGCGACATCAGCTGGAACAGATGGTTCGGCACCATGTCGCGCAGTGCGCCGGTGGCATCGTAGAAGCCGCCGCGATGGCCGACGCCGAGCTTCTCCTCCACGGTGATCTGGATGTGATCGATATGGTTGCGATTCCAGATCGGCTCGAACATGCCGTTGGCAAAGCGCAGCACCAGGATGTTCTGCACCGTCTCCTTGCCGAGATAATGATCGATCCGGTAGATCTGGTGCTCGTCCATGATCTTCAAGAGCTCGGCATTCAGCGCCTTGGCTGACGCGAGATCGGTGCCGAACGGCTTTTCGATTACGAGCCGACGCCAGGCGCCGTTCTCCTTCATCATGCCGGTGCGGCCGAGCTCGCGCGCAGTCGGCGCGAACGCGGCGGGCGGCGTTGCCAGATAGAACAGTCGGTTGCCGCCGGTGTCCTGCGCGCATTCCAGCGAATCCAGATGCTCGCGCAAGCGGTCGAAGGACGGGGGATCCTTCGGATCGGCCTCGACGAAGGTCACGCATTCCAGCAGCTTCCGGGCGATGTCGTCGTCCACGGGACGGGTTGCGAACTGGCGCAGCCCCTTCAACAGGCTGTCGCGCAGCTCGTCATCCGACTGGCGGTTGCGGGCCACACCGACGACGCAGAACTTCTCCGGCAACAGGTGCTCGGCGGCCAGATTGTAGAGCGACGGCATCACCAGCCGATGGGTGAGGTCACCGGTCGCGCCAAAGATGACGAAGGCGCAATTTTCGGGCTTGCGCTTGGCCTGCGGGTCTTTTGTCACGAATGATCGGCCTTCGCTCTGTTACTTGTTACTTCGGCTCTTATTTGGGTTTCGAAGCGCCCGGCTGCTTCGGCTCCTTGTGGCCGCCGAAACCCGCGCGCATTGCGGAGAGAATTTTTTCGGCGAAGGTGTGTTCCTTGCGTGAACGGAAACGTGTGTAGAGGGCCGCGGTCAAAACTTCGGCCGGCACGGCCTCGTCGATCGCGGCATTCACAGTCCAGCGGCCTTCGCCGGAATCCTCGACGAAGCCGGAATATTCCGCAAGGGCAGGGCTGTCGGCGAGCGCCGTCGAGGTGAGGTCGAGCAGCCAGGACGGGATCACGCTGCCGCGCCGCCACACCTCGGCGATGTCGGCAAGGTCGAAATCGTAGCGATGATCAGCCGGCAAGGCCTCGATGTTGGCATTCTTGAGGATGTCGAAACCTTCGGCATAGGCTTGCATCAGGCCGTATTCGATGCCGTTGTGGATCATCTTGACGAAATGGCCGGCGCCCACGGGGCCTGCATGGATGTAGCCCTGCTCGATGCGGGGATCGCGCCCCTCACGTCCTTCCGTGCGCGGAATGTCGCCGGCGCCGGGCGCAAGCGCGGCGAAGATCGGATCGAGCCGGTCGACCACCTGCTTCTCGCCGCCGATCATCATGCAATAGCCGCGGTCGAGACCCCAGACTCCGCCGGAGGTGCCGACGTCGACATAGTGGATGCCGCGCTCCTTGAGCGCCTTGCCGCGCCGGACGTCGTCCTGCCAGAACGTGTTGCCGCCGTCGATGATGACGTCGCCTTCCTGCATCACGCCCGCGATGGTGTCGATCGTGGTCTCGGTGATGTGGCCGGCCGGCAGCATCACCCAGGCCGTGCGCGGCCGCTCGAGTTTCGAGATGAATTCTTCGAGCGTCGTTGAGCCCACAGCGCCGTCTGCGGCGAGACCCGCGACGGCCTTGGCGTCCTTGTCGTAGACCACGGTCGTATGACCGTGGCGCATCAGGCGGCGAACGATGTTGCCGCCCATCCGGCCGAGGCCGATCATGCCGAGTTGCATCGAGAGATTCCCTTAGTTCAGCGCATCGTTAAGCGCCGCGTTGAGCGCCGCGAGACCTTTCTTGAGCCCGCCCTTGAGGTGGACCCTGAGCGCGCGCCGGCCGCGCTCGGTGAGCACGTCGAAGTCGCCGCGCGCCTGCGCGGCCTTGATCACGCCGAAGTTCGCCTTCTGGCCCGGCACCGACAAGTCCTTGGCATCGTCGGCCGTGATCTGGAGAAACACGCCGCTGTCGGGCCCGCCCTTGTAGGCCTGCCCGGTCGAATGCAGGAAGCGCGGTCCGAACTCGGCGCAAGTCGCGACGTGACGCTTCTCGCGCACTTCGAGACGCATCGTCTGGAGTGCGTCGATCGTCGCCTTGTCGCGCGCGATGTAGCCGAGCAGGGCGACATAGTCGCCATGACCCGAGCGGGAGAGATGCGCTCTCAGCCACGAGGTGAGGTCGCCGTTGGCGCCGGCGGCGCGCAGCGCCGTGGCGTTGGCCTCGTCGGTGTAGAGATCGGCCTCGTCGGTGCTGACCACCGGCTGTTCGGCCGGCAATGCACCGGTCTTCTCGAACGACGCGGTGAGCTCGCGGGTCTTGATCTTGGCCGCTTCCACGTCCGGCTGGTCGAACGGGTTGATGCCGAGGATGCTGCCCGCGACCGCCGTCGCCATCTCGAAGCGGAAGAACTCCTGACCGAGATGGTCGATCGATTTCATCACGATGCGCACGACGGGATGGCCGGCGGCTTCGACCGCGGCGAGCTTGGAGTCATGCGCGGCGTCCGCTTCGCCTTCGGTGCGAATGTCGATGAAGAAGCGGTCGTTGCCGTAGAGCGCGGGCTCGCCGAGCGGTTCGCCGGCGATCGGGATCAGGCCCTTGCCTTCCTTGCCGGTCGATTCCGCGATCAGCTGTTCGGCCCAGGCGCCGAAATCGGCGATCTTCTTCGACGACAGGATCGTCACCTTGTCGCGCCCTTCGAGGCCGGCGAGGCCCATGGCAAGGCCGAGCTGGACGCCCGGGTTCTCACCTGGCGGCACGTCGGGTCCGCAGGAGCGGGCCATGGAGAGCGCGTGCTTGATCAGCGTCTTGACGTCGATGCCCGCGGTCGCCGCCGGCACCAGGCCGAACGGCGAAAGCACCGAATAGCGGCCGCCGATCGAGGGTTCCCCATGGAAGATGCGGGCGTAGTTGAGGCTCTTCGCCGCCTTCTCCAGCGACGAGCCGGGATCGGTCACCGCGATGAAGCGATGGCCGGTCTTCACTTTCGGCCCGACCGCCTGTGCGACGCGTTCGTGGAAATAATCCTTCATCGCGTTCGGCTCGGTGGTCCCGCCGGATTTGCTGGACACGATGAACACGGTGTTGGCGATGTCGATCCTGGCCTCCATGGCCCGGACCTGTGCCGGATCGGTGGAATCCAGCACGTGCAATTTCGGGAAGCCGGACTTCCGCGCAAAAGTCTCGGCCAGCACCTCGGGGCCAAGGCTTGATCCGCCCATGCCGAGCACGACGGCATCGGAGAACTTTTGGCCCTTCACGCGGCTCGCATAGTCCTCATAGTCGGCGACGTCGGCCTTCGCCGCGCTGTCGAGCCAGCCGAGCCATTTGTCCTCGTCGGTGCCGGTCCAGACCGATTTGTCGCGCTGCCACAGCCTGCGGATCTTTGCCGAGGCGCGCCATTCCTCGGTGCTCTTGGCCACCGCCTTGCCGAGGCCGTCGCCGAGCGAGAGAAGCTGGTGGTCGATCGCGGGCCCGAGCACGGTCGCCCGCTTGTGGGCGACGGCGCCATAGAGCTTGTCAGCGGCATCGGCGAACTGCTTGACGCCGTCCTTGACGAGTTCCTCGGTGATCGCCTCGAGCGAGACGCCGGAGCGCTCCAGTTCTTCCAGCACGCGGCGGGCGTCGTCGACGTTCTCTTCAAGGCTGTCGCGCGGCTTGCCGTGGTCGCGGAACGCATCGAGCGTCGCCGGCGGCACGGTATTGATGGTGTCGGGACCGATCAGCTCCTCGACATAGAGGACGTCGCTGTAGTCCTTGTTCTTGGTGCCGGTGGAGGCCCACAGCATCCGCTGCGGCTTGGCGCCCTTGGCAGCCAGCTTGTCCCAGCGCGGGCCGGAAAACAGGCGCTTGTAATCCTGGTAGGCGACCTTGGCGTTGGCGATCGCGACCTTGCCCTTCAGCGCGGCGAGCCGCTCCTTCTCGGATGGATCGTTGGCGCGGGCGATCCTCTCGTCGAGCTGCTTGTCGACGACCGAGTCGATGCGGCTGACGAAGAAGCTCGCGACGCTCGCCACGTGCGACGGGTCGCCGCCGCCGGCGACGTATTTTTCCAGACCGGCGAGGTAGGCCTCGGCGACCTGGAGGTAGACGTCCCTGGCGAACAACAGCGTGATGTTGATGCTGATGCCGTCGCCGATCAGCGTCTCGATCGCCGGCAGGCCCTCCGGCGTCGCCGGCACCTTCACCATCAGGTTCTTGCGGTCGACATCCTTCCAGAGCCGCCGCGCCTCGGCGACCGTGCCGGCGGTGTCCATCGCCAGATAGGGCGAAACTTCCAGGCTGACATAGCCGTCGCCGGCCCTCAGGCGGTCATAGACCGGGCGGAGCACGTCCGCGGCGTTCTGGATGTCCTCGATCGCGACGGCCTCGAACAGGTCGGCCACGGTCCGGTCGCCGCGCTTCAGCGCCTTGCCGATCGGGGCGTCATACTCGTCCGAACTGCCGATCGCCTTCTCGAAGATCGATGGGTTGGAGGTGACGCCCTTGACGCCGTCGGTGTCGATCAGCCGCTTCAGGTCGCCCTTGGCGATGAAGCCACGGGCCAGGAAGTCCAGCCAGACGGCTTGTCCGTGCTTTTCCAGTTCTTTGACGGGATTCATGATGTTTATTTATCTCCAAGCCTGCGGCGAGGGGTTTCCGCACCGGTCCTGACGCGCTATCCTCTAACCTACATGCTCCCGGGAGGGAACCAATCAAGGGGATAGGCGTCTACCCTCCAGTGTAACTCCGTCGCGATCATGGCGATCCAGGCGGAAGTAGCCGTGTTGCGTAAAAAGTCGTCGGCCGGAGCAATGGCCAAGGGCTCGTTACCAACGTAGCCGCTTCGTCTCGTCAGCCCAGTCTGCGTGGAGTGTCATCAGCGGATTACGGTCCGCCTGATAGATCGTCGCTCGGCCGCGAATGGCCATGCTGGGGAAAAGCATGCACGCACATCATGACCGCCTGACGCTCGCTGTTGCCGACAGCCCGCAATCGGTCGCGCCGGCCGCATGCATCGATGCGACCCACGATCTCGAAATCAGCCCGTGTACGACCCAGCTGCGGCTGCTGGTCGCGGCGGGCTTCGCGATGACCCTGTTCAGTGCGACCCTTGCCTTCGACTGGTGGGACGGTCTGGGCGACTACGATACGACGGTCGGCTATGCCGGCGTCGTGCTGTTCGGCCTGGTGACCGGCCGGCTGATCTGGCTGCTGCCCGCCGAGCGGGGACCGGTGGTGATCGTCACCCCCTATGGCATCCGCGACCTCCGCATCGGCAACGAATTTCTGCTGTGGGACTCGATTGCGGAGGTTTCGACTGAGGAAGGCCGCGGCCACAAGGCGATCGTGCTGACGCTGACGCCGGCCTTGCAGCGGCAGCTCTGCACCATGAGCACCTTGGCGCACCGTGCGGAGAACGAACGGCAGAATGAACGGATTGTCATCCGCTCCGAGGGTTTGGCGACCGATTTTGATACACTGCTGCGCGCTTGCCGCGATTGTCATGCTGCGAGCGCTGCGCGCACCGCATTGCAGCAGGAAGATGAACGCGGCACGCAAGGCTTCGCCGTACAAGCGTCATAAGATTGCCGCTCGCAGATCGCTCCATGTTGCAGTGCCGGATGGGCTCATCCCCGGTAATGCCCGGATGTTGCGACCAAGTGACATTTTCTGGAAATGAGCGAAGATAGATACAGATTCGCACAAATTACAGGCATGTGCCTGTTCGTAACTCAATGAGTGCCTACGTTGTGCGTTGCGTCGTGTCGGCACCCGGGTGTCCAATGATCGTCATGTGCTCACGCTGATTCGAAATGGCCTGAGGAACGGTCCGGTAACTGCTTTCGTTTCAGCTTGTGGCGGAACTCACGCGGAGAGGGATCATGTATAACGATTCTCTATTCAACGCTTTCGCTAAGTCGTTCGAGGCGAGAAGCCAACACGACATGTCGATGGCGGAATATCTGGAATCGTGTCGAAGCGATCCCATGAAATACGCGAACGCGGCCGAGCGACTGCTAGCAGCGATCGGTGAGCCTCAGACGATTGACACGGCCAAGGACCCACGCCTTGGCCGTATTTTTTTGAACCGCACCATCCGGACCTATCCGGCCTTCGCCGGCTTCTACGGCATGGAAGAAACCATCGAGCGCATCGTCGGTTTCTTCCGCCACGCGGCGCAGGGGCTCGAAGAGCGCAAGCAGATCCTCTATCTGCTCGGCCCGGTCGGCGGCGGCAAATCCTCGCTCGCCGAGCGGCTCAAGTCGCTGATGGAAGTGCAGCCGATCTACGTGCTCAAAGCCGGCGATGAATTGAGCCCGGTGTTTGAAAGCCCGCTCAGCCTGTTCGATCCCGATCATCTCGGACCGATGCTGGAAGAGAAGTACGGCATTCCGCGCCGTCGCCTCACCGGCCTGATGAGCCCGTGGTGCTACAAGCGGCTGGAAGCCTTCGGCGGTGACATTTCTCAGTTCAGAGTCGCAAAAATCCAGCCGTCGCGGCTGCGCCAGATCGCGGTCTCCAAGACCGAGCCTGGTGACGAGAACAACCAGGACATCTCGTCGCTGGTCGGCAAGGTCGATATCCGCAAGCTCGAGACCTACGCGCAGAACGATCCCGACGCCTACAGCTATTCGGGCGGCCTCAATCGCGCCAACCAGGGCATCCTTGAATTCGTCGAGATGTTCAAGGCGCCGATCAAGATGCTGCACCCGCTGCTCACCGCAACGCAGGAGGGCAACTACATCGGCACCGAGAATATCGGCGCGATCCCCTTCACCGGCGTGATCCTCGCGCACTCGAACGAAGCCGAGTGGTCGAGCTTCAAGGCCAACAAGAACAACGAGGCCTTCATCGACCGCATCTGCGTGATCAAGGTGCCGTACTGCCTCCGGGCCACCGAAGAGCAGAAGATCTACGAAAAGCTGATCCAGGGCTCGGAGCTGGCGGCCGCGCCGTGCGCACCCTCGACCCTGGAGACGTTGGCGCGGTTCTCGGTGATGTCGCGCCTGCGCAAGCACGAGAACTCCACGCTGTTCGGCAAGATGCGGGTCTATGACGGCGAGAGCCTGAAGGAATCCGATCCGAAGGCACGGAGCGTCCAGGAATATCGCGATGCCGCCGGCGTCGACGAGGGCATGGACGGCGTCTCCACCCGTTTCGCCTTCAAGATACTGGCTGCGACCTTCAACCACGATCCGCAGGAAGTCGCCGCCGACGCCGTGCATCTGATGTACGCGCTGGAGCAGTCGATCCGCCGCGAGCAGCTCCCGGAGGAAGTCGAGAAGCGCTATCTCGAATTCATCAAGGCGGACCTGGCGCCGCGCTACGCCGAGTTCATCGGCAACGAGATCCAGAAGGCCTATCTCGAATCCTACTCGGATTACGGCCAGAATCTGTTCGACCGCTACGTCGACTACGCCGATGCCTGGATCGAGGATCAGGACTTCAAGGATGCCGACACCGGCCAGCTGCTCGATCGCGAGCTTTTGAACCAGGAACTGACCAAAATTGAGAAGCCGGCGGGCATCGCCAACCCGAAGGACTTCCGCAACGAGGTGGTCAAATTCTCGTTACGGTCGCGGGCCCAGAACGGAGGCAAGAATCCGACCTGGATTTCCTACGAGAAGATTCGCGACGTGATCGAAAAGCGGATATTCTCGCAGGTCGAGGACCTGCTTCCGGTCATCTCCTTCGGGTCGAAGAAGGACGGCGAGACGGAGAAGAAGCACGGCGAGTTCGTCGCACGCATGGTGGAGCGCGGCTACACCGAGCGTCAGGTTCGCCGGCTCGTCGAATGGTACATGCGTGTGAAGCAGGCCGGTTGAGGCGGATGGAGCGGATGGAAAAGTGCCCATTCACATTATTGACAGGCGCCTGAATCCAGGCGGCAAGAGTCTTGAGAACCGGCAGCGGTTCTTGCGTCGGGCCAAATCCCTGGTGCAGGGCGCCGTCAAGAAGACCTCGCAGGAACGCGACATCAAGGACGTCCTGGAGGGTGGTGAGGTCACGATACCGCTCGACGGCATGCACGAGCCGCGTTTCCGCCGTGAAGGCGGAACGCGCGACATGGTGTTGCCCGGGAACAAGAAGTTCATCGAGGGCGATTACCTCCAGCGATCCGGCCAGGGCAGCGCCAAGGATTCCGGTCCCGGCGAAGGCGACAGCGAGGACGCGTTCCGCTTCGTCCTCTCCCGCGACGAGTTCGTGGATCTGTTCCTCGACGACCTCGAGCTGCCGGATCTTGCCAAGCGCAAGATCGCGCAGACCGAGAGCGAGGGCATCCAGCGCGCCGGCTACACCACGTCCGGCTCGCCCGCCAACATCTCGGTCAGCCGGACGGTGAAGCTCGCGCTGGCGCGCCGCATCGCGCTCAAGCGTCCCCGCAAGGAGGAGATTGAGGAGCTGGAAGCCGCGATCGCGGCATGCACCGACGAGGACGAGCGCGTGGTGCTGCTCGCCGAGCTCGAAAGGCTGAAGGCGAGGACCAAGCGCATTCCCTTCGTCGATCCGCTCGATATCCGCTACCGCCGCTACGAGAAGGTGCCGCGGCCGGTGGCGCAGGCGGTGATGTTCTGCCTGATGGACGTCTCCGGCTCGATGTCCGAGCACATGAAGGATCTCGCCAAGCGCTTCTACATGCTGCTCTACGTGTTCCTGAAGCGGCGCTACAAGCATGTCGAGATCGTCTTCATCCGCCACACCGACCGCGCCGAGGAGGTGGACGAGCAGACCTTCTTCTACGGTCCGGCCTCGGGCGGCACGCTGGTCTCCAGCGCGCTGCACGCCATGCACGAGATCGTGCGCGAGCGTTTCAATCCGGCGGACTGGAACATCTACGCCGCGCAAGCCTCCGACGGCGACAATTCCTATTCCGACGGCGAGCTCACGGGCATGCTGCTGACCGACAAGATCCTGCCGGTCTGCCAGTTCTTTGCCTATCTCGAGGTCGGGGAGTCCGGCGGCAGCGCCTTCGATCTCTCCGACTCCTCACTCTGGACCCTCTACGACCGCCTGCGCAACAGCGGCGCACCGCTCTCGATGCGCAAGGTCAGCGAGCGCAGCGAGATCTTCCCGGTGTTCCACGATCTGTTCCAGCGCCGCGAAAACTCCCAGGAGAAAGCCGCTCCATGACGGAACGCTTGTTCGAAGGCGCCGATTGGGATTTCCACACCTTGCAGCGCATCACGGATGCCTGCGAGGAGGTGGCGACGAAGGATCTCGGGCTCGACGTCTATCCGAACCAGATCGAAGTCATCACCGCCGAGCAGATGCTGGATGCCTACTCGTCCGTCGGCATGCCGCTGTTCTACAAGCACTGGTCGTTCGGCAAGCACTTCGCGTTCCACGAGGCCTCGTATCGCAAGGGCCTGATGGGGCTTGCCTATGAGATCGTGATCAACTCCTCGCCCTGCATCTCCTATCTGATGGAGGAGAACACGGCGACGATGCAGACGCTGGTGATCGCCCACGCCGCCTTCGGCCACAACCACTTCTTCAAGAACAACTATCTGTTCAAGCAGTGGACCGACGCCGACGGCATTCTGGACTATCTCGACTTTGCCAAGAACTACGTCATGACCTGCGAGGAGCGCTACGGCCGCGTCGAGGTCGAGCGCACCCTGGATGCCGCGCATGCGCTGATGTCGCACGGCATCGACCGCTATCCCGGCAAGAAGAAGCTGGATCTGCGCGCCGAGGAAAAGCGGGCGGGGCGCCGCCGTCAGCACGAGGAGGAGGTCTTCAACGACCTCTGGCGCACCGTGCCGAAGGGGGCGTCGAAGACCCGCTCCGCGCTCAGCATCGAACGCCGCCGCAAGCTGCTCGGCCTGCCGCAGGAAAACCTGCTCTACTTCCTGGAGAAGAGCGCGCCGCGGCTGGCGCCCTGGCAACGCGAGCTTTTGCGCATCGTCCGCCACATCGCGCAATATTTCTATCCGCAGAGCCAGACCAAGGTGATGAACGAGGGGACGGCGACCTACGTCCACTATCGCATCATGACCAAGCTGCATCAGCAAGGCCGCATCTCCGACGGCAACTTCCTCGAATTCCTCCAATCGCACACCAACGTGGTGTTCCAGCCCGAATTCGACGATCCGCGCTTCTCCGGCTTCAATCCCTATGCGCTCGGCTTTGCCGTGATGCAGGACATCGAGCGCATCGTCACCAGGCCGGAAGACGAGGACCGCGAGTGGTTCCCCGACATTGCCGGCAAGAACGACGTGATGGGCGTGCTGCGCGACGTCTGGGCCAACTACCGCGATGAAAGCTTCATCGCGCAGTTCCTGAGCCCGAAGCTGATGCGGCACTTCCGCATGTTCCACCTGCACGACGATCCCGAGGAGCGCGCCGGCATCCGGGTCGATGCCATCCACGACGATCGCGGCTTCCGCCGGGTGCGGCGCGAACTGGCGCGGCAGCACGATGTCGGCTTCATCGATGCCAACATCGAAGTGGTCGACGTCGATCTCTCCGGCGACCGCCGGCTGATCCTGCATCACCACGTCATCAAGGGCTCGCAGCTCAACGAGACCGACGCCAAGCGCGTGCTCCAGCACCTCGCTGATCTCTGGACTTACGACGTCTCGCTGATCGAGGTCGACGCCAACGACAAGGTCCTGCGCGAATATGTCGTGAGCCCGCGCCCGATCCCGGCGGCGGCCTGAGGCGGCTGGTAGAGCATCGACGTTGCGGTAGCTCGCCCGCGGCCCATCGCCCGCCTTTGGCGGGCCCTCAGGATGAGGACGGAGTGTGCGGGAGCTATGTCGACAGACAGCGCTTCTGCTTAGCCTCATCCTGAGGAGACCGCGGAGCGGTCGTCTCGAAGGACGAGGCGCTTGCTCTGGCCGTCACCAGGAATTTGCGTCGACTTGACGTGGTCTAAGTCGATCGCTTCTTCGCCGGCTTCTTCTTGGACGCATTCAACTCCACCGCTGCACGAATGAGCGCCTTCAACGCCTTCTCGTTGATTTTTTCGCCTTCGCGAATGTCGATCGCGCGGCGCACGTTTCCCTCGAGGCTCGAATTGAACAGGCCGGCCGGGTCGTCCAGCGCCGCGCCCCTGGCAAAAGTCAGCTTCACGACGGCCTTGTAGGTCTCGCCGGTGCAGATGATGCCGTCGTGCTCCCACACGGGAACGCCGCGCCATTTCCATTCCTCGACGACGTCAGGATCGGCCTCCTTGATCAGGCCGCGGATTCGCCCCAGCATCTCGCCGCGCCAGTCGCCGAGCTCCTTGATCCTGCCGTCGATCATCCTAGAGGGCGAAGCGCCGTCCGTCTTGGTCGCGCTGCTTGTCTTCGCGGTCACGGCCTTCTTCATGATCACGCCTCTTGCCGCGCGCCGCTGCGGCGGCCGACATAGGGCAGCGCGAACATGTAGAGCCCGGTCGCGAGCAACGGAATCAGCGGGACGAATGCCAGCAGCCCGATCCATGTGGCCTGGATTTGCAGCGTCAGGGCAACAATGTTCGCGATGACGGCGAGCGTGAAGGCGATGGACAGCCAGCGATGGATTTGTCGAACCCACATATTCCCGGTCAATGAAACCTCCTCTTGAGATGATCGAATGAAGGCCGGCGACGGACCTAGTCAGCCCGCGCCAGCACCTCGTCCAGCCTGGCGAAAAACTGCTTCCAGCCGGCATGCGCGCCGCCATAGGCCTGCTTCTGCGTCGGGCTGAAGCCCGCCTGCTCGACGCGCAGATGCGTGCCCGCGTTCGTCGGCGTCAGCGTGAAGGTCACCACGCTTTTCAGATCGAACGCCGCGTCCTCATGCGAGAAATTCCAGGTATAGGCGAGCGCGCGCTGCGGCTCGATGGTGAGGACCTCGCAGTCCAGCACGCCGCCCCATTCGCCGCGAAGATTGAAGCGATGACCGACGACCGGCTTGAAGTCGTTCTTCATCAGCCATTCCTCGATCAGATGCGGCTGCGTCAGCGCGCGCCAGATCCGCTCGGCCGGAAAGGCAAATTCGCGCTCGATCACCACGGAGCGCATCTCGGCGGCAGCTTCGGTCATTGGTCCATCCTCTTCAGGAGATCGTCGAGAGCATCGAGCCGGTTCTGCCAGAAGCCGGCCATCTGGCCGGTCCAGTCGATCAGCGGATTGAGCGCGCCGGGCTGCGCGCTGTAATGGGTCTGGCGTCCTGCGTGGCGGTCGCGCACCAGCCCGGCCTGCTTCAGCGAGCCGAGATGTTTTGAGACTGCCGGCTGGGAAACGCCGGATGTCGCGGTCAGTGCCCCGACCGTCTGCTCGCCCTCGCGGCACAGCCGCTCGAAGATCGCCCTCCGGGTCGGATCGGCGAGCGTCCTGAACAGAAGATCGTGCGCGGCGGACATGTGAAATCCATAACCCATAAGTTATGGATAAATTCATAACCGTAGAGTTATGGGTAAGTCAAGTGCGATGGGAGGATGTGGCGCTCGCTGGCGCAACCCTGTCCACCGTCATTGCGAGGAGCCCTTGCGACGAAGCAATCCAGTCTGCCTCCCCGGAGGGACTGGATTGCTTCGCGGAGCCTGTCATCGGGCCGCGCTCCGCGCGGACCCGGTGGCTCGCAATGACGGAGAATGTGGCGGCGCCGCGCGCAGCCCTAGGGCCGCAGGTAGAGATAGCCCTGCGACTGGAGCTCGGCCAAACGGACCACGCCGCCTTTCTCCGCGCTGACGAAGCCCGGCAGCAAGCCCGTCAGCGTGACGTTCTGCGCCTTCATCGTGTTGGCGCACGCCGCGAGCTCGACACCGTCCTTGGAGAAATCGCCGACGCGCTTGCCGACGTCGGGGTTGGCCTGTGCCCGGTGAAACGCCTTCAGCGCCGGCCCGTGAATCACCAGCGCGATTGTCACGTGTTGGGGATCGCCGACGCGGTTGCCGAGCACGAAATTGACCTTCTCGGCATCGCTGAGGTGATAGACGACCTTGAGCTTGTTGCCCGTGCCGGCTTCCGTCGCGGCCTTCGCGCTGGAGCCGCCAAGCGCCGCGCCCAGGGCCGAGACGGCGCTCCACAAGATGCTCCGGCGGTTTTCATGATCGCACCGGGCGCGTGAACCATTGACGGCCGCATCGGAGGGGGGTGAGAGCCGACTGGCGGTTAGTCGCAAGCCGAACGCTCAAGTGCCGATGCCTTGCATTCCCGTGGGCAGCCTCGCGCAAGGTTCCAGTCCTAATAACTCGGGAGAAGGGGCGTTCGTAAACCCAGGGTTGCTGCAAAAGGCTGGTGGCGGTCGAACATGTCCGTAGGTCAGAACTTGCCCAACATTACGATCGGCTATTCCCGGGGACGGCTGCTGGTGTTTTTCGGCGCCGGTCTGCTGCTGACGCTGCTCTGCGCTGCGCTCGCATTCATGTGGCAGCAAGGCAAGAACATCACCACGTTCGAGGTCGCCGCCTGCTATGTCGGTGCGGTGTTTTTCGGCCTCGCCACCTTCAGGATGCTCTGGAGGTTGATCTCGGCCAGGTCGCCGGTCGTCTTCATCAGCCGTGTCGGCATTCGCGACCTCAGGCTCGCCGACGAGACCATCGCCTGGAGCTCCGTGCGGAAGATACAGATCTGGGAGCAGCGCCTGCAGAAGTTCGTGGTGCTCAAGCTCGATCCCCTTGTCGCCGGGCGATTCTCCGGGGGCTTCCTGAGGCGTGCCTTGTCGCTGATGAACAAGACGCTTGGCGCCGACAGCGTGATCGTCAATGCGGGCGGCCTGACCATGGACGTCAAGACATTGCTCGAGACCTGCAAGCAATATTGGGGTGCCGGACGACCGGCCCCTTCGGACCACTCCGTGCCGGAGCCTGAACCGGCGCCCGAGGCTGTCAGCTGAAGCGGGCGAGGAATCGCCAGCATCGGGTAAGATGCCGCGCATCGCAGCGGCGGTCGAAGCAGGCATAGGCTGCGCTGCCGGGTGGTCGCGCGAGGCTTAGTCCGCTGTCGGTCCGAGAAGGTTCAATCCTTGCGGCGCTTCTGCCCGGGAACTCGGCGCCGCCGATTTCTACGAGATTGTCGCGGATCATCAATGTGATAGTCTTCACAGACAGCTGAAATTCGATGTCGTAAGCTCACCCGCGTTTGTGGAGTTCCCCGCAATGGGCGAGATTCGTAACTTCAGATCCGGAAATCATGACGAGCCGCCTCCACACGGCTCGATGCCGCGTCGTCTCGCCGCAATCATCGTCGGTGACATCGCTTCCTACAGCCGCTTGATGCAGGCCGACGAGGAAGGCACGCATGTTCGCGTCAAGCGGATCGAGCGGGATCTCATCGAGCCCAGCATCGTCGAACACCATGGAACGTTGGTGAAGACGACGGGAGACGGCTTCATCGCGATCTTCGACAGTCCGGTCGAGGCCGTTCGCTGCAGCATCGTCATTCAGCAGAATCTCGTCGGGCGCAACGCTTCGCTTCCGAAGGACTCCCGGATCGAATATCGGATTGGCGTCAATCTCGGTGACGTCATCGTGGAGCCGGACGACGTCTACGGCGACGGCGTCAACATCGCCACGCGCATCGAGGGGATCGCCGAGCCCGGTCAGGTCTATATCTCGGGCGCGATCTACGAGCAGATCAAGCACAAGGTGGTGTGCGGCTATGAGTCGCTCGGCGACCGCAAGGTCAAGAACATCACCGATCCGGTGCGCGTCTATCGCGTGCTGCCAGACGCAGATGCGGTCGGGAGGACGCGAGGCCGGCGCGAGAATACCCTGATCTTCCTTCTGGGCATCACGCTCCTCGTGATCGCTTCCGGTGTGTTGTGGTATCTGCTGGCGCAGCCGTCGGGCAGGGTGAACCAGCAGGCCGCCGCGCCGACTGCTGCTCCGGTCGCATCGCCGAGCCCGCAACCTGCACCGCGAGAAGCCGCGACACAAACGCCGCAGCCGTCTCCTTCATTGGCGGCATCGTCTCCATCGCCCGCTCCGGCGCCAAGTGCTCCGGCGCCAAGTGCTTCCGCGCCAAGTGCTTCGACGTCAAGTGCTTCGACGTCGAGTCCAGCACCAAGCCCATCGGCCACGTCGCTCCGCGAACCCGAGATGATCGCCATTCGCGGCGGCAGCTTCGCGATGGGAAGCAATGACGATCCGACCGAACGTCCCGTCCACCAGGTCACGGTCAAGCCGTTCTCGATCGGAAAGTATCCGGTGACCGTGCGGGAATGGAACGAATGCGCGGCTGCAAAGGCGTGCGGCTTCACCGCCATCGGCAAGGACGATGCGCCGATCACCAATGTGAGTTGGACCGACGCGCAGCAATATGCGGCCTGGCTCGCGCGGACCACGAAGAAGTCGTATCGGCTTCCGAGCGAAGCCGAATGGGAATACGCCGCGCGCGGCGGGACGCAGACGAAATATTGGTGGGGCGACAAGCTCCAGCCGGGCATGGCGGGATGCAAGGATTGCGGTGACCTCGCGGCCGAGCAGCCGGCGAAGGTCGGCAGCTTCAAGCCGAATCCGTTCGGCCTCCACGACATGGGTGGCGGTGTCGATCAGTGGGTCGAGGACTGCTGGCGCAGGACCTATCAGGGCGCACCCGGTGACGGCTCGGCATGGACCGGCGGGGACTGCTCGTCGCATGTCCTGCGCTCGGGTTCATGGAAGAACGATTCGAGATATGTGAGGCCGTCCAACCGCGATGGCTACGATACCAATGTTCGTTATCCGACGCATGGATTCCGCGTTGCTCTAAGTCCTTAAGTGGTGGAGTCATTTCGATGCAGATCATTCGTTGCGCTGCCCTGGCGGCGGCGCTCGCATTGCTCCCAGGCGTCGCCTATCCGCAGGGCAAGACCGCTCCCAAGGATGCCAAGCTTTATTTCATCACCCCGCGTGACGGGCAGAAGGTTCGCGGCGGGTTCTGGGTCCGGTTCGGCTTGCGCAACATGGGCGTGACGCACGCCGGCGACGAGTACCAGAACGCCGGCCATCATCATTTGCTGGTCGACGTCAACGATCCCATCGATCCCAAGGAGCCGATCCCGCAGGACAAGTCGCATCTGCACTTCGGGGCGGGGCAGACCGAAACCCTGCTCGAACTTCCCCCCGGGATGCACACGCTGCAACTGGTGCTGGGCGACGCGAAGCACTATCCGTTCGAGCCGCCTGTCGTATCGGAGAAGATCACCATACGTGTCAGGCAGCCGGTCGAGCGGGGGAGATGATCACCGCAGGCTGGCGTTGAACTTGTCCAGCGCAGCCGAGCCCGGGCACAGCGTGTCCGCCTCCAGCGTATTGAGCGGCGTCTCGACCGTGTTGAGATGCGTGTGCAGGTCTTCCGCATCGGGATCGACGTAGAGCAGACCGGTGACGATCTGGCCCTTGGCGGCGTGCTTCTGGAGGAAGGTCTGGGCGCCGAGGCGGTCGTGCGGGTCGTAATCCGCGTCGATCTTGCGCAGCGCGATCTTGCTGCCGTCGTGCTGCTCGACCACCTGCACCGTTCCCGGCGCATACTCGACGGCGATGGGATCGCGGCCGACCAGCACGTCGAGCCGGTTCACGGCGTCATTGTGCTCCCGCACATAGTCGAAGCTCTTGGTCGATCCGGCGTGGTTGTTGAAGGCGATGCAGGGGCTGATGACGTCGATGAAGGATGCGCCCTTGTGGCCGATCGCGGCCGCGATCAGCGGCACCAGCTGGCTCTTGTCGCCGGAGAACGAGCGCGCGACGAAGGTGGCCCCCAGCTGCAGCGCGATCGCGACGAGGTCGATCGCGTTGTCGGTGTTGGTCACGCCTTTCTTGGACTTCGAGCCACGGTCGGCGGTCGCCGAGAACTGGCCCTTGGTCAGGCCGTAGACGCCGTTGTTCTCGACGATATAGGTCATGTTGACGCCGCGCCGGATCGAATGCGCGAACTGGCCGAAGCCGATCGAGGCGGAATCGCCGTCGCCAGAGACGCCGAGATAGATCAGGTCGCGATTGGCGAGGTTAGCGCCTGTGAGCACGCTGGGCATGCGGCCGTGCACGGAGTTGAAGCCGTGCGAATTGCCCAGAAAGTAGTCTGGCGTCTTCGACGAGCAGCCGATGCCCGAGATTTTTGCCACCCGGTGCGGTTCGATCGAGAGCTCGTAACAGGCTTCGATGATCGAGGCCGTGATCGAGTCATGGCCGCAGCCGGCGCACAGCGTCGAGATCTTGCCCTCGTAGTCGCGGTGCGTGTAGCCGAGCTCGTTTTTCTTGAGGCCCGGATGATGGAACTTCGGCTTGGCAATATAGGTCATGACACGGCCTTGCGGAGCGGGGTCACCTTGAGGTGATCCTGGTGGTCGCCAATGGCTTTTGCGATGTAGCGGGCGGTGATCGGGGTGCCGTCATAATGCACGATCGGTACGAGGCGCACGGGGTCGATGCCGTTCTCGTTGACGATGAGCTGGCGGAGCTGGGCGTCGCGGTTCTGCTCGACCACGTAGACGAAGTCGTGCTCGGCGAGGAAGCTCGCCACGCTCGAGTGGAACGGGAAGGCGCGGATGCGCAGGCGGTCGAGCTGATGTCCGCGCGCTTCCAGCAGGCCGATCGCCTCGTCCATCGCGGGCGAGGTCGAGCCGAAATAGATCACGCCATACTTGGTCGGCCGTTCCGCGTTGGCCTGGAGCGGGCGCGGGACCAGGTCCTGCGCGGTCTCGAACTTGCGCACCAGACGCTGCATGTTGTCGGCATAGACCGAACCTTCCTCGGAATAGCGCGCATAGCGATCGCGCGAGGTGCCGCGGGTGAAATAGGAGCCCTTGGTCGGATGCGTGCCGGGATAGGTGCGGTAGGGAATGCCGTCGCCGTCGACGTCGAGATAGCGGCCGAAGTCGCGGCCTTCCTCCAGCATCTCCGTGGTCATCACCTTGCCGCGGTCATACTGTTTCGCGTCGTCCCACTTTAGCGGGCGGCAAAGACGGTGGTTCATCCCGATGTCGAGGTCGAGCATCAGGAAGATCGTGGTCTGGAGCCGTTCGGCAAGATCGAATGCGGCCGCCGCGAACTCGAAGGCCTCAGCCGGATCTTCCGGGAACAGCAGCACGTGCTTGGTGTCGCCATGCGAAGCATAGGCGCAGGCGATGATGTCGCATTGCTGGGTGCGGGTCGGCATGCCGGTCGAGGGACCGGCGCGCTGGATGTTCATGATCACGGCCGGGATCTCCGCGAAATAGGAGAGGCCGATGAACTCGGTCATCAAGGAGATGCCGGGCCCGGAGGTTGCGGTGAAGGCACGGGCGCCGTTCCAGGAGGCGCCAATGACGATACCGATTGAAGCCAGCTCGTCCTCGCCCTGCACGATGGCGTATTTCGCCTTGCCGGTCTCAGGATCATGCCGGTACTTCTTGCAGTGGGCGGTGAAGGCCTCCGCCACCGACGAGGACGGCGTGATCGGATACCAGGCGCACACGGTGGCGCCGCCATAGACCGCGCCGAGCGCGGCGGCGCTGTTGCCTTCGATGAAGATGCGGTCGCCGACCTTGTCGGTTTTCTTCACCCGCAGCCCGATCGGGCATTTCAAATTCTGCAGCGCCCAGTCGCGGCCGAGATGCAGCGCATGGACGTTGGAGGAGAGCAGCTTCTCCTTGCCCTTGTACTGCTCGCCGATCAGCTGCTCGATCAGCTTCGGGTCCATGTCGAGCAGCGCCGAGAGGCTGCCCAGATAGATGATGTTCTTGAACAGCTGGCGCTGGCGCGGATCGGTGTAGGTCGAGTTGGTGATCGCGGTGAGCGGCACGCCGATCACGGTGATGTCGTCGCGGAATTTGGTCGACGGCATCGGCTTGGTGGAATCGTAGAACAGATAGCCGCCGGGCTCGATGCCGGCGATGTCCTTGTCCCAGGTCTGCGGGTTCATCGCCACCATCATGTCGACGCCGCCACGGGCGCCGAGATGGCCGTCTTCCGTCACCCGCACCTCGTACCAGGTCGGCAGGCCCTGGATGTTGGAGGGGAAGATGTTGCGGGGGGAGACCGGAACGCCGTGACGCAGGATCGCGCGCGCGAACATCTCGTTGGCGCTGGCCGAGCCCGAGCCGTTGACGTTGGCGAAGCGGACGACGAAGTCGTTTACGCTGCTGAGCGGCTTTTTGTCGGACATGTCGAACCTGCGTAAGTCATCTCGATGAAATATTTCTGCATGTCCCAGGCTCCGGTGGGACAACGCTCGGCGCACAGCCCGCAATGCAGGCAGACGTCCTCGTCCTTAACCATCACGCGCCCGGTCTTGAGATCAGAGGACACGTAGAGGTCCTGGTCCGGATGCGGCGAGGGCGCCTTCAGGCGCTGGCGTAGGTCGCTTTCCTCGCCATTATCAGTGAAGGTGATGCAGTCCATCGGGCAGATGTCGACGCAGGCGTCGCACTCGATGCAGAGCGAGGTCGAGAACACGGTCTGGACGTCGCAGTTCAGGCAGCGCTCGGCTTCGCCCAGCGCCAGCTTGACGTCGTAGCCGAGCTCGACCTCGGTTCGGATGTCCTTCAGCGCAATCACCTTGTCGCGATGCGGAACCTTGAAGCGCTTGTCGTTGGAGATGTCGTTGTCATAGCTCCATTCGTGGATGCCCATCTTCTGCGAGGAGATTTGCACCTCCGGCAGCGGCCGTTCGGTGATGTCATCGCCCGAGAGCATCTTGTGGATCGACAGCGCGGCGTCGTGGCCCTGCGCCACGGCCCAGATGATGTTCTTCGGGCCGAACGCGGCGTCACCACCGAAGAACACTTTCGGATTGGTCGAGACGAAGGTCTTCGGATCGACCTTGGGCATGTGCCATTTGTCGAACTCGATGCCGCAATCCTGCTCGATCCAGGGAAAGGCGTTTTCCTGGCCGACCGCGACCAGCACGTCGTCGCAGGGAATGGTCTGATCGGGGTCGCCCGAAGGCACCAGATTGCGGCGGCCTTTGGCGTCATATTCGGCTTTGACGTGCTGGAAGGTGACGCCGATGAGCTTGCCGGCGACATGCTTGAATGCCACCGGCACCATGTAGTTGAGGATCGGGATGTCCTCGTGGATCGCGTCTTCCTTCTCCCAGGGCGAGGCCTTCATCTCCTCGAAGCCGGAGCGCACAATGACTTTCACGTCTGCGCCGCCGAGGCGGCGCGCGGTGCGGCAGCAATCCATCGCGGTGTTGCCGCCGCCGAGCACGATCACGCGCTTGCCGATCTTGTCGATGTGGCCGAACGACACCGAGGACAGCCAGTCGATGCCGATATGGATGTTGGCGGCAGCTTCTTTCCGGCCGGGAACATCGAGCTCGCGTCCGCGCGGTGCGCCGGAGCCGACGAAGATCGCGTCATATTTCTCCGCGAGCAGCGCCTTCATGCTCTCGATGCGATGACCGCCTTTGAACTCGACGCCGAGACCCAGGATGTAGCCGGTCTCCTCGTCGATGACCGAATTGGGCAGGCGGAATTTCGGGATCTGCGTGCGCATCATACCGCCGGCTTCGGGATCGCCGTCGAACACGGTGCAGTGATAGCCGAGCGGAGCAAGATCGCGCGCCACCGTCAGCGAGGCGGGGCCACCGCCGACGAACGCAACGCGCTTGCCGTTCTTCGGCGCGGGGCGCGGCAGGCGCTGCCTGATGTCGTCCTTGAAGTCGGCGGCGACGCGCTTGAGGCGGCAGATCGCCACCGGCGTTTCCTCGACGCGTCCGCGACGGCACGCCGGCTCGCATGGACGATCGCAGGTGCGTCCCAGAATTCCTGGGAACACGTTCGATTTCCAATTGATCATGTAGGCGTCGCTGTAGCGGCCTTGTGCGATCAGTCGGATGTATTCGGGAACCGGGGTGTGTGCAGGACAGGCCCACTGGCAATCGACCACTTTGTGAAAGTAGTCGGGGGCCGCGATGTCGGTCGGTTTCATTCCTACCCTGTCCGCACAGGCCCAAAGACCCGGCGGCCTTTTCTTGAGCTTGGCGAACGCTAATGCGCGTCGATCTGGTTTATGAATGACGTCATTGGGTTAGCTTATTAGAACCGTTCCGAAGTACAACGGCAAATTTACGCGATCACCTGCTTTCATAGGTGCTGCGCGCGCTCAGCATTAACGGCCGCGCGCAAGATGCGTGCGGTGCAATATGTTGCGTTGCGGATGGCCACTAGCCGGGCGCGATATCGCTCTTCGCGAGATCCCACATCAGGCTGTAAGTGCCGACGGAGACGGGAAGCGGGAAGGGCAATGCGGCGGGGCCGGTGAACCGTTCGGCAATGACGGCGGAGACCGCGCCGACATGCGTGCCGTCGATCAGCACGAACCAGTCGCGCGCGCCCTCATTGCGCACCGCTGGAATGTCGGCCGTCGCGCCCGACAATTCCGGCTCGCTTTCGAGCAGATGCATCGAGATGATGCCCTCGCGCTCCCCGGGCGTCAGCTTTTCGTGCAGTGCATCACGCCATGTCCCGGCATTGTCGGCGCTCGGCCGCAGCCGCACCAGCCCGAGTGCTGCGCCGCGACCGGTGCCCTTGCTGATGGTGATGCGCGCGACCACGCGCAGCATGTTCTTGAAATGCGTCATGGTCCGCCGCGACCATTCGGTCTGGTTGGCGAGGCGGGCCCGGTAGGCGGGACTGTCGAGCACGTCGAGCGTCGCGGTCGAGTACAGCGAGAGATATTTGGGGTTGGCGGCATGCGCGACATAGCGCCGCGCCTCCAGGAAACCCTCGATCGCGACGCGCTCTTCCAGATGCTCGCGATCGTACCAGCGGTTGAAATCGGCCTCATCTGGAACGTCGATGTTCATCGACGTCAGCAGCATGCCTTGCCCGGCGAGCGGCATTGTTCTTGTCCTTCCCATTCAGACCCTCATGGCGAGGAGCCACGAAGTGGCGTCGCGAACCATGAAGGCCCCACTGCTAGATCCGGGCCTTATCCTTCGAGACGCGCTCCTTTTGGAGCGCTCCTCAGGATGAGGAGATCGATCTAGCGCGCGGCTTTCGACGCGAGATCGGCGATCGACTTCATGACCGCGTCCCGCACGCCGGCATCATAGAGCGAATGTCCGGCTTCTTCCACGATCCGAATCTCGGAACCCGGCCAAACTTTCGCAAGCCGCTCGGATGTATCAGGAGGGCACAACAGATCGTAGCGGCCCTGCACGATGATGCCGGGAATGCCAGCGAGCTTGCCGGCGTTCCGCAGCAGCTGGTCGTCCGTCATGAAGCTGTCGTGGACGAAATAATGCGCCTCCATGAATGGCGTCGCAGGC
Organism: Bradyrhizobium sp. P3_C3; assembly: GCF_056402655.1. Taxonomy (NCBI): domain Bacteria; kingdom Pseudomonadati; phylum Pseudomonadota; class Alphaproteobacteria; order Hyphomicrobiales; family Nitrobacteraceae; genus Bradyrhizobium; species Bradyrhizobium sp. P3_C3. The sequence goes on along the minus strand of NZ_JBFUGY010000003.1, from coordinate 204,662 downwards.
AGCGTGCGCCACACGTTCAGCGATGCGAGGTCCAGCCGCGTCTTGGCCGCCTTGTGCTCAGACAGGACGCGCTCGGTGTCGTGCCAGGCCCGCGCGGCGGGACCATGCACGGCCGGATCGGTATCGAGGATGCGGCGCCAATAGGCGTCCACCGGGTGTGCGCGCTCATCGACCGGCAGCACGCTGAGAAAATCCTCGTAGAGCGCCGGATAGAATTGTGACAGGCGCGATGTGAAGGCGGTTTCGACCTCGGCACGGGTGCCCAGGAAGGTTGCGCGCAGCGCAATGCCGGAGACGCGCTCGGGATGGGCCTGCGCATAAGCCAATGCCAGCGTCGCGCCCCAGGAGCCGCCGACCACCATCCAGCGGTCGAAGCCGAATTTCTCGCGGATCTTCTCCATGTCCGCGATCAGATGCGCCGTCGTGTTGTGCTCGCGCGATCCCTTGGGCCGGCTGCGACCGCAGCCGCGCTGGTCGAACAGCACCGCGCAGAAGCGTTCGGGATCGAACAGCTTGCGATGGTCGGGTTGGCAGCCGCTGCCGGGCCCGCCATGCAGATAGATGGCCGGGACGCCGTCAGCACGGCCGACGCTCTCGACATAGAGCTCGTGGCCGTCGCCGACGTCGAGCATGTCGGAGGTCAGCGGCGCAAAGGGATCGGCTCGTTTGGCCGCTGCGGCCGCGTCGGCGTCAGGCATCATTCCCGGATTCCAGAGTGCCGCCGGCAAAATTGCGATAGAGGAAGCGGTTGGTCTCGCCCTCGGCCTCGCGCTCGGCCTGCTTGAAGATGGTCTCGTGCAGCGGCGACAGCGCGCAGGCGGGATCGGTGTTGGCGGCGTCGCCCGTCAACGCAAAGGCCTGGCAGCGGCAGCCGCCGAAATCGATCTCGCGGAATTCGCAGGTCTTGCACGGCTCCTTCATCCAACCGGTGCCGCGATAGCGGTTGAAGGCGTCCGAGTTCTGCCAGATCCAGGCGATCGAATGATTGGAGCGCACGGATTCGAACTCGAGCCCGGTGATGCTCTCGGCGGCGTGGCAGGGCAGCACCTTGCCGGCCGGCGAGATGTTGAAGAACTGCCGGCCCCAGCCGCCCATGCATTTCTTCGGCCGCAGCGCGTAATAATCGGGAACGACGTAGTCGATGGCGAGTGTGCCCTTCAGCCGCTCGCGCGCCTCCTCGACGAGGCGGGTGCACTCGTCGAGCTGCGCCACGGTCGGCATCAGCGCGGCGCGGTTCTTCAGCGCCCAGCCGTAATACTGGACATTGGCGACCTCGAGCCGGTCGGCATCGAGATCGATCGACATCTGGATGATGTCGGGGAGCTGGTGCAGGTTCTGCCGGTGCATCACCGCGTTCACGGTGAGCGGCAGATCGAGCTCGCGCGTCCATTTCGCCACTTCGAGCTTCTTGCGATGCCCGTTCTTGTAGCCGGCGACGCGGTCGGCGAGACCTTCTTCAACGCCCTGGAAACTGATCTGCACGTGACAGAGCCCGGCATCCGCCAACTCGCTCAGCCGCTCGCGCGTTAGCAGCACGGCCGAGGTGATCAGATTGGTGTAGAGCCCGACGTCGCTGGCATGCTTGACCAGCTCGACGAGGTCTTTCCGCGCCGTCGGCTCGCCTCCGGAGAAATGCACCTGGAGCACGCCGATCTCGGCGAGCTCGCTCAAGACCTTCTTCCACTCCTCGGTGGTCAGCTCCTTGCCGGAGCGGTCGAGCTCGACGGGATTGGAGCAATAGGGGCATTGCAGCGGGCAGCGATGGGTGATCTCGAGCAATACGGCGAGCGGAATGCCGAACGTCTCCGCTGTCGAGCGTTGCTTCTCCAGCACCGCGAGGCTGTCGCTGATGTCGGGCGGAAGATTGCCGAGCAGGTCGCTCATGACGTCTTCTCCCGGGCCTCGGTGAGGAAGCCCTTGTCGGCGAGATCCTGGAGCATGACGATGACGTCGGCCAGGATCGCTTCGCGCGGCGCGGCGTATTTCGCGGCCAGCTGGTCGGCGACGTTGCCGACATTGCGCTCGCCATCGCAGAGCTGCAAGACCTCGACCGCGATCTCGTCGGGCGCCAGCACCCGTTCCGGCGCCAGGATCACCCAGACCTTGCGCGTCTCGTCATATTTCAGCTTGGCATGCCGCGGCAGCACCGGGCGGCTTGCCTCGCTGACGCTGATGTTCCGCGGCCCGGCCATTGCGATTGTCCCTCAGCTCGCTTTGGGCACGAACGCGCCCGGCGGAATGTGGCCCTCGACATAGGCGTGCTGGAGTGCGTCGAGCTGCACCCACAGCACGTTGGTCTTGAAGATCAGCGCGTTGCAGACGGAGGCGCGCTGCTCCGGCGTCGTGGCATGCGCCTTGACGTAGTCGAGCGCGAAGCCGGCATCGCGCGGCGCCTGCGCCAGCCGCCGCTTGAAGTAGCTCATGATATCAGGATTGACGAAGTCGTAGTGCTCCAGCATGCCAGAGATGCGCTCCTCGTGCAGGTTCGGCGCGAACAATTCGGTGAGCGAAGAGGCGATCGCCTCCAGCGGGCTCTTCTCGCGGCAGTAATGGACATAGGCTTCGACCGCGAAGCGCGTCGCCGGCAGGATGCCTTCGGTCGATTCCACATAGGCCGTGTCGAGGCCGAGGCCTTCGGTCAGCTTCAGCCAGCGCTCGATGCCGCCCTCGGAGCCGACGTCGCCGTCATGGTCCTCGATGCGGTGGCGCCATTCCAGCCGCGTGGCGCGGTCGCGGAAGCGCGAGATCACGACGGCGTCCTTGATCGGGATCGTGCTCTGGTAATAGTAGCGGTTGAGCGCCCAGGCCTGCACCTGGCCCTTGTTGAGCTTGCCGCCGTGCAGCAGCTTATGGAACGGATGCAGACTGTGATAGCGCGTCGCGCCGATATGGCGCAGCGTCGCCTCAAGCTCCTCGGCCGAGTTGAGCCTGATGTCCTTGCCAACAGAGAGCGCGGTCATTCCAGTCAGTGACGCGGCATTCACAGCACGATCTCCGTTCCGTCGGCGGGTATCCGCCAGCCCGCGGCCTCGAGCGCTTTACGCTCCGGCGTATCGGGCAGCAGCGCCGGATTCGAGTTATTGATATGCAGAAAGATCTTCCTGTCGAGAGTGAGGTCGGCGAGGCGCGCGATCGCGCCATCGTGACCGGACATCGCGACATGGCCCATGCTCTTGCCGGTCTTGTGGCCGAGCCCGGCCTTGATCATCTCGTCATCCTGCCAGACCGTGCCGTCAAAGAACACCAGTGCGGCGCCGTCGATCTCGGCCTTGAGCGCGTCGGTCACCTCGGCGCAGGCGGCGATGAAGTAGAAGCACTTGCCGGTTGATTTGTCCGTGATCTTGAGCCCCAGCGTATCGCCGTCGCCGGTCTCGCCGCCGGGATGCGCCTTGCCTTCCAGATACCAGGCCGACTTGCCGGGCACGGCGAAGGGCAGCACCTCTATCCCTGAGCGCGTGCCATCGGGCAGCCGCGGCTCGAACGGCTCGTGGATGGAAATCGGCTGGCGCTGTACGTTCTTCTCGTTCAGCACGTTGAAGATGCTGTTGCTCTTCAGGATGGCCAGCACCTTCTGATGCGCATAGACCGTGAAGGGCGAGCCCTCGCGCATCGACAGCAGGCCCGCGACCGCATCCACCTCGCTGTTGGTCAGGATCACGCCTGCAACAGGCGTATGGCGCAGCGCGCCGGCCTTGGGATGCAGCTGCGGCGTGGCGTTCAATTGCTGGCGAAGATCGGGGGAGGCGTTGATCAGGAACCAGTGCTCGCCGTCGCCGCTGAACGCGACCGAGGCCTGGGTTCTCTGAAGCTCATGGCCATTTTCACGGGCCGCCCGGCAGCCCTCGCACCCGCAATTCCATTGCGGGACTCCGCCGCCGGCCCCGGCGCCCAGGACGACGACGCGAAGCATAATACGTCTCCTGGAGGGAACGTCGCGAGGTGGATCTCAGGCCGACACGGACGCCGACAAAGTTCGTGTCTTCCGGAAACCGATCGTGACCGAAAGATCCACCTGCGCAGAAACCACCAACCGCTTACTTGCGGGTGGCGCTCACATACATGTTGATTTCCATGCCACAGGGCACTTCGACGATCTTCGGGGCTTTCCAAGCCATTTTGGCTCTCCATTTTCACGAATTCGGACGTATCCGCCCAACGGTTAAAGTAATGCGAGCGGAAAACTTCGCTAGTGAAATCTTCCCGAGAAAGCCATGTTGCGCCGCGAAAATGATGGTGGAACATCACTTCCCGTGATGCTGCCTTGCGCGTGGCGCATTCGGTCGCGAACCCTGTCCTGATAAAGCAGTTGTGAGTGCAGTGCAGCTTTCAATCCGGTACAGGCCTCCCAATTTGGACCCTCGTGATGCCCAGATACTTCTTCAACACCCGCATCGGCGACGAATTGATCGTGGATCCCGACGGAGAGGACCTGCGTAACCCCGATCGCGCCTGGGAGGTCGCCCGCCAGATGATCCTGGAGGTGGTGAAGTCGGAGGGCGCCCAGCCGGCGCTCATGGAGGCCGTCATCGAGGTGACCGACGACGACGGGGAGATCGTGCTCGAATTCCCCTTCACCGAGGCCCTGCTGGACATCCCGGATCAGTCCGCGACCAGGCATTGAGGCCCCAGCTCTCCCCGGTCATTGCGAGGAGCCCTTGCGACGAAGCAATCCAGACTGTCTCCGCGGAGGGATTCTGGATTGCTTCGCTGCGCTCGCAATGACGGAGAATGAGGCGCCACCCGGCGCCAAACCCGCTCTTCCTCCCCGCGAAATCCGCATGGCTTTGCCGCGTTCCCGGCGCTAAAAGACGCCGATTAAACGGAGCAAGCCATGCAAGATCTCTGGCGCCTGTCGGCCGCCGACCTCGCCACCCTCGTCAAGGCCAAAAAGGTGTCCGCCCGGGAGGCCGCCAAGGCCGGCCTCGCCCGCCTGGACGCCGTCAATCCCCAGCTCAACGCGGTGATCGACCACCGGCCGGAGGACGTGCTCAAGCAGGCTGACGCCGTCGATGCCGCCATCGCCCGGGGAGAAGACCCCGGTGTGCTCGCCGGCGTGCCCGTCACCATCAAGGCCAATGTCGACCAGGAAGGCTTTGCCACCACCAACGGCCTGAAACTCCAGCGCGACCTGATCGCGCACGAGGATAATCCGGTGGTCGCCAATTTCCGCAAAGCGGGCGCCATTCTGCTTGGCCGCACCAATTGCCCGGCCTTCTCCTATCGCTGGTTCACCACCAATCTGGTCCATGGCGACACCAAGAACCCCCGCGATGCCTCGCTGACCCCGGGCGGCTCGTCCGGCGGCGCCGGCTCGGCGGTCGCGGCCGGCATCGGCCATATCGCCCACGGCACCGACATCGCCGGCTCGATCCGCTATCCCGCCTATGCCTGCGGCGTGCACGGCCTGCGCCCGACGCTCGGCCGCATCCCCGCCTTCAACCCGGCGCTGCCGGAGCGTCCGATCGGGCCGCAGATCATGGCCGTCTCGGGCCCGCTGGCGCGCACGGTCAACGATCTCAGGATCTCGCTCGAAGCCATGTCGGCCCGCGACATCCGCGACCCCTGGTTCGTGCCGGCGCCGCTGGAGGGCCCCGCGCGGCCGAAGCGCGCCGCGCTCTGCCTCAATCCGGACGGGCTTGCGACCAAACCGGAGGTGAAGGCGGCCGTGACTGACGCCGGCAAGCGGCTGGAGCGCGCCGGCTGGACTGTCGAGGTCATCGAGAACACGCCGCCGATGCGCGAGGCGGTCGCGTGGCAGAGGAAACTCTGGCTTGGCGACGGCTATGAGGCGCAGCTGGAGATGGCTGAGCGCGAAGGCGATCCCGGTGCGCTGGCCTGCCTGCGCGGCAATCGCGCCAAGGTCACGCCGATGGACCAGGCGGACTACGCCAAGGCGCTCACGCGCCGCGCCGCACTGACCCGCGACTGGATGCTGTTCTTCGAGAAATATGCCGTCGTGCTCACGCCGGTGTCCGGCGAGTTGCCGTTCCCGGATCATCTCGACCGCAAGGACAGTGAGTCCTTCGAGCGTGTCTGGGAGGCGCAGATGCCGCAAATCGCGACCCCGTTCATGGGACTGCCGGGCCTGGTGGTCTCCACCGGTCTGGTCGGCAAGGCGCCTGTCGGCGTGCACATCGTGTCCGGCCGCTATCGCGAGGATCTGTGTCTGCTCGCAGGCGAAGCGATCGAGGCGGGCGGCGTGCCGCCGTCGCCGATCGATCCCGTGGGTTAGTGATGTCTGTGATCTACGACTTCAAGGCCAACTCGCTTCTCGGCGAGGAGGTGCCCATGCGCCGTTTCGAGGGGCAGGTGCTGCTGATCGTCAACACCGCGAGCAAATGCGGCTTCACGCCGCAATATCGCGGGCTCGAGGATCTCTATCGCGACCTCTCGCCGCGCGGCTTCTCGGTGCTCGGCTTTCCCTGCAACCAGTTCGGCGCGCAGGAGCCGGGGCCGGCGAGCGAGATCCAAGCCTTCTGCTCCACCAACTACGACGTCACCTTTCCCCTGTTCGAGAAAATCGACGTCAACGGCGCCCATGCGCACCCTCTGTATGACTACCTGAAACGCCAGCAATCCGGCCTGCTGGGCGCCTCCATCAAATGGAATTTCACCAAGTTCCTCGCGGACCGTGCCGGCAAGGTGATCGCGCGCTACGCGCCGACCGCACGGCCGGAAGGACTGCGGAATCAAATCGAGACCCTGTTATGAGCGAGACAATCATGAGCGACGAATTTCCGGACCGCCTGTCGGTCGACCCGAACAGCCCCTATTACAACGCGGATATTCTCTCGCGCGACGTCGGCATCCGCTTCAAGGGTGTCGAGAAGACCAATGTCGAGGAGTATTGCATCAGCGAAGGCTGGGTCCGCGTCACCGCCGGCAACGCCAAGGACCGCCACGGCAATCCGCTGACGATCAAGGTGCATGGTCCGGTCGAGCCGTATTTCAGGGATAAGAAGTAAGCGCGCGTATACTCTGTCCTCGTCATTGCGAGGAGCGCAGCGACGAAGCAATCCAGGGTCTTTCCGCGGTGACAGTCTGGATTGCTTCGATCCGCTCGCAATGACGAACGTTTCTCACCGTTAGCGAAAGCCAATCCCATGTCCGTCCGCATCGTCGACGTCCGCGAGATCACGAAGCCGATCTCTTCGCCGATCCGCAACGCCTATATCGACTTCACCAAGATGACGACGAGCCTCGTCGCCGTCGTCACTGACGTCGTCCGCGACGGCAAGCGCGTCGTCGGCTACGGCTTCAATTCCAACGGTCGCTACGGGCAGGGCGGCCTGATCCGCGAGCGCTTTGCCTCGCGCATCCTGGAGGCCGATCCGAAGTCGCTGCTGAATGCGGCCGGTGACAATCTCGACCCCGACAAGGTCTGGGGCGCGATGATGACCAACGAGAAGCCGGGCGGCCATGGCGAGCGCTCGGTCGCGGTCGGCACCATCGACATGGCGGTGTGGGACGCGGTGGCGAAGATCGCAGGCAAGCCGCTGTTCCGGCTGCTCGCCGAGCGGCACGGCGTCAAAGCCAATCCGCGCGTGTTCGTCTACGCCGCCGGCGGCTACTACTATCCCGGCAAGGATCTCTCGATGCTGCGCGGCGAGATGCGCGGCTATCTCGATCGCGGTTACAACGTCGTGAAGATGAAGATCGGCGGCGCGTCGATCGAAGACGACCGCACCCGCATCGAGGCGGTGCTGAAGGAGATCGGCAAGGACGCGCAGCTCGCGGTCGATGCCAACGGCCGCTTCGATCTCGAGACCGGCATCGCCTACGCCAAGATGCTGCGGGACTATCCGCTGTTCTGGTACGAGGAGGTCGGCGATCCCCTCGACTACGCGCTGCAGGCCGCGCTCGCCGAATTCTATCCGGGCCCGATGGCCACGGGCGAAAACCTGTTCAGCCACCAGGACGCGCGCAACCTCATCCGCTACGGCGGCATGCGTCCCGACCGCGACTGGCTGCAATTCGACTGCGCGCTATCCTACGGCCTCTGCGAATACCAGCGCACGCTGGAGGTCCTGAAAACCTACGGCTGGTCGCCGAGCCGCTGCATCCCCCACGGCGGCCACCAGATGTCCCTCAACATCGCAGCCGGCCTCGGCCTCGGCGGCAACGAGAGCTATCCCGACCTGTTCCAGCCCTACGGCGGCTTCCCGGATGGCGTGCGCGTCGAGAACGGCCACATCACCATGCCCGACCTGCCGGGCATCGGCTTCGAAGGCAAGTCGGATCTCTACAAGGAAATGAAGGCGCTGGCGGAGTAGGATTGGGCTCGACGGCCGCGCCGACACTCTCCGTCATTGCGAGCGCAGCGAAGCAATCCAGAGTCTTTTCGCAGAGGCAGTCTGGATTGCTTCGTCGCTGCGCTCCTCGCAATGACGGCGGAGAGAGCTGCGTTTTGTCACGCCTATTGCAAATGCTGCTCGCGATCATCTCTTGGTTGTGATATCGTGAACGCTCTCGTTGATCGAGAATAATCATGAAGCAGCCCTGCGTGTACATGTTCGCCAATCGTCGCAATGGGACGATCTACGTCGGCGTCACCTCGAATCCGCCGCGCCGCGCGTTCGAGCATCATGAGGGCCTGGTGAAGGGCTTCTCGTCGAAATACGGCTGCAAGCTTCTCGTCTGGTACGAACTGCACGCGACAATGACCGATGCGATTGTACGTGAGAAGCAGATCAAGGGTGGCAGCAGAGCGAAGAAGCTTGCGCTGATCGAGAGCGCCAATCCGGACTGGACGGATCTCTACGAGACGCTGATCTGACTACAGGGGGAGTGGCGGTAGTAGGCGAGAGGGCGCCACTCATCCCGTCATTGCGAGCGTAGTGAAGCAATCCAGAATCTTTCCGCGGAGGCAATCCGGATTGCTTCGTCGCAAGTGCTCCTCGCAATGACGGCGGAGGGACCTTGGTCACTGCACGCCCTCCACCCGTGACAACAACATCGGCTGCAGTGCACCATACATCAGCGTGCGCCACAGCCATTCGATCGGGCCGTGTCGGTAGTGGCGCAGCCACCATGCGCTGAACAGCACCTGTCCGACGTAGACGGCGATGCCGATAGCGAGGGCCTGGGTGATGCCGAGCCGTCCGAACAGGCCAAGGCCGTAGCCGTAGAAGATCCAGCCGAAGATGAGCGATTGTGCGATGTAGTTGGTGAATGCCATCCGGCCGAGCGGCGCGGCCCAGCCGAGCAGCCTCTTGCCGCGTCCGAAACTGGCGATGAAGAGGATGGCGGCACCATAGCCCAGCGCCAGCAGGATGTTGCCGAGCGGCTCGATGCCGACGTAAAGCAAGGCCGCGCCGAGACAGATAGCCGGAAGCGCGATGACGAGCAGGCCGCGGGCATTTTGCAGAATGCCGCTCCGCCAGGCCAGCGCTCCGACGAGAAACAGCCCGATCGTGCGCAAGAAGACGAACGCGTGCAGGGACGCGATGAGAGGAATTTCGCGGAGACGAAACGCCAGCACGTCGAGGAAGCCGCCCGTCGCATAGATGCGATTTGCATCCATGACGTCCCGCCAGATCGCGGTCCTGCCGGGAAACAACCCCGCGGGCGGAAAGGCCTGCATGGCCAGATACAGCGCGAGAGACGCCAGCGCGGCGAGCGTCAGCAACCAGCGCGGGCCAAACAGGAACGGCAGCACGATGAATCCCGCCAGTGCATATTCGGTGAGGATATCGCCGTTCCAGATCAGGCACAAATGAATGACGCCGAACACCAGCAGCACAGCGAGCCGCCGCAGGAGCAGGAAAGTGCGGCGCTCGCTGTTCGCGAGCCGGTCGAATTGAATGGCAAGGCCTGCGCCGAACAGCAGCGAGAACAGCGCAAACGCCTTGAGCTCCACGGCCTGCGTCAGGATCGTTTCGACAGCGCGATCAACCGGCGAAGCAAGCGTCCTGGCACCAAGAAACTGCTCGAAGATCGAAATGCGAAATTCCATGACCACGTTGATGGCCATGACGCCGAACAGGGCAATGCCCCGCAGCACGTCGATGGCGTCGATCCGGTCCGAGGGGCTTATTGCCCGAGGAGATGCGGCACCATCGGATGTCATGGAAGAATTCCAATTGTAGCTCGACGACGCGTGGCGCGGGGCGAGATGCCTGCCACACGCTCCGTCATTGCGAGCGCAGCGAAGCAATCCAGAATCTCTCTGTGGAGGCAGTCTGGATTGTTTCTTCGCAAGAGCTCCTCGCAATGACGATGTGGCGAAAGTCTGCCATCCCTTACGAAATTTCGCTCCTCACACGCGTTGCAGCAGCGGCCGCAAGCTGCGGATGTCGGTCACAGCCTCAATCTCATACACCGACTTGATCAACCGCTCGGCCTTCTCGCCGCCGACCACTGGGGCAATCAGATCGCGTGCCTTGTCGATGACCTCGTCGCGCGTCATCGGGTTGCGCGGCGTGCCGCGCACGGCGGTGACGCGCTCGGAGAGGCGGCTTCCATCAGTGAGCTCGATCTCGACGACGGCGACGCGCACCGGCAATAGTTTGGCCAGCTCCTCGTCGCGCACCAAATTCACTTTGGCGCGCTCCTTCAAAACCGCCGCGTCCTGCATGCGCGGCTTGTCGTGGGCGGCGTGGAAGGAGGCGGTCTTGTCGAGCAGCATCACGGCGACCATGTGCTGGAGACAGATGTCGGGGATGTCGCGGTTGTCCACGACCTCGGCGACGGACGGCGCGAGGCGCACGGTCACGCGCTTGACCTGATCGGCCTCGAACGCCTGCTTGCTGCGGATGGCGTAGACCGCATCGAGCGGTCCCTGGATCGGTGAACCCACCGTCCATTTCTTGATGTCGGTGCCTGCGATCTCGTAACGCTCGCCAAGCTTCTCCACGAGTTTGCCGGTCGCAGCCTTCGGCGCATAGGCCAGGAAGTAATTGTCTGGCCCTGAGAACACGTCGTCGACGCCGTTCCAGTCCGAACGCACCAGCAGTGCTGACGTCACGCCGTTGCGGGCCGGCATGCCGGCGAACACAAACCCTTTCTCGATATGGTCGACGTCGCGCCGCCACACGATGAAGCCGGAGGATTGCTGCGCGGCATAGTCGAGCACCCAGCGCATCCGGCGCGCATCGAAGCCGGCGACACAGGCGGCAGCAGCCGAGGCGCAGAACGTGCCGGCAATGCTGTGCGTGCTCAGCACGCTCTCATAGCTGAAATCGGCCCCGCCCATTGCCATCACCACGCGCGTGCCGACGTCGTAGCCCAGCGTCACCGCACGCAGAAAATGGGCGCCGTCGATTCCGAGGTGTTCGCCGAGCGCAAGTGCCGCGGGAACAGTCGAAGAGCCGGGATGCGAGCGCGACGGGCTGTGCGAATCGTCGGTCTCGTCGGCATGCGCCATGACGCCGTTGGCAAGCGCGGCCTCGACTGGCGACGCGGTGAGCGATGTGCCGGCAATGGTCGATGTCCCCTGCGCAGCATTGGCGCGAATGTAGCGCTGCGCCGCCTGACCGGGCGGCAGCTCCGATCCTGATACCATCGACGCCAGCGTATCGAGGATGTGGTGCTTTGCTTGTTCGACGACTTCGGGTGGCAGCGCGCGGGTTTTCGCAGCGCTCATGTAGTCGCACAGCGCCGTCATTTCTGGCCCGGAGCCAGATCCCTCCGCGAAACTCCGTGCGGGCGAAAGCGAGAGGCTGGTTGCCGCCGCTGCGGTCAGGCCGAGAAAGTCGCGTCGTTTCATGGTGTCCCGTCTTTGGTGCAGGAACTGATGAAACGTCTAGCGCTTAGGACAGCCGCGTGTCTAGTAGCCGACGCTGGCGCCAGAAGCGCCCTGGGTGCCACCACATCCTCCGTCATTGCGAGCGCAGCGAAGCAATCCAGTCTCTCTCCGCGGAGACAATCTGGATTGCTTCGTCGCAAGAGCTCCTCGCAATGACGATGGGGCGCGAGCAGGGCTGCCCCTACGACAGCCGCATATCCAGCAGCCTGCGCCCCTCGCCCTTCAGCAGCTTCTTCACCGCGCTCGACGCCACGACCTCACCGTCGTTGGCGTAGGCTTCGTGGTTCTTCTCGATGTCGTCGAGGCGGTAGAGGTAGTTGACCATCACGCCGGCGGACTCGCGTGCGCCTTTCGGCGAGAGGTCGCCGAGCCAGTTGATGCGCTCGAGCCGTGCGCCGTTGCCGAGATGGAAGCGGGCGACGGAATCGATCAGCTTGCCCTTCGGCGTGCGCGCCTTCAGGAAGTAATAGGCCGCGAGCGGCTCGATCACGGTGCGGAGCAGCGTCGTCGTCTCGGGGTTCTCGAACCATTTGGGATCGTCGAGGCGCTTCAGCACCTCGCGGTCCTCGTCCGAGAGCGGCAGGTCCCTGTCCTGCTTCACCCATTGCATGAAGCCCGGCACCGGCGACAGCGTCACGAAGGTGTCGAGTTTTGGCGTCTCGCGGCGCAGCTCTTCGACCACCTGTTTGATCAGGAAGCTGCCGAAGGAGATGCCGCCAAGCCCGCGCTGGGTGTTGGAGATCGAATAGAACACCGCGGTGCGCGCACGCTCGATCGGCAGATGCTGGCGGTCGACCGCCAGCAGCGGCGCGATCGCACCGGGGATCGTCTCGGTCAGTGCGACCTCGACGAAGATCAGGGGCTCGTCGACCATGGCGGGATGGAAGAAGGCGTAGCAGCGCCGGTCGACCGGATCGATGCGGCGGCGCAGGTCGTCCCAGTCGCTGATCTCGTGCACGGCTTCGTAACGGATGATCTTTTCGAGGATGTTGGCCGGGGTCGACCAGTCAATCCGGCGCAGCACGAGAAACCCCCTGTTGAACCACGACGAGAGAAGGTGCGAGACGTCGCGATCGAGCGCGGCGAGATCGGTGTGACCGTTCATCATGCCGAGCAGATCGGCGCGCATGTTGACGAGATCGCCGGTGCCGCCCGGCGCGCGGTTGAGGCGGCGGATCAGCTCCTGCCGGCGCGGCTCGGAGGCGAAATGCAGCGAGCTTGCGTCTTCGTCACTGGGACTGGCGCGCCATTTTTCGATCGCCTTGGACAGGCGTTCGCGATCAGGGCCGAAATCGCGCACCAGGGCTTCGAAGAAGGCGCGGCGTCCTGCCGCATCCAACTCCTGGTAGATGTCAAGCACCTCACGCGCCATGGCAGTGCCCGAAGCTTCGCCACGACCGGACAGCAGCGCACCGCAGAGCTCGATCAGGCCTTCGGCATCGTGCTTGGCGTCGGCGGAATCCCCGCGGCGCAGCAGCGTGCGGCCGCGATCGGAGATGGTGGCGAGCAGGTCTGAGAAGAAGGCGTTGGCCATCTGGTCGTTTCGATTCCGGTTTGTGCGCTGCGGAAGCTTACACGGGATTTAGGCGGAAGCCGATCACAATCAAGCAGGGAATTTTGTATCTTTCGTGGTGCCATGCGCCACCAGGAAAGCTGTCATGTCATACGAAGGTCGTTGCGCTCCACAACCGCTGTCATGCCCCGGCTCGACCGGGGCATCCAGTACGCCGGGACCTATCGGTTCAATCGCTGCCGTAGGGTGGGCAAAGGCACATTTGCGCCGTGCCCACCATGTCTCTCGGCAGTTGCGTAAGACTTGGTGGGCACGCTTCGCTTTGCCCACCCTACGGCCTGTCATGCCCCGGCTTGGCCGGGGCATCCAGTACGCCGCGGCCTCTCGGCTCAATCACGGCCTTCTCTGGAATACTGGGTCGCCCGGTCAAGCCGGGCGACGACCCCGTGACTACTTCCCCGCAAACTCCGTCGGCGTCCGCCCCGTCACCTGACGGAATGCCGCCGAAAACGCCGGCACGCTGGCATAGCCGAGCTGGGTGGCGAGCTGCTTCACCGACACATTGGGGTCGGTCGACAGCCGATGGATCGCTGCCGCAACCCTTGCGCGCTGGCACCAGCTCTTGAAGCTCAATTGCGTCCCGGTCGAGAACAGCCGCGACAGCGTGCGCGCCGAGGTTCCGACTTCGCGCGCCAGCGTGTCGATGTCGTGCAGGCCGGTGGGATCGTCGAGCACGATCATCGCGGCGCGCCGGCAGCGCGGCTCATGCGGCAGCGGCACGAAGGTCGCGGAATCCTCGGCCTGGTGCAATTCCAGCATCACCAGGCGGACCAGCAACTCGGTGCGCTCCTCGGTGTTGCGTGCGTCGAACAGCGCCAGGATCGCCTGATTGAGCAGCGGCGATACCCGCACCACGAATTCCTTGGTCAGCCCCTCAAAGCGTTGCTCGCGCTTGAGCCAGGGCAGGTCGAAATACAGCGTGCGCATCTCGATGTCGGCGAGCAGGTCGATGGCATGTTCGAGCCCGGCCGGCACCCAGACGGCGCGGTCCGGCGGCACCAGCCAGCGTCCCCCGGGCGTCGTCACCTGCATCGTGCCCTTGGCGGCATAGATCAGCTGCGCCTCGCGGTGCATGTGCAGATCGATCCGCATGCCCTTGGGATAGTCGCGGGCGACGAGGTGCACGCCCGCGGGCGAGCGATGGTTGCTCCGGACCTCCCGCAGGATTGGCGTTTCCAAGACAGTCATTGGCAGCATCCCGTCATGGCTCCGACATATAACTCATTTCGGAGCAGGAGAGGATTCGGGAAATGAACAGCCCCAGCCGGGTGATCAGTTTCGTCAACGCAGGCCATTTCATCGACCATTATGCGATGCTGATTTTCGCCGCCGCCGTAATCATCATGGGGCCGGCGCTCGGCATGGCCTATTCGGAACTTCTGCCCTATGCGACGCCGGGCTTCGTCGCCTTCGGCGCCGGCTCGCTGCTCACCGGCTGGCTCGGGGACCGCTGGAGCCGCCGCCACATGATGCTGATCTTCTTCGTCGGCATCGGTGCTTCCATGATCTCGGTCGGCTTCGTGCAGACCCCGGCTCAGCTTGGCGCGGCGCTGTTCGCGATCGGCATTTTTGCCTCGATCTATCACCCCGTCGGCACCGCGATGATCGTGTCCTATGCCGACCGGCTCGGCCGCGAGATGGGGATCAACGGCGTCTGGGGCAATCTCGGCGTCGCGTCGTCCGCGCTGGTCACCGGCGTGATCGGCCAGTATCTCGGCTGGCGTTTTGCCTTCATCGTGCCCGGTGTCGTCACCATCATGATCGGCATCGCCTTTGCGATGATGGTCGTGCATGAGGATCGCAAGGGCTCGAAGCAGGCGGCAGCTCAAGCGCGCGTGGCCAAGAAAGACATGTGGCGCGTGATCCTGTCGCTGCTGATCGTCGTGATCGCGATCTCGACGACCTTCAATGCCGTGACCGTCGCGCTGCCAAAACTGTTCGCGGAACGGCTTGCCGACCTGACGAAAAGCCCGGCGCTGCTCGGCGTCATCGCGGCCTGCGTCTACGTGTTCGGCGCGATGACCCAGTACACGATCGGCCGGTTGCTCGACCGCTATTCGCTGAAGACGGTGGCATTGCCGCTGTCCTTCATGCTGGCGCCGTTTCTGTATCTCGCCGCGAGCCTGTCCAATCTGCCGCTGATCCTGGTCTCGATCGGCATCGTCATGGGCGCGTTCGGGCAGGTCACGGTGAACGATGCCATGGTCGGCAAATACACCAGCGAGGAATGGCGCTCGCGCGCCTATGCGGTGCGCTATTTCATCGGCTTCACCGCCGCGGGTGCCTCCGTCGGCCTGGTCGCCTGGCTCTACGAGCAGGGCGGCTTCGTCACCATGCTGCACGCCTTCGCCGCGCTCTGCCTGCTCGCAATCGCCGCCGCGATCATCCTGCCGCGCGAGATCAGGACGCCGCAGCCGGCGTGAGGCCGGGGCTCTCTCCGCTCGTCATTGCGAGGAGCGTAGCGACGAAGCAATCCAGACTGCCTCCGCGGAGGGACTCTGGATTGCTTCGCTGCGCTCGCAATGACGGGGGATGAGGAGGGAGGTCGCCCATACCCCCCATCATGCCATTCTGCCGGTGTTTTGCCCGACGTGTCAAAGCACCGGAACGCTCCAAAAAAGCCCAATGCCATCAACGCCGTTCTACTGTGCATGGGGTTGTTTTCGACTTTTTTGTTTGTCGGCAGCCCGCCTCCGCGGAAAAACTACGGTTTCACCTCGGCCACCGTCTTTGCCTTCGGCGCCTTCTTCGACGTGCGCCAGTTCTCGAACCGCTGCACCACCACGAAGAAGGCCGGCACGAACAGCACCGCAAGGCAGGTCGAGGCCAGCATGCCCGAGAACACGGTGATGCCGATCGACTTGCGCGCGCTGGCGCCGGCGCCGGTCGCGATCACCAGCGGCACCACGCCGAGGATGAAGGCGAACGACGTCATCAGGATCGGCCGGAAGCGGGCGCGCGCCGCCTCGATCGCAGATTCCAGCACCGGCTTGCCGTCGCGGTTATGCAGCTCGAGCCCGACCTCGACGATCAGGATCGCGTTCTTGGCCGACAGCGCGATCAGCAGGATCAGGCCGATCTGGCAATAGAGGTTGTTGTCGATCTTCAAGGCGTTGAGGACCAGCATGGGCCCGATCAGCGACAGCGGCACCGCGAGGATCACCGAGATCGGCGCGTACCAGCTCTCGTACTGGCCGGCGAGCACGAGATAGACCAGCAGCATGGCAAGGCCAAACACCCAGTAGATCTGGTTCGAGACGGCCTTCTCCTGGTAGGACATCGCGGTCCACTCATAGCCCGTGCCCGGCGGCAGAGTCTTGTCCGCGATCTCCTCCATCAGCTGCAGCGACTGGCCGGACGAGTAGCCCTGCGCCGGCAGGCCGACGATGGTCGAGGAAGGGTAGAGGTTGTAGAGGCTGATCAGCGACGGGCCGGTGGCCGGCGTGATCGTGGCGACGGTGCCGATCGGGATCATGTCGCCGTTCGAGTTGCGTACCTGCATGTTGGCGATGTCGCGCTCGGTGACGCGGAATGCCGGATCGGCCTGGGTATAGACCTGGAACACGCGTCCGAACTTGTTGAACTGATTGACGTAGGACGAGCCGAGATAGGTCGACAGCGCCGCGAACACCTGATCGGTGGTGACGTGCAGCGTCTGGGTCTTGATGCGGTCGATCTCGACGTTGAACTGCGGCACCGACGAGCGGAACGAAGACGATACGCGCTGCAGCGCGCTCTGGCTCTGGGCGTTGGAAACCATCGCGCCGGTGATGGCCTGGAGCTTTGCAAAATCGCTGTTGCCGTCGCGCAGCTCGACCTGCATCGAGAAGCCGGCCGCGTTGCCGATGCCCTGGATCGGCGGCGGCGGCAACACCAGGGTGCGTGCCTCCATGATGGTCGCGAGCTTGTCGTTCAGCCCGTAGACCAGCGAACGCAGATCTTCGCCGGGCCCTTTGCGCGCCGACCAGTCCTTCAGGATGATGTAGGCGACGCCGGCATTGGCGAGGCTGGCGCTGTTGTCGAGCGCGGAGATGCCGGCGATGGTGATGACCTGCTGGACACYAGGCGTGTCCTTGATCAGCTCGCTCGCTCTGTCGAGCACCGTCTGGGTCCGCTCCAGCGCGGCGCCGTCGGGCAGTTGCACGGCGGCGATCAGATAGCCCTGGTCCTCGATCGGCAGGAAGCCGGTCGGCACCCGCGACAGGCCGTAGCCGCCGATCCCGATCAGCACCAGTGCGAATGCGACCGAGATCGTGCTGTTCCTGCACAGCACGCCGATGAGGCGCGTGTAGCCCCGCTCGACACGGTTATAGACGGCGTTGAAGCCGCGGTAGAAGAAATTGCGCTGCTCCGGCGGCACCGTGGGCCGCAGCCAGAGCGCGCATTGCGTCGGCTTCAGCGTGGCCGCGTTGATGGCGGATAGCAGCGCGGTCGCCGCGATCACCAGCGCGAATTGCGAATAGATGCGCCCGGTGAGGCCGGCGAGGAACGAGGCCGGCAGGAACACCGAGATCAGCACCAGGGTGATGCCGACGATCGGCGCGAACAGCTGGTCCATTGCCCTGATCGCGGCGTCGTGGCCGTTCATGCCCTGCTCGATGTTGTGCGCGGCGCCTTCGACCACGACGATGGCGTCGTCGACGACAATGCCGATCGCGAGCACGATCGCGAACAGCGTCGACATGTTGATGGTGAAGCCGAGCGCCGCCATCGCCGCGAATGCGCCGATGATGGTGACGGGCACGGTGGTCGCCGGCACCAGCATTGCGCGCCAGTCCTGCAAGAACACCAGGATCACGACCAGCACCAGCAGGCCGGCCTCGATCAGCGTCATGTAGACCTCGTGCACCGAGGCTTCGACGAATTTGGTGGTGTCGAACGGCGTGTCGTACTTGATGCCTTCGGGGAATCGCTTTGCAAGCTCCGCCATCTTCTTCTCGACGGCCTGCTCGACCTGGAGCGCGTTGGCGCCCGGCGACTGGAACACGCCGATGCCGGTGGCCGGCTGATTGTTCAGCGAGAAGATCTGGCTGTAGGTCTGCGCGCCCAATTCGACCCAGCCGACGTCGCGCACACGCGTGACGTCGCCGCTGGTGCCTGTCTTGACGATGATGTTCTCGAACTGGGTGGTGTCGTCGAGCCTTCCGTTGACGTTGAGCGTGTACTGGAACGCCTGGCCCGGCGGCGTCGGCGGCGCGCCGACCTGGCCGGCCGAGACCTGCTGGCTCTGCTGCTGGATCGCCGTGACGACGTCCGACGGCATCAGTCCGCGGACCTGGAGCTTGTTCGGATCGAGCCACACCCGCATCGAATACTGGCCGGCGCCGAACACCGTGACGTTGCCGACGCCGGGCAGGCGCGAGAGCTCGTCGCGGATGTTGATGGTGGCGTAGTTGCTCAGATAAAGGCTGTCGAACGTCTTGTCCGGCGAGGTCAGCGTCACGAACAGCAGGATCGAGGTCGATTTTTTCTGGACGGTGACGCCTTGGTTCTGCACGGAGGTCGGCAACTGCGACAGCGCGCTGGAGACACGGTTCTGCACCAGCACCTGCGCGAAGTTGAGGTCGGTGCCGATCTTGAAGGTCACGGTCAGCGTATAGGTGCCGTCGGAGCCGCTGTAGGACTGCATGTAGAGCATGTCCTCGACGCCGTTGACCTGCTGCTCGATCGGCAGCGCGACGGTGTCGATCACGGTCTTGGCGCTGGCGCCGGGATAGCGCGTGGTGACCTGCACCGTCGGCGGCACCACGTCGGGATATTGCGCGACCGCGAGGTTGAACAGCGCGACGCCGCCGATCAGTATCATCAGAAGCGCGATGACGTTCGAGAGGACCGGCCGCTCGATGAAGAACTTCGAGATCATGGCTGGCGCCCCCTCACTTGGCCGACGCCTGCGGCTGGTCGATCTTCGTCGGTTGCGGATCGATCTTCTGGCCCGGGATCACGCGCAGCAGCCCCGCGATCACCACGCGGTCGTCCGGCTTCAAGCCGCTTTCGATCACGCGCAGGCCGTTGTCGACCTGACCGATCTGCACCTTGCGCTGCTCGACAATGTTGTCGCTGTTGACCACCAGGAGATAGCGGCCGCCCTGGTCGCTGCCGAGCGCGGTGTCGGGGACGAGGAGGGCGTTCTTGTCCTGGTCGAAGGGCACCCGGACCCGGACGAAATAGCCGGGCAGCAGCGCTCGCTTGCCGTTGGGCAAGACGCCGCGTACCGCGAGCGTGCCCGTTGATGTATTGAGGGTCGGCGAGACGTAGTCGAGGTGGCCTTCATGCGGATAGCCGGTCTCGGTCTGGAGGCCCACCTGGATCGGCAACTGTTTGAGGTCGGCCACGGTCAGCCCGCGACGGGCCGCTTCGGCGCGGATGCGAAGGACGTCCTGCTCACTGACCGTGAAGTTCACCCAGATCGGATCCAGCGCGACGATGGTTGCGAGCTGGGTCGGGGAGGAGACGCCGACGAGCTCGCCGATCGAGACCAGGTGCGCGCTGACGATGCCGTCGAACGGCGCGCTCACCTTGGTGTAGCCGTAATTGACCTCGGCGAGCCTCGTATTGACCTGGGCCTGCTGGAGACTGGCCTGGGCGTTGTCGCGGGTGGATGTTGAGGTGTCGAGAGTCGCCTGCGAGACAGCCTGGCGCTGCACGAGGTCGACCTGCCGCTTGAAATCGGCCTCGGCCTGCTTGAGCGTGGCCTGCGCGCCGACCTCGGCCGCCTGCGCCTGCTCGAGCTTGAGCTTGTAGGTCTCAGGCTCGATTAAGAAAAGCTGGGTGCCCTGCTTGACGAAGCTGCCGTCCTGATAGTCGATCGATTGCAGGAAGCCCTGCACGCGCGCCACCAGATCGACGCTCTTGACCGGCGCGGTGTTGCCGGTGGCTTCGACATAGCGCGTCACCGCGCGCTGCACGGGCGCCGCCACGTCCACCTTCGGCGGCGGCGGCGCCACGAACGTGTTCTTGTCCTCGCAGCCGGCGAGCGCCACCACGGCCGCTGCGGCAACGAGTGCCCGCCCGACATGTCTCCACGCTCCGTTCCGTTGTGCGAGATCAGCGGGATTCGCGCAGGTCATTCGGTGGCCCCCGATTATTGTCTGTCGGTGTGGCAGGCTACCAACAAATGCCCGGCCGTGGAACACCATAGCCATGGCGGTCACCAGCCTTGCACTGCAAATGGCGCAGTGGCCTTTGACACGTTTGTCATGGCAAACCGCTTTTCATCGTGCATGATCGACCAGAATTGTGTCAAAGGCCGAGTGACGGAAACGAAGCGGTCGAGAAGCAGAGAAGAAAAGGTGAGGAGAACATGACATGCCCACGTCCCTCCAGGCGGCCCTTGCCGGCCTCGTTTTCGCAGCGGCAGTCGCCATGCCCGCGCTAGCCGATGGCCTGAAGGACGAGATCGCGCCGACCGGCAAGCTGCGGGTCGCGATCGCGATCAGCCCGGCGGGCGGCGCGTTCTGGTCGACCAAGACCGAAGCCGGCTATGCCGGCGTGCCGGTCGACCTCGGCAAGGAGATGGCCGGCCAACTCGGCGTGCCCGTCGAATATGTCGTGCACCAGAATTCCGGGCAGATCACCGACGCGGCCGGCAAGGGGACCTGGGACGTCACTTGGCTGCCAAAAGATCCCGAGCGCGAGACCAAGATGATGTTCGGCCCGATCTACGAGGTCGCGGATGCCACCTACATCGTCAAGCCCGGCTCAGCCGTCACCAACTTCGCCAGCCTCGACCAGCCCGGCATCAAGGTCGCGGCCGTCAATGCCACCACGACCATGCGCGGCGCGATCGCGCACCTGAAGAATGCGAAAGTCACGGGCTATCAGACCTATGACGAGATCTTCGGCTTCCTGAAGAGCGGCGAGATCGACGCCTTCGCGCTGTCGCGCGACCAGCTCAACAAGATGGCGCAGAAGATCCCGGGCACGAAGGTGCTGGACGAGACCTTCAAGAAAACGATGACGGCCGTGGCCGTCCCGCTCGGTCATCCCCAGGCGCTGACGTTCGTTTCCAGGTTCATGACGGAAGCCACGACGAACGGCACCTTGCGCAAGGCCTATGACAACAACGGCCTGAAGGACACGCCGATTCGGACTGAGTAAGGGCGCCGCCTCCATGGCAAGCGAGATTCGGTTCCGCGCTTTCTTGCTGGCCGATGCGGCCGCCGTGCGCGAGCTGTTCATCCAGGTCAATCGCCTGTTGGCGCCGGTGCATTTGGCGGAGGCGTTTGAAGGATACATCACCCGCTCCCTCGCGGAGGAGATAGATCGTCTCGCCGATTATTATTCGGATCGGAGCGGCGGTTTCTGGGTCGCCGTCGATGACGATGAAATCGTCGGCATGTTTGGACTGGAGGCCTCTGGCGAACACGCGATGGAGTTACGGCGCATGTACGTTGCTCCCGGCGCGCGGCGCCGGGGTATCGCGCGAACGATGCTGGCGTTTGCTGAGGAGGAATGCCGCCGCCGCAATCGGCTGCAATTGCAGCTGAGTACGTCCGAGCTTCAGCAGGACGCGCTGGCGCTGTATCGAAACGCAGGATACGAGAATGTGCGCGAGGAGATCGCCGATGCCGCCAGCAACAAGACATTGGGCGGCGGCATTCGTCGCTACCATTTCACCAAGCGGCTCTGACGGCCATTCCAGGCTCTTCGCCTGCTGTTACGACTGGCCTCACGGCTCCGCGGTGCGAATGCCTGCGGGGCTCACCTGCAGCTTGAGTGTGGACGTCCTGGTCAGCGTCTTGCCGTCGAACGAGAACGCGATCAGCTCGTTCTCGACCATGCACTGCGCCACGACATGTTTTGAGTCCTTTGACCACACCATGCCCTGGCACCAATGGCCGATCTTGGCCTCCGCCACCGGCGTGAGGTCGGTGCCCGAGATCCTGTAAACCTTGAGCAGGCCGAAATCGTTGAAGAAGGGCGAGGCCGATGGCTTGTTCGAGCCGTTCATGACGGTGACGGCGACATGGCTGCCGTCCGGCGACATCTTCACGGCCTCAGGTGTCTGTCCAACGGTAACCGTCGTGACGACGCGGATCGGCTTGGCGGTCATGTCGATCAGACTGATCGTGTCACTGTCGCCGCTGCTGGCACCGACATTGCCGACGACGGCCACCGCGCTGCCGGTGAGGTCGATGTCGTAGGGGCGGATGCCGGCGGAGAGGTCGCGCTTGGTGTATTCGACCTTGGTCCCGTCCACGCTCAGAAGCGAGATCTTGCTGTCGCCGTCGCGGGTGACCAGCGCGGTGGCTCCGTCGCGGGAGAACACTACATGGCTGGGGCCGGACTTGGCATCGCCGAGTTGAATCTTCCCGCCTGCGGTCAGCGTATTGCCGCTGATCGCGAAGACCGAGACGGTGCCTTCGCTGCGGTTGGCAACCAGCGCCAGCGTGCCGGCACGGTTGATCGAGACGCCGGCGGCGCCTGGGCCGGCCTGCAATGTCGCGAGCACCTTTGGCGGGGTGGATTTGAGGTCGATCACCGAGAGCTTGTCGTCGGGGACCGTCTTGGTTGTATCCGCGGGATCGAGCTTCATCGCACCCGTGACCAGCGCAAGCGAGCCGTCCGGCGCAATCGCGACGCTCGGCGGCGGCCCGACTACGCTGGCGGGTGCCGGCACCTCGCCCAAAAGCTTCAGCGCGCCATCGGTGAGATCGATGACGCTGACCGTGTCCGGCAACGGCTGCTTGCGCACCACGGCATTGCCGTTCTCCAGCATCATCTTGCCGTCATTGGCGGTGACGACGATCTCGGCATGAGCGGCGAAATTTGCAAAGCCGGCAAAGGACGTTGCGACCAGGGCTGACGCGGCATGGCGCGTGCGCCTGCGAAGAGCGGCTTTCATGTTTCCCCCTGAGACTTTGTTCTTGTCCGGTCAAGCTAAATGCAACCGGGGGCATTGCGCAACAATCTGAACGCGATCATTTTTGCCTTCGCCCTTGGAATAAAACGGCAAGACGCGCTTCGGCACGGCCGAAGCGGGTGGGTGCATAAAAAATATGCCTCGACCACTGCGCAAAGTGTCTCGTGCGTCAAACTGACACGGCTCTGTCACTCGCGATGTTTAGAACATTTCTGATCGTAAACATCCACATTTCCGGGGCGTCAAAAAAATGAAATCGAGACTACTGACGACGGCTGCGATTGTCGCGGCCGCGAGCGCGCTCGCGTGCACTCTTCCCGTCCTTGCGGACGATTTCGGCCGTGACCGCGATCACGGGCATGATCAAGGTCGCGACAACGATCACGACCGTGATCATCACCGTCATCCGCATGACATCCACACCGAGACGCCGATCAAGCATCTCGTGATCATCTTCAACGAGAACCGCTCGTTCGATCATTACTTCGCGACCTATCCGAACGCGGCCAATCCGTCGGGCTCGATCCCCTTCGTGCCGAAGCCGCATACGCCGAAGGTCAACAATCTCGCCAACGCGCATTTGCTGGTGAACAATCCGAACAACGGCGCGGCCAACGGCACCGGCGCAACGGATCCGTTCCGCCTCGACCGCACCCAGGCCAACACGCGCTCGCAGAACCACTCCTACACGCCCGAGCAGCAGGCCGTGGACAACGGCAAGGAAGACCTGTTTCCGAAATTCACCGGCCGCGGCACCGCCGGCGGCGCCGGTGCGTTCGGCACCAACGGTCAGGTCATGGGCTATTTCGACGGCAACACCACCACCGCCTTCTGGAACTACGCCCAGCACTTCGCCATGAGCGACAATGCCTGGACCGACACTTTCGGTCCGTCGACGCAGGGCGCGCTCGCGGTGATTTCCGGCCAGACCAATGGCGCGCAGAACATCGTCGGCACCTCGGCGTCGATCGCCGACGGCCAGGGCGGCCTGACGCTGATCGGCGACACGGACCCGGCCTACGATTCCTGCTCGAGCACGAGCAGCACCGTGCTGATGACAGGCAAGAACATCGGCGACCTGCTCAACGACGAGCGCATCAGCTGGGGCAGCTTCATGGGCGGCTTTGACCTGACGCTCAAGAATGCCAACGGCACCACCGGCTGCGCGCGCACCACCTTCTCCAGCAACGTGAACGGCACGATCGTGGACTACAGCCCGCACCACGCCTGGTTCCAGTACTACAAGTCGACCGCCAACCCGACCCATGCGCGGCCGAGTTCGGTCGATGCGATCGGCCACACCTACGAGAAGGGCGGCAAGACCGTCGATCCGGCCAACCACGCCTACGACCTCGAGGACTTCTACGCCGCCGTGAAGGCCGGCAATTTCCCGGCCGTCTCCTACATCAAGATGTCGGCCTACCAGGACGGTCACGCCGGCAACTCCGATCCGCTCGACGAGCAGGTCGGCAACGTCGAGCTGATCAACTTCCTCCAGAGGCAGCCGGAGTGGCGCGAAACCGCGGTCATCATCACCTATGACGACTCCGACGGCTGGTACGACCACCAGTACGTTGCGCCGAAGACCGCCTCCTACGATCCGACCGCCGATCAGGTCAACGGTCCGGGCCTGTGCGGCCTCGGCCCGCAGAAGCAGCCGGCACCGAAGGGTCTGGGCGGCAAGCCGGTGAACGGCCGCTGCGGTCCGGGCACGCGCATTCCGTTCATCGTGGTCTCGCCCTACGCCAGGACCAACCACGTGAGCAGCACCTACATCTCGCAGGCGTCCGTGGTGCGGTTCATCGAGGACAATTGGCTGCGCGGCCAGCGTATCGGCGGCGGCTCGTTCGATGCCAGCTCCGGCTCGATCATGGACCTGTTCGACTTCGATCAGGATCACAGCCATGACTACCGGACCGACGCGCTGTTCCTTGATCCGACCTCCGGCACGGCGATCACCAGCCCGCCGGGCGAGCACCACCACCACTAGTCCGACGGGACGCTTGATGAACAGCCGCACCATGTGGCTCCTCGGCGCCGGCCTGCTTTGTCTGGCCGGCGCCGTCTTTGCGGCCGGGACGCAAGGACTTGCGGAGACGAGCCAGCTCGGCGCGAACCCGAATCCGGTTCGCCTCATGCGCCCGCCCGTCACGCCATTGTCCGCGATGGCGCAGCTCGGCAAGGAGATCTTCTACGACGCATCGCTGTCGTCGTCCGGCGCGCTGTCCTGCGCATCCTGCCACAGCCCGGATCACGCCTACGGCCCGCCCAACGACGGGCCGGTGATGCTCGGCGGCGCCGCCCTGTCGCGGCAAGGCGCGCGCGCGGTGCCATCGCTGACCTATCTCGATCGCCATCCCAATTTCAGCATCGGCCCCGACAAGGGCGACGACGACAACGTCATCGATCTCGCGCAGATGGCTGCAATCGGCCAGCAGGCCGCGCGGACGACGAAGACCGCCGGCGGCAGCGGCGCATCGGCGAACATCGTGCCGCAAGGCGGCCTGTTCTGGGACGGCCGCGCCGACACGCTCCAGGACCAGGCGCTGTTCCCGCTGCTCGACCCCAACGAGATGGACGGCGGCAGTGCCGAGATCGTCGCGGACAAGCTGCGCCGTGCGCCTTACGCCTATCGCTTCGTCGAGCTGTTCGGCGCCGGCGTGCTCAGAAATCAGCGGCTCCTGATCGCGGAGGCGATGTTCGCGGTGGCGCGTTACCAGGTGGAGGAGCCGAGCTTCCATCCCTACACCAGCAAGTATGACTACTGGCTCGAGGGCAGGGCGCGGCTCACCGAGACCGAACTGCGCGGCCTGCAAGCGTTCAACGATCCTGACAGGGCCAATTGCGCCGGCTGCCATACTTCGGCGCCGACCCGCGACGGCCTGCCGCCGCTGTTCACCGATCACCAATACGAGGCGCTCGGCGCGCCGCGCAATGCCGCGCTCGCCGGCAATCGCGATCCCAGCCATTTCGATCTAGGCGTCTGCGGCCCGCAGCGCACCGACATTGCCGAGCAGACGCAATATTGCGGCATGTTCCTGACGCCGACGCTGCGCAACACGGCGACGCGCCACGCCTTCTTCCATAACGGCGTCTTTAGCACCCTCGAGCAGGTCCTGGATTTCTACAATTTTCGCGACACCAATCCGGAAAAGGTTTTTCCGCGCGGCGCCGACGGCGCGGTGCGGAAATACGACGACCTGCCGCAAAAATATCATGCCAATGTCGACGTCACCGATCCGCCCTTCGATCGCCACCCCGGCGACAAGCCGGCAATGACGGAGCAGGGCGAAGCCGACATCATCGCGTTCCTGAAGACGCTGACGGACGGCTACAAGGCGGAGAATTAGAGTGCCGACGAATTAGAGTGTCGACGCATGATTCCGGGATGCGGATGCGGCGAAAAAGTCAGTCATCGCCTGCATGAACACTCCTGCCGCCGTGTCGGATCGCGTGGCCGTATTCAAAAGAACTCAAGCGAAGGAAAGTGATTGACCAGTCTGTCCCAGAGCGAGGACGGCGGCCGTGGCTGCCTTTTGGCATCCTGGAGGGACAGGCACCGCGGTGCCAGTCTCATTCCATAATAGAGGTTCGCTCCAGAGAGGCTCTGACCGCCCTGTATGCTGACAGTCGGATCGAAATTATTCCTTATCAAGTCCGTCGTTTGCTCCACGGAGCCCGCCGCTGAATTGTCATAGGCCGCGACGTATTTCGTCGACGCCTTGAGAACCCGCTGTCCCTGGCAAACGTATTCCCCGTTTTCCAGATAACGTTTCACTTCCCGATCGCAGGACTCGCGGCGGAACAGCTCCTCCGCGATGATTGATAGATCTTCAAGTGAGATTTCCAACACTTGAACGTCATCAAGCTCGAGCTTTACAGCTTCTGCCAATTTTGCATCGGTATGTGACTGAATCGAACGCACGACTTTTGAGTCGAGCGAATACTGTGTCTTTCGTAGCTCCGAAGTGACCTGGGTCGCTGAAGATGAAGTACGAGTGACGCCGACCAGCCGATCCGGCGAGACTTCGCACAGCATGTCGTAATCCTGGCCGTTCGGAGAGACATGATAGATGGAGCCTGGAGCGCGCAGGAGGACCGGTGGCGTTATCGGGTGAAAGCCGATAGCGGTGATTGCTTCGTTGAGCCGATTTGGGGGCGTGCGTAGATGTATCGCGGCCACGGATGCCAGTGGTGCGATGCTCACGATCGCGACTAATGCCCCCCACTTGACCAATGGGCGCATTGGAATTCTCCGCCGATTATCCGCAACAATAGTGTCCGCAGGGGCGCGCGCACGCGTTGGCCGAATCTGCAGGAACAGTCGTCGTGAGTGCGGCGAGAGTGAAGACAAAAAGCAGTGCTGCGAACTTCATGGCCTGTCCTCCTATGGATTGACAGATGTTCGCTCGGCTTGACGTCCGGAAACCCGCAACGCTTTGGCGCCGGGACGCGAGACATCTCCTTGCAAAACTACGCCCGGCATGGGGTCGCTGATATGAACTAGCTCACACTCTATCTATAATTGTGCTGAGTCTCGCGGGGCGTCGCCCTTCTGTATGTCCTCAGCGCCCCTTGATCTCCGAATATTTCGCCATCGCGCGCTCGAACTTGCGGTTGAACAGCCACATCGCAGCGAGGATCTCCCGGAAGCTGGCCGAGTTGCGCGCCCGGTCGGCCTGTCCGAACGCGAAGATGCTGTTGTTGCGCAGGTGCTTCATGATGGTCGGGCTGGACACCCTGTAATTCAGGACATCGCCTGATTTGAGCGCGGACCGCGTCGGGGTCGGCACGATCTGGATCAGTTCGAACAGCTTCATTTGGTCGATCGGATCGGGCAGCGTCTTCACGATTCCCGGGATCTCCCGAAACACATCCGCGTGCGCGTTCATCAGGCCGTCGCGCACGTTGGTCCAATGGTTGAAGCGATAGTCCGTGCCGCGGGCGCGCGCCTCTTCCTTGTCGTCGCGGGCGCTCAGCTCGGGGTTGGCCGCCGCGATCTCGCTCTTGATCGCCTCCCACTTCCGGCGGCCGTTGCGGTCCTCGGACGGGCCGGTCTGGAAGCTGCCCATATAGGTATTCGAGCGCCCGTTGCGGACATTCTGCTTGCCGTTGGTCTCGGCGAAGAACAGCCCGAGGCTGATCCGGCCCGCAGCTTCGGCGTGAGCCGGTGCAAGCCCCTTGGCGCGTGCGATCGCTGTGGCGAGATCGACGACGTCCTTGAACGGCGTCGCCGAGTTCTGCGCGCCGGCGGGCGGCGCCTCCATGACGTCGAACAGCTTTGAATATTCGTCGATCAGCGGCTCGATATCGGCGTCGAAATAGGCCGGTGGTATCTCGAACTTGTTGGGCTTGCCGATTCGCGACGGCATGGCGTCGGTGAGATCCTTGTAAGCACTGATGACCGCGACGCGCGCCAGATAGAGCGCCTGTCCCGGCAGGTTCGGCAGCGGCTCCTTTGCCTCGATCTGTCGGTGCCGCTCGGCAAGGATGGATTTGAAATCGCCGAGCGCGCGATCATAGGTGGCGAGCGCCTCCGATTGCTTCGCGTTAAGCGTTTGTGCCCGGCCGACTGTGAACGTCGTGAGGATCAGCCCAAGCACCGCCAGGGCTATGGCGGCGTGACATCGTCGTCCCATGGCCGGTTCCCATGTGCCGGAGATTCGTCGGTCACGGGATCGTAAACATCAAACGCGCGGACTGGCGAGTTGCAAATCACGCTCAGCCCGGGTTCTCCGACCTTATGCTGTGGCCCGGTACTCCGGCGCCGTCGCCAGGAACTTCGCATAGGCATCCGCATCCGGCGGCTGGAAGTGTCCGGCGAGCCCGCCGCGCTTCTGGTTCTTGGCGCCGATGTCCGCCATCAGCTCGTCGAAATGGCGATAGTGATAGGGCGCGACGCAGAGGCCGCCATAGACGCCGGCAGCCGGCCGTTCGACCCGCTTGAAGTGCAGCATCATCTCGACATTGTCGCGCATCGCTTGCGCCGTCGGCTGGTTCGAGAGCTGGCCGTCGGCGTAGCGCACCAGCCAGTTCGCGGCGAGATCGGCACAGAGCACGGTGCAGAACGACGAGTTGAAGCCGACGAAGCCCATCTCCGGCAGATCAGGGTTGGCGATCAGGCGGTAGAGCCGGTATTGCCCGTCCGCATCGACAAGTTTCTGCCGATAGGCCTCGGGCAGGAACGGCACGCCGAGCTTGTAGCCGATCGCGAGCACGGCGACGTCGGCCGCGACGCGCTCGCCGCCGCTCATCACGATGCTGTCGCCTTCATAGTGGTCGAAGCTGCCGAACACCGCCTTGATGCGGCCGTCGGCGACCATCGGGTAGAAGTCCGGCGTTGCGATCGGCACCGAGCAGTTGACGCCGTCCTCGATCCGCTCCTTCGGCACCATCTTGCACCGGTTCAGCTTGAGCTGCGCCTTCAGCAGGCTCTCCAGCCCGCGCCAGTTCGCCCAGATCAGCGGCGCGGCGATGCGGTGCGCGAGCCGTGCCATGGAGCTCGCGCCCCAGCCCGGAAACATCTCCTCCTGCGCGCGGATGTAAAGGATGCGCTTGAAGTTCACGAGCCCGCCGATGAAATAGGGAATGCGCCACACCGGCTCGCGCATCACGATCGTGACTTCGCGTGCACCTGATTTCACCGCGTTCACCGCGATGTCGGTCGCAGACTTCGAGCCGCCGAGCACGACGACGCGCCGCCCTTTCGCCAGCGTTGGATCGCTGTATGTCGACGAATGCAGGATCTGGCCGCCCTGCGCCAGAAAGCCGTCCTCGCCCGGGCAATGCAGCTCGCGCGGCTCGTTGAACTGCCCGGTGCAGACCGCGACGAAATCGAAGTCTTCATTCGTCGCCGCGCCGTCCTTGCCCGATAGCGCGAGCGTCCAGCCCGGTTTGCCATCGGCGCGGCGCTCCATGCCGGCGACCCCAGTGTTGAGGCGCAGCATGTGGTCGAGGCCGAAGTTTCTCGCATAGTCGCAGAGATAGGCATGGACCTGCGGCCCGGTCGGCCATTCCGGATAGGTGTCCGGCATGGCGCGATCGGTGTAGCGGTAGAGCTCCTTCGGGCTCTGGGTCTGCACATCAGGATAGGAGCGCGCCGGCTCCCAGACGCCGCCGAGATCGGCACTGCGCTCGACGATGGTGACGCGGTGGCCGTGGTTCGAGAACGCCTTTGCGGCGGCGAGGCCGGAGACGCCGGCGCCGATCACGCAGACATGCTTGGGACTGACCATGGGATTCCTCGGAATCAATGTGTTTCGGGCGCAAGCGACCACGCTCGGCCGCGATGCGCGCCCGGCGGACCTGCAGGCAGATGAAACTGGACGAGAAGGCTGGCCGCCTAATCGTTGGCCTCGGGCGGCAGGAAGTCGACCTCGTGCAGCGCCGAGATGCGCACGACTTCGGCGGGGTCCGTCAGATTGTGGAGCTGGTTGAACAGCGCCTCCAGCTTCTGCATCGGCGAGACCCAGAACAGCGCGCGGCACGGCTTGTCGGACTTGTTGAAATAGCCGTGCGGGATGCCGCGCGGCATGCGCACGAGATCCCCGGCATGGGCCTTGACCCATTGGCCGTCGAGCTTGAGGTCGAGCGTGCCTTCCTGCACCAGGATGAACTCGTCCTGGGTCGGATGGATGTGCACGGGCACGAACTGGCCGGGCTCGCTGTTGGTCTCGAACGCGAAGGTGGAATCTGTGACGGCCTTGGGAAAATAGACCTGGCCAAGGATGTTCCAGCTCTTTCCGCCATAGCCCGTGCCAACAGCGGTTATGCCCTTTTCGAGTGCAGTCATGGCTCACTCCTCATGGATTCCGGCGAGGATGGAGCTTCGGCCCGTCGACGGTCGCTGTCTATCCGCTAAACGAATCCGGATGCGGCTGTTGCCATGCAGCACGACGATTTTGCGACGCGGCTCTTTTCGCGTCCCGGGAACTATTATAGGCTTAAAGCAACTCCGTGACCCGAGGCGTGGTCGACGATGTCCGCAGCCGAGCTGGAAATGAGCACGCGGCGGTCCGAAGCCGAACGGCTTGCGGACTTCGCCCGCGTCAACACGGACGATGTCGACGAAGCGGCAGAGCAGATCGGACGCATCTTCTGCCCGCACGATCTCGAGCCGGTACGGCCGCGCGGACCGGGCTTCTCAGCCCGGCACAATTGCGCGGCGTTCGACGGCTTCTCCATCAACTATGTCGCCTATGGCGGGTCGGTGAGCATCGATCCCGGCTGCCTCGAGCGCTTCTTCCTGGTACAGGTCCCGCTCACCGGCACCGCCCGCATTCGCGCCGGCGTCAGCGAAATCGATGCCGCGCCGGGCCGGACGGCGTCGCTGCTGTCGCCGACCATCCCGACCCGGATGATGTGGAGCGATTGTGCGCAGGCGATCCTGCTGCTCGACCGTCGCATGGTCGAGCAACGCGCTGCGTCGCTGTCGGGCAGGGCGGCCGGCCCAGTCGAGTTTGATGCCGCGATCGACCTCGACGCACCGGCGGGGCAGGACTTTCGGACCAGCCTTGCCGAGCTGATGCTGCTCGCCGAGCGTCTCGGGCCGTCCGGCAGGCTTTCACCGGTCGCAATGGCCGATTGGCGCGAGGTGCTGCTCGATCATCTCCTCAATGGCCAGCGCCATGGCCTGTCGGATGCCATCAGGAGGTTCTCGGGGCAAGCCGAGCGTTTGCCGCGTGCACTGCGCGCCGCGCGGGACCATCTTGCGGAAAATGCCGGTGAGCCGCTCGACCTCGCGCAGCTCGCCTGCGCGTCCGGGATCGGCGTCCGCGCGCTCCAGCTCGGCTTCCGCCGCCACTTCGGCGTATCGATCTCGGAGATGCTGCTCGACATGCGCCTCGCTGCTCTGCACGCCCGGCTCGCGCAGGCTTCGCCGGATGTCTCCATCACCGAGATCGCCTTCGATCTCGGCTTCACCCATCTCGGCCGCATGGCGGGTGCCTACCGTGAAAAATTCGGCGAGACGCCGTCGGCAACGCTGCGGCGAAGGATGAGCTAGGCGTCAGACATCTATTTTCGCGATCGCGTCGTGCCGCTGTCTTCAGCCGCCTGCCTCCGCAAAAAGCCCTCGACATCCGCCTGCACCGAGTACGGCGTCGGGATCGGATCGCCCGCGGCGTCGACGGCGGTGTCGAGGGAGCGGCGCAGCATGCGCGCGAGCTCGGCTTTTCGGTACGGCTTTGCCAGAAGCGGCGCACCCATGGTGGCGCGTCCCTGCGCGTGCAGCGAATCGTAGGCATAACCCGACGTGAACAGCACCCGCAGCGAGGGCCGCGCAGCCACCATCTGTTCGGCGAGCTCGCGTCCGTTGACGCCGCCGGTCATCACGATGTCGGTGAAGAGCAGATCGAACGGCGTGCCGTCGGCCACGATGGCGAGCGCTTCGGTCGCGTTGGCGGCGGAGATGACCTTGTAGCCGAGGCTTTCGAGCTGGACGGTGACATATTGGCGGACGTCGCGATCGTCCTCGACGCAGAGGATTGTCTCCGTGCCGCCCACCACCTTGCGCTCGTCATAGCCAGCCGGACGGAGCGTGCTGGTCTCAGCCTTCGGCAGGTAGATCGTGAAAATCGTGCCGCGGCCTTCTTCAGAAGTGACCTTGATGCCGCCGCCGGACTGCTTGACGAAACCGAACACCATGCTGAGACCGAGCCCGGTGCCCTTGCCGACATCCTTGGTCGAGAAGAACGGATCGAAGATGCGTTCGAGAATGGCTTGCGAAATACCCGTGCCGGTATCGGCGATCTCGATCTCGACATAGTCGCCGGCATAGCCGGCGCCCACCGCCACGGCCTCGCGCACGCCGAACACCACGTTGCGCGTCGTCAGCGTGAGCTTGCCGCCATCCAGCATCGCGTCGCGGGCGTTGATCGCGAGGTTGAGCAGCGCTGCGCTCAGTTGGCCGCGGTCGGCGAAAGCCAGCCAGACGTTGCGGTCGAGCCTGGACACGATCTCGATCTTCTTGTCGAAGGTCGCCAGCAGCAGCTTTGCCACTTCTTCGAGCAGTTCGTTGACGTCGATCTCGGCCGGCTGGAGCGCCTGCTTGCGGGCAAAGGACAGCAGGCTCGATGTCAGCGCGGCGCCGCGATCGGCCGCCTCGCTGATCAGCTTGGTGATGGTCGCAAGCGGCGGGTCGTCCTTCACGGCGTCGGCGAGGATCTCGATCGTGCCCGTGATCACGGTGAGCATATTGTTGAATTCGTGCGCGATGCCGCCGGTGAGCTGGCCGACCGCCTCCATCTTCTGGGCCTGGATCAGCTGCTCCTCGGCCGCGCGCTTCTGGGTGACATCCTTGACGAAATTGTTGATGATGGTGCGCCCGCCGAGCTGGAGCGCCGTGCTCGACGCCTCGATCAGGATCTGGTCGCCGTTCCGGTGCAGCAGCGTTGCTTCGAACCGGATGCCGATCGGCGTATCCGACAGTTCCGGCAAAAGCCGCATCATGCGTTGCCTGAAGCCGTCGCGGAGCGGCTCGGCGATGAGGAGGTTGACGACGTCGGCGCCGAGCGCCTCCTTGCGTGTCCATCCGGTCAGGGCCTCGGCCTGGACACTCCACTCCAGGACGATGCCGTTCGCGTCGGTCTGAACGAAGGCGTCGAGCGCGGTCTTGATGACGGCCTGGGTCATCTGTGCGCTGGCCTGGGCCTGCTCGGCCAGTTGCGCGGCGGCGCGCTTGTCCTGCGCCGTTTCGATCGCGCGCGTGCACAGGCGTGCGAGCAGTACCGCGACGGCGCCGCTTGCCAGCAATGCGACGACCTGGGCAAAGCCGAACCCGGTCCCGGTCGCGGCATAGGAGGCGAGGAGGGCCGCGGCGGTCACGGCGACCTGCGCGGCCATCGCGAGTGTCAGAAGCGGTCTGAGTTTCATGGTCTCACACCAACGACGTCAATCGCGGGACCCTCGCGTTCGCGCTGTAGATTGCTCCGGCTTCACGTCAGCTACAGGCTCCGCGGGCCTGCGTCGAGGGGCAATTTCCGGCAGGGCGCCGGCGTTCCTCGCGCTCAACCTGCCGGCGAATCGGTCTGGCGCAGCGTCGTGACCCAGATCACACGCGCGGCCTGCTGGGTCGGGTTGTCGAACATGTGCGGCACGATGCTCGGAAAGCGGAAACTGTCGCCGGCCTCGAGCAGATGAGCCTGGTTGTCGAGCCACAGCCGCAGGCTGCCGGAGAGGATGTAGCCGGCCTTCTCGCCGGTGTGCTGCAAGAAGTCGGTGCCGGACGAGGCGCCGGGGTTGAGCGTCAGCTCGTAGAGTTCGAGCTGGCCCTCGTCTGCCGGCGTCAGCGCTTCCTTGACGACGCCGCTGGCGGTGAGCCGCAACAGGCGCCGGCTGTTCTTGCGCACGATGTAGCGCTGCACGTCGGCGGGATCGGTGGTCTCGAAGAAATAGGAGATGGGAACGTCGAGCGCGATGCTGAGCAGGCGCAGCGTCCGTATCGACGGCATGGCCCGCGCGCGTTCGAGCTGGCTGATCATGCCGTTGGAGAGCCCGGTCTTGGTGGCGACGTCCTGGATCGAGAGGCCGGCGCGCTGCCGCAGCAGCCGCACGGTCTCGCCGAGCCGCTGGTCGACCGCATCGTCAGCCTCGATCGCCGGGGCGTCCTTCGGGCTGTTGGTCTCGCCGCGACCATCCATGTCGCTCTCCCATGCATTGCCTCGCCGCCGGAATGGCCGGCGGCGTGAAAAGGTCGCGCATCCTAGCAATGTGATTGACAGCTGTATTTAGTCATGATGAACTTTTGACTGAAAAATTTAGAAGCACTAAAGCCCACTCCTGTCCCTTTGCCGGGTCTCGGGGGCGCGGGAGACGGTGCCGTGTGCGGGAACGGAGACTGGTCATGGCAGACAGCACCGGCAAGTTCGGCGTTGGCGGACTGCGTCATCTCGGCATTCCGAATCGCCGACAATTCTTCCAGCTCGGCGCAGGCGCCGCAGCGGGATGGACCCTTGCAGGCGACGCCTTTGCGCAGAGCGAACGCCCGACCAATCCGCCGGACAAGCCGCGCGGGCAGGTGATTGCGGCGCTGTCGCAAGAGCCGACCGTCTTCCATCCGCTGATGCCGGGCATCGAGGTCGATCAGGGCATCTGGTGGCAGGTGTTCTCGCCGCTCTGGTTCATCGAACCCGACGGCAAGTTCGTCCCTGATCTCGCGCGCGAAGTCCCGACCGTCGAGAATGGCGGCCTGTCGGCCGACGGCCTGACCTGGAAGATCAAGCTGCGCAGCGACGTGAAATGGCACGACGGCACGCCGTTCACGGCCGAGGACGTCAAGTTCTCGCTGGACTTGATCAACAATCCCGACTTCCGCGTCCGCAACCGCGTCGGCCACAACCTCGTCAAGGACATCAAGGTCGTCGCGCCCGACGAGATCCACTGGCGGATGGAGGCTCCCTATTCGCCCTACATGTCGATCCTGTCGCTCACCTTCATCGTGCCGAAGCACATCCTGGAGAAGCTGTCGGATCCGAACGCCTCGCCGTTCCACAATGCGCCTGTCGGCACCGGGCCGTTCCGCTGGGGCGAGCGCGTGCCCGGCGACCACATTCAATTGAATGCCCACGCCGGCTATCACGGCAAAGGACCTTACGTCGAACGCGTGGTCTTCAAATACATTCCCGATCTCACCGTCCTCTACACCCAGTTCCGCACGGGGCAGGTCGACTACACCGGCCTGCAAGGCATCTTGCCGAACTTCGTGCAGGAGGCGAAGACGCTGAAGGGCCGCAAGATCTTCGTCTCCGCGACGTCGTCGGTGGAGCACGTCGCGCCCAACCTCGAATTCGGCCCCTTCGCCGATCGCGCGGTGCGCGAGGCGCTGTACCTTGCCATCAACAAGCAGGCGATCATCGATGCGCTGAACTACGGCCTGCCGACGCAGACCGAGAGCTTCGTGCCGCAGCAGGCCTGGTCGTTCCAGCAGGGCCTGCCGCAACACAAATACGATCCGGCCAAGGCCAACGCGTTGCTCGACGCGGCCGGATGGACCCGGGGCTCCGGCGGCATCCGCGAGAAGGGTGGGGTCAAGCTCGAATTCACCAACTCGACGACGTCGGGCAACGCGGTGCGCGAGCAGACCCAGCAGCTCCTGATCCAGGACTGGCGTGCGATCGGCGCGGCGATGCGGGTCAACAACATGCCGGCCGCCGTGATCTGGGGCGATTTCTGGCAGCAGTCGAAGTTCAATTCGGTGCTGGTGTCCGTGAACTTCATGCTCGGCAGCGACCCCGACGTGACGCCGCGCTTCGGCTCCGGCGCTATCCCTGCCAAGGGCGGCCGTGGCTTCAACACCTATCAGTACAACAGCGCAGAGGCCGATCGTCTGCTCGCCGAGGGCGCCAGACAGTTCGATCTCGCCCAGCGCAAGACGACCTATGGCGATCTGCAGAAGCTGATCCGCAACGACCTCGCCATCCTGCCGCTGTTCCAGGGTTTTATCGCCGAGGGCGTGAAGGAGGGGCTGCAAGGCTTCCGTCCCAACATCAACACCTCGATCAATTGCTGGAACATCCGCGAATGGTATTGGGCCTGATGCGTCTGGCGCACTGGATCGCCTGAGATGGCCCGTTACGTCGTCAACCGCCTGGCCCAAGCGATCATGCTGCTGGTGATCGTCTCCGCCATCGGGTTTGCCATCCTGCATCTGGCCCCGGGCGGTCCGCTGTCGCAATACGCGGCGTCCGCGCAGATGACGCAGGAGGACCTCGACCGCGTCACCAAGCAGCTCGGCCTCGATCGCCCGTTGCCGATCCAGTATCTCGACTGGTTCGGCCGCATGCTGAAAGGCGATTGGGGCAAGTCTTATCGCGACGGCGAGGCGGTGCTGTCGGTGATCTCCTCCCATCTCGGCGCCACGCTGGAGCTGATGGCGACGGCGACCATCATCGCGGTTTTGCTCGGCTGCTGGATCGGCGTGCTGGGCGCGCTGCGCCGCTATTCGCTGTTCGATACGCTGGCGACCGTCGGCGCCATGATCGCGCTGTCGATCCCGACCTTCTGGTTCGGCCTCGTCACCATCTACGTGTTCTCGGTGAAGCTCGGCTGGCTGCCTGCCGGCAATCGCCAAACCGTCGGCGATGGCTCCTTCCTCGACCTGCTGCATCATCTGATTGCGCCGGCGCTGGTGCTGGCGCTGGTCGAGACCGCAATGTGGGGCCGCTTCATGCGCTCCTCCATGCTCGAGGTGATCAACCAGGATTACATCCGCACCGCGCGCGCCAAGGGCATGCCGGAATGGCGCATCCTCACCGTGCACGCGCTGCGCAACGCCCTGCTGCCGATGATCACGGTGGCCGGCCTCCAGTTTCCGACGCTGCTCGGCGGCGCGCTGGTCGCCGAGACCGTGTTCACCTGGCCCGGCATGGGCCGGCTGTTCCTGGATTCCATCGGCTACCGCGATTATCCCGTGGTGATGGGCATCCTGATGTTCTCGGCGACGATGGTGCTGATCGGCTCGCTGCTTGCCGACATCCTCTATGCCGTCGTCGATCCGCGCATCCGGGTGGGCTAGGAATGACGGCTGCCACCCTCTCGACAGCTCAGCTCGTGCCCGGCCAGGCCGCATGGCGGCGCTTTCGCCGACATCGCCTTGCGCTTGCGGGTGCTGTCATCATTCTGGTTCTCGTCCTCGGCTCGGCGTTGGGTCCTTATCTGCTGCCGTTCGACGACACCTATATCGACATCATGAAGCGGTTCGCGCCGCCTTTCTCCGGAGCGCACATCCTCGGCACGGATGAACTTGGCCGTGACGTGCTGGCGCGGCTGATGATGGGCGGACGCGTCTCGCTCTCGATCGGCATCGTCGCGATGGTGATCGCGATGGCGGTCGGAATCGCCGTCGGCGCCTTCGCCGGCTTCTATGGCGGCGTGGTCGGCGCGGTCCTGATGCGGCTGGTCGACGCCGTGCTGTGCTTTCCGACGATCTTCCTGCTGCTCGCGCTGGCGGCGCTCACCGAGCCCGGTCTCGCCACCACGACCGTGCTGATCGCTGCCACAGCGTGGATGGCCGTGGCGCGCGTCGTCGAGGCCCAGGTGCGTTCGCTGCGCGAGCGCGAATTCGCGGTCGCCGCGCTCGCCTTCGGCTCATCGAATCTGCGGATCATGTTTCGCGAGCTCGTGCCCAACGCGATTGCGCCGATCGTGGTGGCGGCCACGCTGAACGTCGCCAAGGCGATCCTGCTCGAATCCTACGTCAGCTATCTCGGCTACGGCATCCAGCCGCCGGCCGCGAGCTGGGGCAACATGCTCAACAACGCGCAGATCTATCTCACCAGCGCGCCGTGGCTTGCGATCGTGCCGGGCGTCGCCATCACTCTCGCGGTGACGAGCTTCAATTTCCTCGGCGACGGCCTGCGCGACGCGCTCGACCCGCGAATGAACATCCCATGATGAGCCTGCCCCCGAGCCGACTTGCTTCGATCGAACTGAATAGCTGGAGTGTCCCATGTCCCCGCCGCTCACCCGTATAAACAGCGACGAACGCCTGCCGGCGCAGGCGGACGTCGTCGTCATCGGCGGCGGCGTCATCGGCGTGTCCGCGGCCTATCATCTGGCGAAGAAGGGTCTCTCCGTCGCACTCGTCGAGAAAGGCCATGTCGGCGGCGAGCAGTCGAGCCGCAATTGGGGCTGGTGCCGCCAGCAGGGCCGCGCCCGTGAGGAGATCCCGCTGGCCCGCGAGGCGCTTCGGCTATGGGAGGACATGCAGAACGACGCCGGTGTCGATGCCGGCTTCCGCCGCACCGGCGTGCTGTTCCTGACCAAGAGCAAGGACGAGCTGGCCAGTTGGGAGCGATGGGCCGCAACGGCGCGCGAGATGCAGGTCCACTCGACCGTCCTGACACCGGCGGAGGTCGCCGAGCGCCTGCCCGGCAATTCCGAGAAATGGGTCGGCGGCCTGCACACGCCGAGCGATGGGCGCGCCGAGCCGTCAATGGCCGTGCCCGCGCTCGCCACCGCCGCACGCAAGCATGGCGTGACCATCCACCAGGGCTGCGCTGCACGCGGGCTGGAAACGCAGGGCGGACGGGTCAGCGCCGTCGTCACCGAGAAGGGCACCATTCGCACCCAGTCCGTGCTGCTATCGGGCGGGGCGTGGTCGTCGCTGTTCTGCCGCCGTCACGGCATCGAGCTGCCGATCGGTCTCGTCAACGCCACCGCATGCCGAACCACGCCGGGACCGGAGATCACGTCCGGCGCGCTCGGCACCGACTTCTACTGTATCCGCCGCCGTCTCGACGGCGGTTTTACACTGGCGCTACGCGGCCGCGGCACGGTCGAACTGTCGCCAGACCTGTTCCGCTACGCGCGCACCTTCTGGCCGACCTACCTGCATCGCAAGAACGGGCTGAAACTGTCGTTCGGCAAGTCGTTCTTCGACCAGATCGTGCGCGGCACGAGCTGGAGTTTTGACAAGCCGTCGCCGTTCGAGACCGAGCGTGTGCGCGATCCGGCGCCTGACATGTCGCTGGTCAACGCGGCGCTGGCTTCGCTGATCAAGTCGAATCCGGAATTGAAGGACATCGAGATCGCGGAAGCCTGGGGCGGCACGATCGACTGCACGCCGGACACGATCCCAGTGATCTCGCCGGTCGATGCCTTGCCCGGCTTCTTCCTCGCGACCGGCTTCTCCGGCCACGGCTTTGGCATCGGTCCTGCGGCCGGCAAGCTCGCCGCCGACATCGTGACCGGCGCGACGCCGCTGGTCGATCCCGCGGCCTACAGCCACAAGCGCATGATCGACGGCCGGCGTCTCGCGCCGGTCAGCCCGTTCTGAGAGTGCTGGTGGCATGACGGTTCTCTACAAGGCCAACATGGTTCGCGGCGCCGAATGGGCGCGCTTCTTCGCCGAGCGCGCGCCCGACGTGCCGTTCCGGCTCTGGCCCGACATCGGCGATCCCGCAGAGGTGCGCTACCTGGTGGCGTGGGTGCCGCCTGATAACATCGCGACGACCTTTCCCAATCTCGAGCTGGTCTTTTCGGTCGGTGCGGGCGTGGATCAGTTCGATGCCACAAAAGTTCCGGCGCACATTCCGCTCGTCCGCATGCTGGAACCCGGCATCGCCGAGACCATGGTGGAATACGTCACCATGGCCGTGCTCGCCCTGCATCGCGATCTCCTGCACTTCGTCAGCCAGCAGAAGGAACAGGTCTGGCGCGAGATCCGGATCACGCCGGCCAAACGTCGTCGTGTCGGCGTGATGGGGCTGGGCCAGCTCGGCCAGGCCGCGCTCGAGCGGCTCAAGGCGTTCGACTTCCCGCTTCGCGGCTGGAATCGTTCGCCGCGCGAGATTGAAGCCGTCACCTGTTACGCCGGTACGGACACCTTGCCAGAGTTTCTCGCGCAGGCTGACATCCTCGTCTGCCTGCTGCCGCTGACGGACGAGACTCGCGGCATCCTCAATGCCGATCTGTTCGCGCGCCTGCCGCGCGGAGCAGGGCTCGTCAATGTCGGGCGTGGCCCGCATCTCGTCCAAGCCGATTTTCTCGCGGCGCTCGACAGCGGCGCACTGTCCGGTGCGGTGCTCGACGTTGCCGATCCCGAGCCGCTGCCGGCAGGCCATCCGTTCTGGAGCCATCCGCGCATCCTGCTGACGCCGCACAATGCCAGCATGACGACGCCTGATACGGCCGTCGATTTCGTGCTCGACGTCATCGCACGCCACCGCCGCGGCGAAGATCTTCCGGGGCGCGTCGATCGCAGTCGCGGCTATTAGGGCAATCGCATGAGCACCGGCGCAAGCAGGTTTGATCCGATCGTTGCCGAAGCGCAGGCGCCCGTGTTGTCGGTCGCGGGCCTGACCACGTCCTTTCTGCGCGAGCGGCAATGGATTCCCGTCGTCCGCGACGTGTCGTTCGATATCGCGGCCAAGGAAACCGTGGCGATCGTCGGCGAGTCCGGTTCGGGCAAGAGCGTCACCGCGCTTTCCATCATGCGGCTCATTCCGAAGGAGAGCGGCCGCGTCGAGGGGCGCGTCACGCTCGCGGGCCGCGATCTGCTGACGCTGTCCGAAGCGAGCATGACGGATGTTCGTGGCAACGATGTCGCCATGATCTTCCAGGAGCCGATGACGAGCCTCAATCCGGTGCTCACCATCGGCTTCCAGATCGCCGAGGCGCTGATCCAGCATCGCGGCCTGTCGCGCGCGGCGGCGGAGGCCGAGACCATCCGTCTGCTCGATCGTGTCCGCATTCCCGCGGCGGCATCACGCTTCCACGAGCATCCGCATCGGTTCTCCGGCGGCATGCGCCAGCGTGTGATGATCGCGATGGCGCTCGCCTGCAAGCCGAAGCTGCTGATCGCGGACGAGCCGACGACGGCACTCGACGTCACCATCCAGGCCCAGATCCTGGAGCTTCTGAAGGAGCTCCAGCAGGAGGAGGGGATGTCGATCCTCTTCATCACCCACGACATGGGCGTGGTCGCCGAGATCGCGGACCGTACCGTGGTGATGTATGGCGGGCAGGCGGTCGAGACCGATGCGACCGCGCGCATCTTCGCAGCACCCTCGCACCCCTACACAAGCGCGCTGCTCGCGGCTGTGCCGCGTCTCGGTTCCATGGGCGGGCGGACGCGGCCGATGCGGTTTCCGATCGTCGACAAGGTGACGGGCACCTCGGACGAGCCGACGGAGACACCTGAGACGGTCTCAACCGCGGAGCGGCCGCTGCTCGAAGTCTCCAATCTCACCACGCGCTTTCCGATCCGCTCCGGCTTGTTCGGCAAGGTTTCGGGCCGCGTCCACGCGGTCGAGAACATCTCCTTCACCCTGCGCGCCGGCGAGACGCTGGCGCTGGTTGGCGAATCCGGTTGCGGCAAGTCGACGACAGGCCGTTCCATCCTCAAGCTGACGGAGCCGGATAGCGGCACCGTCCTGGTCGACGGCCAGGACGTCCTCGCCATGAACGCCCGGACCTTGCGCGACTTCCGCAAGCAGATGCAGATCGTCTTCCAGGATCCGTTCGCGAGTCTCAATCCGCGCATGTCGGTGGGGACGGCGATCGCAGCGCCGCTGCTCGCCAACGGGCTCGCCACGGCATCGCAGGCGCGCGACAAGGTCGCCGACCTCCTCGTGCGCGTCGGCCTGACCGCGGATATGGCCGCGCGCTTTCCGCACGAATTCTCCGGCGGCCAGCGCCAGCGCATCTGCATTGCGCGCGCGCTCGCGCTCGGGCCGAAGCTGATCGTTGCGGACGAAGCGGTCTCCGCCCTCGACGTCTCGGTCAAGGCGCAGGTCGTCAATTTGATGCTCGACCTCCAGGCCAGCATGGGCCTTGCCTATCTCTTCATTTCCCACGACATCGCGGTGGTCGAACGCATGAGCCATCGCGTCGCCGTGATGTATCTCGGCGAGATCGTCGAGACCGGCCCGCGCGCAGCCTTGTTCGGCAATCCGCAGCATCCCTACACGAAGAAGCTGATGGCCGCGGTGCCGGTGCCCGATCCATCGCGCCGCGGCACGAAGCGCGAGACCTCGAACGACGAGATCAGAAGCCCGGTGCGCGCACCGGATTATCAGCCGCCGGTCCGGCAGTATCGCGAAGTCTCGCCCGGCCACGTCGTCCAGGTCTGGGGCGAGGAATGGTCGGCCTAGCGGCGCAAAGGCGCGCAGCGGATGCTTTCCAGAACGCACGATAAAATCGTGCCCTGATCAGCCGCACACGTTAACGCTGTTGTCCTTCGCGATGCCAAGCCTGTGAAATCGTGCTGAAATCACAATGAATTCACCTCGTCGCGACGGAGTGCGACCGCCTGCCACAATCTATATGCTAATCCGGCGAAGCTGGACCGTCGGCCGTCGATCTCCGATAATGCATCGACTCGGAAAGGCTGGCGCAGACGTGCCTTTCACGGATGGAATATTGAAATGACACAAGCAGGCGTCTACGGGCAGAGGCTCGGGCGGGGCCTTCACGTGAAGGAAGCTCCGGTTCTGATCACGCGCTCGCTGCGCAGCGCGGAGCTCGCGGTCACCGAAGTCCGCAATGACAAGCCGACGTCCGAACTTTCCGGCTCGTTGCCGGCTGAAGATGCTTACCTTGTCAGCCTGAAGCTCCGCGACTATCCCGCTTGCGAATGTTGGGAGGAAGGCCGCTACGTCACCAGGGAGGATATTCGTGCGGGCGCGACCTATCTGTACGACCTCAAGCGCGACCCGCGCTATGTGATCGACAAACCGTTTCACTCGCTCTTCTTCTATTTGCCGTGCTCGGCCCTTCACGACATGGCGAGGCAACCCGGCGCGCCGCACATTGGCGAGCTCAGTTACGAGCCCGGCGTGGGCCATGACGATGGGGTCATCCGTCATATCGGCGCCAGCTTGCAGGAAGCACTGCGTCGGCCTGACGAGACCAACCAGCTTTTCGTCGATCACATGATGCTCGCGCT
The DNA here is from genome assembly GCF_056402655.1 of Bradyrhizobium sp. P3_C3. Classification (NCBI taxonomy): domain Bacteria; kingdom Pseudomonadati; phylum Pseudomonadota; class Alphaproteobacteria; order Hyphomicrobiales; family Nitrobacteraceae; genus Bradyrhizobium; species Bradyrhizobium sp. P3_C3. Next base: position 161,092 of record NZ_JBFUGY010000003.1, on the reverse strand, counting down.
CACCGCCCACGTCGCCCAGACCTATGGCGGGCTGAAGCCTGTCGCAGAGCCTAACCGCGGCGGCCTCGCGCCATGGCAGGTGAAGCGCGCCTGCGACCGGCTCGACTCCGATCTCTCAGGCAAGGTCGCGCTGGAGCAGATCGCGACCGAGCTCGGCCTTTCGGTCAGCCACTTTTCACGCGCATTCCGGATCTCCACCGGCCTGCCGCCGCATCAATGGCTGCTGCGCCAGCGCGTGAAGGCGGCCACGCAGTTGATGACCGTCCGCAACCTGCCGTTGTCCGAGATTGCGATCTCGGCCGGATTTGCCAATCAAAGCCATTTCACGCGGGTGTTCACCCAGATGGTCGGCGTTAGTCCGGGCGCATGGCGCCGCGAAACCCATGGCGGGCGGGACGCGTAGAGCGTTTTCGCGTCAAAATCAGAATCCAAATCTGGGCCGCTTCGCCAGCGAGATCGCCATCTGACGTGGCGCAACGCGGGACAGCTTGCGAACTCACGGCGGCTGTCAGTTCGCGCTTCTGCGCTCCCGCGTGTGCAACGATGCAAACTTAGTCCTCCTGAGATCGTGACTGGATGGAGCGACAGGGAACAGGAGTATGTGAACAGTCTCATAGTCCATCACTCTCTTTTCGAGCTAACTCTCCCCCAAGAAATTGCTGCACCCGGAGCTGACTGACAGACACGGGTGAGATGCAATGCCTGCGAAGCCGCGAGCTCGCAGCTTTGGACTGGCTCTCGTCTTGGTTATGAGCAAGCCAGCCCCATCACTCAGCCACATCTTTTGGAAATTGGAATCAAGGGCATCGCGAAGCGCGTCCACGCAGCTTCTAATCGGGGTCGGCCGGTAGGCTGCTACTTATTGAGGAGCCCCCAATGAAGATAGGCAACGCAGTTTCCAGCGCATTTTCCCTAACGAGGTACGCCGGTAATCTTGGGATCGCCCGTTCCAGTCTTATCAAGTCGGCCCATCTCCTCGAAAGAATTGGGCTAGCAGCCGTTGGGGCCTCTTGCGGCCTCTATGTGGGTGCGACCCTGTTGCGTCAGAAAGGCGGGCTTTTTGAAAGCGGCTGGATCGTGCTGCTAACAATGCTCTACGGAGCTCTCAGCTATTATGTTGGAATTGATTTGTCCCGGTCTGTCGCTCGGAGGTCGATTTCGAGCACCTCGGAAGAATACAACGGCTCTGAGGTTGCTGAGATCATGAGTGCGGCCGGTACGTTCGGCGCGGCGATTGCAGCAACTCTGTCCGTCAGCATCCTTGTCCTTGATCAAAGCCTACCCAATGCGCTGATAGCGTTTCTCGCCGGCTGTTGGGTCGTTGGGTCTTCGCTTCAAGTTGCGGCGGGAACGATGGCGCGCAACTACGAAGTGCCCAAGGACGAGGAATGAAGACAATTGTGCTCACGGAAAAACGTCTGCTTGGCGTCGTGATGTGGGCACCAGTGCCAGTGCTGACGTCAGGTCTGAAGGCGAGTGGTTGACGGCTCATCGCAACTTCTGTCGTTCAACGCTGCGTGCAGACGATTTTTAGTAGCGCGACCGTTTGCATCGAGCAATGTCCTTGCTTGGAAGCGGCATCGGTACTGAGCAACCTAAGTTATCGCGCAACAAACAAGACGTGCCATCATGGTGGCGTTGGGATATTGTCCCCGCGCCGTGGTCCAAAATTCTGCTAACCGCCAACCGCACGATCGGTGGAGCCAATGCAGATTGCGGAGTGGCTCGAGAAGCTGGGGCTTGGACAATACGCAGAGCGTTTTGTCCAAAATGGGATCGACATGGGCGTCCTTCCCGAACTGATGGCCGAGGACTTCGATAAGCTCGGAGTCCTGCTTGGCCATCGCCGCAAAATGCTGCGTGCCATTGCCGACCTCGATCCAGCTGCGTTGATCGCATCGCCGGCTCCTCCTCACGACGCCGAGCGGCGTCACCTGACCGTTATGTTTTGCGACCTGGTCGGCTCGACTGCGCTCTCCGCGCGTCTCGACCCCGAGGATATGTGGGAAGTGATCCGGGCCTACCGCGCCGCCTGTGCGAGCGTCATCGCTGCTTATGACGGCAGGATCGCCAGGTTCGTCGGTGACGGAATACTGGTCTATTTCGGCTATCCCCGCGCCCACGAGGACGATGCGGAGCGCGCAGTGCGAGCGGGCCTCGACACCATCGCTGCGGTCGGGCGACTGAGGACGGGCGCCACCGAACGGGTTGAACTGCGGATCGCAATCGCGACCGGGCTTGTGGTGGTCGGCGACCTCATCAGCGGCGATGCGTCGGAGGAGCACGCAACGGTCGGCGATACACCAAACCTTGCTGCCAGGCTTCAGAGCCTGGCGGAACCGGGAGTGGTCGTCGTCGCCTCGTCGACGCGCCGGCTGCTTGGCGATCTCTTCACTTTTCGCAATCTCGGCCGCCGCGAGGTCAAGGGGATAGCCGAACCCATCGCGGTCTGGGCGGTCGAGGGGGCGGCCGCATCGGAAAGTCGCTTCGAGGCGGTCCGCGCAGCGCGTTCGATCGGCTTTGTCGGTCGCAAGGAGGAGATCGAATTCACGCTCTCGCGCCAGCGATTGGCATGGCAGGGGCAGGGCCAGATGGTGTTGATCTCCGGCGAAGCAGGCATCGGCAAGTCGCGCATTGTCGCAACGCTGTCCGAAAACCCCGCGTTGGGGGCGCACCGCCGGGTGCGATATCAGTGTTCGCCCTACCACACCAACAGCGCGCTTCATCCCTTTGTCGCGCAGCTGGAGCGCGCAGCCGGTATCCGCTCGCACGACACGCCGGAGCAAAAGCTCGACAAGCTTGAGGCAATGCTGGCGCTTGGAACGCAACAGGTCGCCCGGGCGACACCGCTCATTGCGGCTCTCCTTTCGATTCCAACCGGCGACCAGTATCCGCCGCTTGGTTTGAGCCCGGCGCAGCAGCGGCGACAGACATTTGCCTCGCTTCTCGATCAGCTCGAGGGGTTGGCGCGAGAGCAACCCCTGCTGGTTATCTGCGAGGATATGCATTGGGCCGATGCCACGACACTTGAACTGTTCGATCTCGGGGTCGACCGGATCAGGGGACTGCCGATACTCATGCTCATGACAACCCGGCCAGAGTTCGAGCCCTCCTGGTCGGGCCTCGCCAACGTCAGCCTGTTGCGGCTCGACCGGCTCGACCGGCAGGACACGCGTGCGCTGGTCGAGCAGGTGACCGTTGGCCGCCAGCTGCCGCGCGAGATGATGGAGCAGATCATCGACAAGACGGACGGCATCCCGCTATTCGTCGAGGAACTGACCAAGATGGTGCTGGAGTCCGGACTGCTCGTCGAGGATTCCGGACGCTACCGCCTCGATAGTCCGCTCCCGCCGCTCGCTATTCCCGCGACGCTGCAGGATTCGCTGATGGCGCGGCTCGACCGGCTGGCTCCCGTCAAGGAGGTGGCGCAGATAGGCGCCGCCATCGGCCGCGACTTTTCATACACGCTGCTAAGATATGTGACGGGACGCGATGATCTGACGTTGAGCGCTGCGCTGGGGCAACTCGAAGAGGCGGAACTGCTGGTGCGTCGCGGGACACCGCCCGACGCAAACTATAGCTTCAGGCACGCTCTCGTTCAGGAAGCGGCCTATGAAGGCCTGCTCAAGAGCAAACGGCAGGTGCTTCACAAGCGCATCGGCGATGTCCTGCGCGAGAAGTTTCCAGTCGTTGCCGAGACTGAGCCGGAAGTTCTGGCACACCACTTCACTGAGGCGGGGCTGAGCGAGATCGCCCTCGAATGGTGGCGCAAGGCGGGCCAGCAAGCGCTGAAGCGCTCGGCCTATTCCGAGGCGATCGCGCATCTCGGCAAGGCGATTGCGTCCGCCGATGAGGTGCCGGATGATCCCCGCCGGATGATGAGCAGGCTGCATCTTCAAATCGAGTATGGCCGTGCATTGCGAGGCAGCCTCGGCCACAGCGCTCCCGAAACGGTAGCCGCATGGACGCGTGCCCGACAGTTCGCTGCCGACATCAATGATCCCGTTGAACTCGCGCCGGTCCATTCGGGTCTCTTCAATGCTTGCCTGACACACGGCGAACTCGCTCCGATGCTGGAGCTGGCGGATGCCATCAGGAGCGCCGCTGATCGACGACCGGACTCACCGGTGGCCGCCGTCGTTGCACATTGGACGGGCGGGGTTACCTGCTGGTTCGGCGGTGACTACTTGAACGCGAGGATGCATCTCGAGCAGGCACTCGAGATCTATGGTGCCGAGCCGGATCCCGCGACGTTCAGGGCTTCGGCACTGGATCTCCCGTTCGTGATCATGAGGTTTCTTGCCCTGGTGCTTTGGCCGCTTGGCAAGATCGCGCGCGCACGCCGCCTCGCCGCCGAAGCGGTGAGTGCTTCGGGAGAAAAGCGGGCGCTGTCCCAGGCCAACGCGCTGGTTCATCGCGCTGTGTTCGACGGACTATGCGGAGGCATGTTGCAGCAAACGGAGACGATCCTGGCGCTCGGTCTCGCGCGCGACCACACGATGCCGTTGTACGTGGCCGCCGGCACCTACCTGGATGGCCTCGCCAGGTGGCGTGCCGGCGACCAAATGACCGGACTGACGGAAATGCGTCGCGGCTGGACCCTGCTGCACGAGAATGACTGCTATCTCTGTGAGCCGTTTTGGGGGATGCATGTCGCCTTGGCGAACGCGGCGTCGGGCCAACTCGAAACCGGGCTGGAAATCTTGAGCGAATTGATCGCATGGACCGGGCAATCCGGCCAGCATTGGCTTGATGCCGAGCTGCATCGCGCCCGCGGCGAGCTTTTGTCGCGTCTTGATCCTTCGGACGAAGCCGGTGCCGAAGCTTCCCTCAAGCGAGCGCTTGAGATCGCACGACACCAGCAGACGAAGACTTTCGAACTCCGCAGCGCCCTTGGACTTGCGCGCCTGCACAAGAGAAATGGCCGAGCAGGCGGGGTACCCGAGGTGCTCGCTCGCGTGCTGGCCGAATTCGATGTGGAGCGAAATCTTTCTGAAGTCGTGGAAGCGAAAGAGCTGCTCGAGCAAGTGCATTAGGCACGTGCCGTTTTCCCCCAGTCCGGGGACAGGGAATGACAGTCAGGAATTCACGTGCACGAAATCCCGCAGCAGCGGATAGATCTCGTTATTCCACCGCTTGCCCGAGAACACGCCGTAATGGCCGACGCCGGCCTGCATGTGGTGGACGCGGCGATAGGCGCGCACACCGGTGCAGAGGTCTTGCGCGGCGAGCGTCTGGCCGATCGAGCAGATGTCGTCCTTCTCGCCTTCGACCGTCATCAGTCCCATGCGGCTGACGGCCTTGGTGTTCACGGGACGGCCACGGTGCATCAACCTGCCTTGCGGCAACAGGTGCTCCTGGAACACGTCACGCACGGTCTCGATGTAGAACTCGGCCGGCAGGTCCATCACGGCGAAATATTCGTCGTAGAAGGTCTTGATGCTCGCGGCCTTCTCCTTCTCGCCCTTGGCGATATGGTTGGCGAGATCCATGTGCTGCTTGATGTGGCGCTCGAGATTCATCGAGACGAACGCCGTGAGCTGCACGAAGCCGGGATAGACCTTGCGGAGCGCGCCGCGGCATTGCACCGGCACGTAGTTGATCAGGTTCTGCTCGAACCAGTCGATCGGCCTGCTCTTGGCGAACTCGTTGACCCTCGTCGGCTGGATGCGCGTGTCGATCGGGCCCGCCATCAGCGTCAGCGTCGCAGGCCGCGAGGGGTGGTTGCCCTCGCACATGACCGCGGCGGCCGCGAGTGCCGAGACCGAGGGCTGGCAGATCGCGACCATATGCGGACGCGGGCCCAATTGGCCGAGGAAGTCGATGAGGTGATCGGTGTAATCGTCGAGCCCGAAGCGGCCTTCGCGGCGTGGAATGTCGCGCGGATTGTGCCAGTCGGTGATGTAGACGTCGTGATCCTGCAGCAGCGTTTTCACGGTGCCGCGCAGCAGCGTGGCGAAATGGCCCGACATCGGCGCCACCAGCAGCATGCGCGGCTGCTCCGGCACGCCGTCCTTCCTGAAGTGCAGCAGCGAGCCGAACGGCGTCGCGTAGGCGACCTCCTCGGTGACGCCGACCTCGCGGTTGCCCACCATCACGCTATCGATGCCGTAGGCCGGACGGTGATAGGTGAGGGTGGAGCGGGAGATCAGCTCCAGCGCGGCGGAGAGCCGGCCGACGACCTGATCCGATAGGCCCTGCGGCACCAGATTGAGGAATCTGAGCGCGGACGAAGCTCCCGCCCGCCACGGCGCGGTGAGGTCCATATGGTTCTGAAAGGCCTGATAATACATCGACATCATACTGAAACGCCCACCTTCCCGTGCTGTCATGCAATATCGAAGCCAAACGGGAGCCACACCGCCCTCAAAACTGGCACATCGCTTGCTCCTCCTTTTGCGGGAAGCACAGGTCATGAGCACTCCCGCGGGCCGGGCGGCGTGCAAGTCACAGGCGTAGGGAATGGGCCATATGGCGAAGGCGACACTGACGATCAGCAGCAAGAACTATTCGTCCTGGTCGCTGCGCGGCTGGCTGCTGACGAAATTTTCCGGGCTCGATTTCGAGGAGATCGTCACCGCGCCGGACGACGCGTCGGCACGCGCGGAAATCCTGCTGCTGTCGTCGTCGATCCTGGTGCCATGCCTGCGCCACGACGGCGCCGTGGTCTGGGATACGCTGGCGATCGCCGAATATCTCAACGAGGCGATGCCGGATGCCGGTCTGTTGCCTGATGACCGCGTCCAGCGGGCGCATTGCCGCTCGATCTGCGGCGAAATCCATTCCGGCTTCACGACGCTGCGCGCTTCGCTGCCGGTCAATCTGAAGGGGCACTTCCCCGGCTTCAAGATCTGGTCGCGCGCGCAGGCCGATATCGACCGCGTCTGGTCCATCTGGCGCGACTGCCTGGAGAAATCAGGCGGTCCCTTCCTGTTCGGCGCGAGGCGCACCATGGCGGATGCGATGTATGCCCCCGTGGTGACGCGCTTCGTGACCTATGACGTCAACCTCGAGCCGCTGCTGAAGGCCTATGCCGATACCATCATGGCCATGCCCGAGATGAAGGAATGGATCGCGGCGGCCAAGGATGAGCCGGCCGAGATCGAGGAGCTCGAGGTCGAATATTAGGCAGGCTTGGCGCCCGCCTGCCTGTTTTGGGAGCGAGGCCCGGGCTGCCGCACCCGGCAGCCATGTCTTTGAAGCCGTTAACTTTTAGCACCCGTGGCCGGCTCGGGCCGGCCCACCTGCTGCGCAGATATTGTATACGCGTGCGGGCTTGTTGCGACATCTAGCCGTGAACAGCCGCGTACACGGCGTTTCGGCTGATTCGGACGTGATTCGTTCGGGCCGCGTTCCGTTCGTTAAGGCAGAGCGCGGCCCCGTTGCATTTTGAGACAGACGCCGCTCGTCAGGCGAAGCCCGAGTGCTTGGCGCGCGGCACGCGCCAGCCGATGACAGTGGCCTCCACCGGGACGCCGGCCGCGTCGTTCTGCCAGCGGCCCTCGACATAACGGCAGGCGAACGGCAGTTGATACGTTCCGCTGTGGTCCTCGCACAGCACCTCCACCGGCAGGCCAGGTGGCGGTTCGCCGGCGCCATCGAATTCCGCCAGACGTCTATCGCGCGTTGCCATTCCAAAAATCTCCCCTAATCAAAGTCGCGGAAAGAGCGCCCACTTTCTTCCGCGCACGGTTCACTGCTCCCCGTCCAAGGGAACAAGCCAAGCTCAACGCGAGAATGCGGTACGAGTGTGGTAGCCTCCGGCGTCGGCGAGCAAAAAGCGCACATTGCCGTGATTGATTTGGACGAGGAACCTGCATGCTGCTTCGAAGCGCCGGCGTTTGTTTCGCGATGTTGTTGCTCGCCCCGCTGGCGATTGCGCCGGTCCGCGCGCAAGACGTGCCCGGCATCGAGATCTGCACCGTCGAGAAGACCATGGAGCGGCGCACGAGCTGCCTGCAGAGCAACGTCGACTTCCTGCAGAAGACGATCACCAAGCTGACGCTCGATCATCAGCAGAAGCTCGATGCCGCCAACCGCCAGATCGACGCGCTGAAGACGCTTGTGGCCGGCCTGCAGAAGACGCTGGGCGATCTCCAGGCCGCGCAGGTGAAGATCGCGGACGATCTGAAGAAGAAGCAGGACGCGCCGCCACCGAAGGATGCGGCGAAATAGCGGTCGCCGTCACGCCACGCGGTAGCGCTCCATCACGCCGGGATCGGGCTCATAGCCGAGCCCGGGTCCCGAGGGCACCGCGACGTGGCCGGTGGCATCGACATCGGCGCGGCCGCCCCACAGACACGCTTCGCGTTTCAGATAGAACATCTCGACCAACCCGTCGTCGCGCGTCGCCAGCAGGTGCAATGTCGCCAGGAGGCCCGGACCGAAATACGGGGAGTGCGGGACGATCTTGACGCTGAGCTGATCGGCGAGTGCGACGACCTTCAGAAATTCCGTGATGCCGCCGACCTTGGTCACCGACGGCTGGGCGTGGCTCACCGCGCCTGCATTCATCATCTGGCGGAATTGATACTCCGTGCAGGCGTTCTCGCCGGCGGCGACGCCGAGCCCGCCCTTGCGGCGGACCTCGGCGAGCGTGGCAAAATCCTCCGGCGGCCAGACCGGCTCTTCCAGAAACATCGGCTGCGCGTCCTCGCACGCCTTCGCAAATGCGATCGCCTGCTCGCCTGTGAGCGGGCAGTTCATGTCGACCATCAGCGGGATGCCGGGCCCGATCGCCTCGCGCGCGGCAAACACCGCCGGCGTCGTGGTCTCGTGCAGCTTGATGGCGCCATAGCCGAGTGCGAGCGCCTTCTTGCATTCGCCCGTGATGTTCTCAGGCGAGCCGATCCGCAGCAGGCTCGCATAGGCGGGGATGTTCGAGCGCTTGCTTGCTCCGAGCAGGCGATGCAGCGGCGCGCCCTCGATCTTCGCAGCCAGGTCCCACAGCGCGATGTCGAGCCCTGATATCGCGAACATCGTGATGCCGTAGCGGCCGAACAGATGCAGGTTGCGCTGGATCTGTTCCATCACCGCGGGAATGCCGGCGGCATCGGGAACCTTCAGCCCGCGGGCCTGCGGCGCGATCATCTCCTCGACGGCGCTTCGCGTGGTGCGCGGGGAGACATAGGCAAAGGCATCGCCCCAGCCGGTCAGTCCGGCATCGGTCGTGACCTCGACCAGCACCATGTCGAGCGCGGAGATTGCGGACGCGCCCTGGCGAAAGCTCGCGACACCGGCGTCATAGGGGATGCGGATATGGTGCGCCCGCACATCGGTGATTTCCATGACGCGGTTCCTCTTTCTGGTGAGCGGTTGCAACGAGTGTAGCTGCGAATGCCGGGGCGTTGCCAGTGGCTATTCCGGAACTATTCTCATGCGAGGACAGCAATGCCGATCAAGCGAGGCGGTGGCCGTCAGCGCATCATCGCCAGGCTTCGAACGAGGGCCCTTGACGCATGAACCCAGCCCAGCGCGCGCTCTGGTATATCGAGAGCCATCTGGCCGAGCCGATGACGCTCGACGAGATTGCTGCGATATCAGGCGTGTCGCGGTTCCACATCGTGCGGGCGTTTGCCGCAGCCACCGGACTTCCGGTGATGCGCTACGTGCGCGCGCGGCGGTTGACGGAAGCGGCGCGCAGTCTTGCGAACGGCGCGCCGGACATCCTGTCGCTGGCGCTGGAGGCGGATTACGGCTCGCACGAAGCGTTCACCCGCGCGTTCCGCGACCAGTTTGGCACCACACCCGAAGCGGTGCGGGCGGCAACGTGCCTCGACAAACTCAAGCTTCAGGAGCCGATGCTCATGGACTCCACCATGCTCGACCATCTGGTCCCGCCGCGTTTCGAAACCGCGAAGGCCTTCCTCGTCGCCGGCCCCGCTGAGCGCATCTCCTGCGACAACGGCGCCGCCATTCCGGGACTGTGGCACCGCTTCCATCAGGAGGTCGCCGACATCCCCGCGCGCATCGGCCAGGGAAAATCTCAAGTCGCCTATGGCGTCTGCTGCAACGGCGATGATTCCGGCAATTTCGACTACATCGCCGGCGCCGAGGTCGCCGATTTCTCCGACCTGCCGCGCCGCTTCGGTCGCATCCGCATTTCCGAGCAGCGCTACGCGGTGTTCACCCACACCGAGCACGTCGCCTCGATCCGCCGCACCGTCAACACGATCTGGAATCAGTGGCTGCCGGCGTCCGGCCTGAAGGCTGCGGATGCGCCGAACTTCGAGCGCTATGACGAGAAATTCGATCCCGCGACCGGCAATGGCGGCTTCGAGATTTGGATACCAGTGCGGGAGTAAGCACGATCCGGACCCGAAGGGCCGCGTTCGCGCAAAGTGCGCGGCGGTTTTCCGAAGAGATCATGCTCAAACGAGACCTAAGGCGCGATATGTCATCGCGCTTTACGTTGCAACGCTGGCATACCATCCCGCTTGCTTGGCAAGCCCCGGCGACTTTGTCATAACCGCAGGCAAATCTTGCGTGTGGGGCCCGTGCCGGACATCCCGTGCAAGCCATAACAAGCAGCCGGGAGGGTCCCCATGTCCAACGTTCGCGTTCTCGCCACCGACCTCGAATTTCCCGAAGGGCCGGTGGTGATGCCGGACGGCTCGGTCGTGCTGGTGGAAATTCGCGGCCAGCGCCTGACCCGAATCTATCCCGACGGCCGCAAGGAGGTCGTCGCCAAGGTGCCGGGCGGCCCGAACGGCGCGGCCCTCGGCCCCGACGGCAAGATCTACATCTGCAACAATGGCGGCTTCTCCTGGATTCCGACCGGCAAGATGATCATGCCCGGCCCGCAGCCGGACGGCTATCTCGGCGGCTCGATCCAGCGCGTCGATCTGCAATCGGGCAAGGTCGAGACCATCGTGACCAAATGCGGCGAGCACGATCTGCGCGGGCCGAACGACCTCGTCTTCGACAAGCACGGCGGCCTCTGGTTCTCCGATCTCGGCAAGCGCCGCGCCCGCGAGATGGATGTCGGCGGCATGTATTATCTCAAGCCCGGCATGACCGAGATCGTCGAGGTCGTGCATGGCGTGCTGCCGGCCAACGGCATCGGCCTGTCGCCGGACGAGAACACCGTCTACATCGCGGAGACGCCGACGGGGCGGCTCTGGGCCTATGAGCTGTCCGCGCCCGGCACGCTTAAGCCGCGCGAGGTGATCTACCGTGGCGAGCGCGGCAAGCCGATCTGCGGCCTCGGCGGCTACCAGATGTTCGACTCGCTCGCGGTGGAGGCGAACGGCAATGTCTGCGTCGCCACCCTGGTCTCCGGCTGCATCTCGGTGATCGCGCCTGACGGGACCCTGGTCGAGCAGGTCCCGACCGGCGATCGCGTCACCACCAACATCGCCTTCGGCGGCCCCGAGCTTAAGACCGCCTACATCACGCTCTCAGGCAAGGGCGAGCTGATCGCCATGGACTGGCCGCGCGGCGGTTTGCCGCTCAATTTCCTAAACAAGTAAACGGTGCTAGTGACCGTCATTGCAGGCGAGGCAAAGTAACCAGCAGACCCTCACCCTGAGGAGCGCGCATCTTGCGCGCGTCTCGAAGGGCGAGGCCACCAGCCGGGCCTTCATCCTTCGAGACGCGCCTTCCGCGCTCCTCAGGATGAGGATCTGGCAGCACCGGTGCCTCGCTTCACAACGACGTAAGGAGAGACTATCGATGCCCTGGCCTGATCCCGTCACCCTGCGTGGGCAGCACGCCCGTCTCGAGCCGCTGTCGAAAGAGCATCGCGAGGGGCTGGTGGAGGCCGTGAAGGACGGCGAGCTCTACACGATCTGGTACACCGCGATCCCGACGCCGGAGAACGTGGCCAAGGAGATCGACCGCCGCTTGGGCCTCCAGGCCGCAGGCTCGATGCTGCCGTTCACCGTGTTCGATGCCGGCGGCAAGATCGTCGGCCAGACCACCTATATGAACATCGATGCCGCCAACCGCCGCGTCGAGATCGGCTCGACCTGGTATGGCAAGAGCGCGCAGCGCGGGCCGCTCAACACGCAGTGCAAGATTCTGCTGCTGACCCACGCCTTCGAGACGCTGAACTGCATCGCGGTCGAATTCCGCACGCATTTCTTCAACCACCAGAGCCGCCGCGCCATCGAGCGCTTGGGCGCCAAGCAGGACGGCATTCTGCGCAGCCACCAGGTCACGCCCAACGGCACGCTGCGGGACACCGTGGTTTACAGCATCACCGCCGCTGAATGGCCAACGGTGCGGACGCATTTGAACTATCAACTCAACGACAAGCCGCGCTGAGCGGCCGAGGCACCATGGACAGATTCGATTATGTGATCGTCGGCGCGGGCTCCGCCGGCTGCGTACTGGCCAGCCGGCTCAGCGAAGATCCGAACGTGAGCGTCTGCGTGCTCGAGGCGGGCCCGAGCGACTGGCATCCCTACATCCATCTGCCGGCGGGCTTCATCAAGACGTTCCACATGAAGAGCATCAACTGGGCCTACCAGCAGGAGCCGGGGCCCTACACCGGCGGGCGCAGCATCTATGCGCCGCGCGGCAAGACGCTCGGCGGCTCGTCCTCGATCAACGGCCACATCTACAATCGCGGCCAGCGGATGGATTTCGATACCTGGGCGCAGATGGGCAATCGCGGCTGGGGTTATGCCGACGTGCTGCCTTACTTCAAGCGGCTGGAAAAGCGGGTCGGCGAGGGCGAGGACACCTATCGCGGCCGCGACGGTAACCTCACCGTCACGACCATGGAGTGGCGCGATCCGCTCTGCGAAGCCTTCATGGAAGGCGCGGTCTCGCTCGGCATTCCCCGCAACCCCGATTACAATGGCGCTAAGCAGGAAGGCGTCTCCTACTGCCAGCGCACCATCGACAAGGGCCTGCGCGTCTCCGGCTCGACCGCGTTCCTCAAGCCCGCGATGAAGCGCCCGAACGTGCATGTGCACACCCACGCGCACGCGACCGAGATCATTTTTGAAGGCAAGCGCGCCGTCGGCGTGCGCTACACCAAGGGCGGCCGCGGCGGCACGCCGGTGGAAGTGCGTGCCAACAAGGAAGTGATCCTCTCCGGCGGCACCTATAATTCGCCGCAGCTGCTCCAGCTCTCCGGAATCGGCTCACCCGATCTGCTCGGCGCGCACGGCATCGCGGTGCGCCACGCGCTGCCGGTCGGCGAAGGTCTGCAGGATCAKTACGCCCCGCGCACCGTAGCGCGCGTGAAGGACATCAAGACCATCAACGAGCTCCGCCGCGGCTTCTCGCTGTGGATCGAGGCTCTGAAATGGGCGACCGCGCGCCGCGGCCTGCTCTCGCTGTCGCCGACCATGGTCTATTGCTTCTGGCACTCCGGCGAGAGCGCGGACTCGTCCGACTTGCAACTCACCTTCACGCCGGCGAGCTACAAGGAAGGCGTGCAGGGCCAGCTCGAGGACGAGCCCGGCATGACGGTGGCCTCCTGGCAGCAGCGCCCCGAGAGCCGCGGCTATGTCCGCATCCGTTCGGCTGATCCGTTCGCGCCGCCGATCATCCAGACCAACTATCTCGACGCCGAGCTCGACCGCCGCGTCATCGTCGGCGGCATGAAGCTCGCACGCAGGCTTTTGAAGAGCGCGCCGCTGTCGCCCTATTACGCCTACGAGGATTTCCCCGGCCCCAACATCAACACCGACGACGAATTCCTCGCCGCCGCCACCGAACGCGGCACCACCACTTTCCACCCCGGCTGCACCTGCCGCATGGGCCCGGCGGACAGCACGTGGGCGGTGGTCGACGACCAGCTCCGCGTCCACGGGTTGGAGGGCCTCCGCGTCATCGACGCCTCCGTGATGCCGCGCATGATCTCGGCGAATCTCAACGCTTCCACCATGATGATCGCCGACCGTGCGTCGGATTTGATCCGCGGCAAGGCGCCGATGGAAGCCGCGCGCGTTCCGGACGCGGCGGTGGCGTGAGATACTTCGCCTCTACCCGCCTGCGGGGAGAGGCCGGATCGCATCGAAGATGCGATCCGGGTGAGGGGGACTCTCCGCGAGTCAGATTTTCGCTTTCCAAGGGACTTGCCGATGACTATTGCCGCGATCATCGAGCAGCTGGAAACCGAGTGGAATACAGATGGCTTCTTCGATCGCGTCCGCAATGGCGATTATGATGCAACTCGAGGACAAGCGGTCCTTGCCATCTTGCGCGCAATCAAGATCGGCGACGAAAAGATGGTACCAAAGCGCTTGCTATCCTTGCTCTGGTATCTGCCGTCTTTCCTGGCTTGGCAGACCGAACGGATAGCCGAGAAGGGCGGAGACCGAACCGCCTATGAGCGCTTCGTGACCGAGATCCTCAATACTCTGCAAGAGGTCCTTGGCGTGCCGTAGAGCTATCTGCGTAGGGTGGGGTAGCGTAGCGTAGGCCCCCCTTTTTGTTTCCGCGTCGAGAGAAGTGGTGGGTTACGCTGACGCATGAACGAAAACTCAAATCATCCGGATGATGAAATTCCGACCATAAGCGCGGTCGATGCCATTCGCGCCAAGCCTGATATGTATGTCGGCGAATTTCCCACCGGCGCTCTGCTTTTGGCGCGCCTTGTAGAGACTTTGATCCTGCTGGACGCCGCCCCTCTGAGAGTGGGGCGCGCAGGTGCCTGGTATTCCGTGTATGCAGGGAGGGACTGGCTGATGAGGGAATCCCGAGTCATCTGTCTGGACGCATTCCAGCGCTTGATACCGCTGCCGAGCGGCGGCCGATTTTACGACAGAGCGGAAGTTATGCTGACGGCACTGGCCGACGCTGTCGTAACATCTGACATGAGCGGAGTTACCTGGATCAGCGGTGAGCCCAATAAGTGGCCGCTACGTGCCGATGTCGACTTGGCATTGCCTCTGCAAAAAGGGCGGACCGTCGCCTTTCACTATTTCAAACCTGATCCTTTGGATGGGTAGACGCATTGTCGAAGCAATGCGCAGGCGGGAATCGATCAAATGGTGGCGTATGTCGGATTATGAGGGGCTTGGCGAACCAACCCGTTCTGAGGTTCGGGAGAAGATACGTGCCCTTGTCGGTGATGACGAGGCGCGTCAGAAAGTCTCGGATTGGGCAGCGCAGTGGGTTCGGCAGTTCGACCCCGGCATCGAAGATTCTCAGGTATGGCTAGCCATCACGAGGTTGTCCGGCGCAGACTTTCGCAGTTCTCCGACCACATATCTCCACGGAGGCGAGGATTTCGCTGCGTGGCTGAGGGATTTGGGAGAAAGCTAGATTTTATGATTGATGGAGCGGCCCAGATTGCGCCGTCGGGCAAAACATCGGCCGCCGCGAAAACCCGTCAACCCATCCCAGCAAAAATATTCCACTTTACCGAAATTCGGAATTGCGGCATAGATCGAAACAGCCCGGTCCGAGGAAGAGGGGCGGTTCGCGAGTCGTTCGAAACGCAGGCCGGGTTGCGGTGGACGCGGCAGCGTCGGGCGCGAGAGGCTAAGGGCAGGGCGGATTGCTCTCCGTGAGCCCTGAGGCTTCGTGCGGACGAGCGGCGCTGTGTGCGTACGGCAAAACCGTGTGGTCCTGGCCGTCGTTGCTACGGTCAAGCTCTTGCGGATGTGGCATTTGCGTCAACCGGCGCGGTGTCGGCGACTTTCGCAGGGGTGAGGGAGGCCAGAACGAACTCGGCTCCCGGGAGAGCACGGCATAAGCCGTCCAACCACTGCGCAGGGAAGGCCGTGTGTTTGGCTTCACCTGTATGCCGCTGTGCAGTTCTTCTGCGTGTGCTTTCGCACAGCGGACCGTGGGTGCCAGCCGGCACCCGGCCTTCCCTGCGCCCTCTTTCCTGGAGGGCGTGACGGAGACAGCGAAGCTCGGGCGAAATGCGCCGCGAGGATGCTGCGGCGTGTCTGCGCTCGCAATGACGATGTGGAGAGCGTGCGCTTTCCCTCTTTCCTCGAGCGCGGCTCCTCGGGACATTCACCCTTAAATTGCAGGATGCGCCTTGACGTAGTAGAAACAGCAGATGCGCTTCATCTCAATACTCTGCCTCTTGATTCTCACGATCTCTCCCTGCTTTGCCCAGTCTCCCCGGGTTTCCGCAGAGGTGACGACCCTGATCAGCCAGGGGCCGCTGCTCGCGGCGCTCGATCATGACAATTCATCCGCGCTTTCGCTGGTGACCCTGTTCAGGAAAATTCATGCCGCGCAAAAGCTGCCGCAGCCGTCGGTCGCCGCCGGCCCGACGCGGGCGAGCGATTTGTCTCAATTCAGTGGGACCTACGCGCAGTTCGCTGCCGTGATGTCCGCCGACATCGCGCGTATCACAGCGGGACTCGGCATCGATTGGGAAAAGGAGATCCTGAAAACCTACGACCCGAAGTCGGCCAAAACGGACGCTGGCAAGACGCTGCGGCTGAATGGCAATGTTGCGCGCGTGTTTAACGAGAAATGGCTCGGTTCCAGCGACGGATTGTTCCTCCTGTCGGGCGTCGTCAATCGGATGGACCGCCGCGATTTCGATTCCGCGCATTGCGGCGAATTGCGCTTCATCTACCGGCTCGGCTACGAAGTGAGGATGAACGGCAAGACTTACGCGTCGCGCATGCCGTTCACCGTGAACATGGTGTTCAGTTACGCGGATGACGGCAGGAATTGCCAGGACGTCGCCTCGCTCTGGCGCGTCGCCGGGATCGATGCTGACGATCCGGCAGTGGTTGCCCAACGCCTGCTTCAGG
The DNA here is from genome assembly GCF_056402655.1 of Bradyrhizobium sp. P3_C3. NCBI lineage: Bacteria > Pseudomonadati > Pseudomonadota > Alphaproteobacteria > Hyphomicrobiales > Nitrobacteraceae > Bradyrhizobium > Bradyrhizobium sp. P3_C3. Next base: position 144,407 of record NZ_JBFUGY010000003.1, on the reverse strand, counting down.
GGCCGCTGGATTTTTCGCGAATAATCTTCAAGCAGATGGAGATCAATGCGCAGGTGGTGCGCTTCCCATCAGACCTCGAAAACATGGAGAACCGCAAATTCGCCGGACAGGCGATCTACTGGATGCGGATCTTCGCGCTGAGGGATGGCAAGTTTCAGCCGGCACGGCTGGAAAATACGCCTGATGTGCAGGCAATCCTGAAGGATCCCGCCAAGCAGAAGCGGTTGCAGGACTATCTCGCCGGCCACATCGCCGAGATCGACAACGGCACCTTCAGGATACCGGAGAGCCTGGAGGCCGATATCGCGCTGAGTTTTTCCACTGCCGGCAGCGCGCGCATGGCCAATCGTCCCTTCGATCTCGCAATCGGCAGCGAGCAGGCGGCACGGATCGTCGCTGCGGCGGGTGTCCCCGGGAGGTCACAAAAATTCGTGCAATCCGGCGCGGGTCTGCTCGAACGCCTGAACACGTCGTCCTGCATGGGCTGCCATCAATCGTCCTCGACCGCCGGATTCCATCTTCTCGGCGTGGACCGGTTCGATTTCGGCCGCGACGCGGACGCGATCAGGAGCGCGCTTGACGGTAGCCAGTTGCAATTGCCGTTCTCGCCCCATGTCTACGCGGAACTTGTTCGCCGCAAGGACTATGTCGAGCGGGTTTCGCTCGGTCAGGCGCCGAACAGTTTTCGCCCGCATCCTTCGGCGCCCCCGGCGGCCTGGGAAAGCGGAAATCCGGCCTATGTTGTCGCCGGCGACAACATGCCGTGCCCTTTGAATGCGGATCTGGCGCAGGCCGCGAAATGGAGCTGCAATGCCGCGCGTAACCTCACTTGTCAGGCGTTGGTGACGAACGCTGCGACTTCCTCCAATCTCGGCCAATGCGTGGCCGCGGCACAGAATGTCGTCGCGGGTTTGAGCTGCCGCTCAAACGTCATCGAGGACTCCACAGCGAAGACCGCCGCCAACAACCCGCTCGGCTTCAACCTGCGCGCGTTCAGCGACCGCGTCAGCAAGGAAGAACTCGTCTACAAGCTGCCGGAAGGAAAATTGAGCGGCTATGGCTACAACTGCCGTCCAACCAAGATCGGCGTGCCGCTGGGCCGCGTCACGCGTCCCTGCAAGCCCGAGGAGGCGTCGCTGGCGGTGATCCGGCCGGGCAGCGTGCCCGAGGAAATCTGCGCGATCGTTGGAGGCAAGGGCTTTGAGCAGATGGCCAAGGGATATTTCGACAGCGGCATTTTCGCCGCTGGCGTCGGCCGCGGCCTCCTGAACACATGCTCGCCGTCGCGGTTTTGCCGCGAGGACTATATTTGCCAGCAGATGCCGGATTTTGTCACGAGTGCAAGGTTCAACGTCAGTGCCCCGGCGTTGAACAACTTGAGAAGCCGAAAGATCGGGTTCTGTACCCCAACCTATTTCGTCTATCAGCTCCGCCTTGACGGTCATCCGAATCCGAGATGACGCGGGGAAGCGCGGCCCAGAGTAGCGGTAGGAATTGCGGTCAGGTTGTCTCTGCGCGCTTGCAGATCAAACCTCCCTCCGGCTCAAAAACGCCAGCCGCTCGAACAGATGTACGTCCTGCTCGTTCTTGAGCAGCGCGCCGTGCAGCGGCGGGATCAGCTTGCGCGGGTCGCGTTCGCGCAGTTGCTCCACGCTCATGTCCTCGTTGAGCAGCAGCTTGAGCCAGTCGAGCAGCTCGGAGGTTGAGGGCTTCTTCTTCAGACCGGGCACCTCGCGCACTTCGAAGAAGATGCGCAGCGCTTCCTCGACCAGGCGCTTCTTGATGCCGGGGAAGTGGACGTCGACGATGCGTCCCATCGTGTCGGCGTCGGGGAACTTGATGTAGTGGAAGAAGCAGCGGCGCAGGAAGGCGTCCGGCAGCTCCTTCTCGTTGTTGGAGGTGATCATCATGATCGGGCGCTGCTTCGCCTTGATCGTCTCGCCGGTCTCGTAGACATGGAATTCCATGCGGTCGAGCTCGAGCAGCAGGTCGTTCGGGAATTCGATGTCGGCCTTGTCGATCTCGTCGATCAGGAGCACCGGGCGCTGCTCGGCGGTGAAGGCGTCCCACAGCTTGCCGCGCTTGATGTAGTTCCTGATGTCGGAGACACGGGCATCGCCGAGCTGGCTGTCGCGCAGGCGCGACACCGCGTCGTATTCGTAGAGGCCCTGCTGCGCCTTGGTGGTGGACTTGATGTGCCAGGTCAAAAGCGGCGCGTTCAGCGCCTTCGCCACTTCCTCCGCCAGCACGGTCTTGCCGGTGCCGGGCTCGCCCTTGATGAGCAGCGGGCGCTCCAGCACGATCGAGGCATTGACGGCAACCTTGAGATCGTCGGTCGCAACATAGTCCTTGGTGCCGGTAAATTTCATCGCGCGTCCTTGTTGGTCGTCGGCCGGGCATCGCCCTGGTCCAACAAACGGAACGGCCGCTCATGGCGGCCGTTCCTGGTTCGGTCAGGCTTTCAGACCCGTTTTATCAGCGAAAGGATGACGAGCACAATCACCGCGCCGATGGTGGCATCCACGATGGCGCCGATCGTGCCGGTGGCCAGCGCAATATGCAGTTGCGGCAGCACCCAGCTCGCCACCAGCGCGCCGATTATGCCGACGACCATGTTGCCGATCAGCCCAAATCCCGCCCCATGGACAATCTTGCCGGCAAGCCAGCCGGCGATCGCGCCAATGATGAGCGCTGCGAGAATTCCCATTGCAAACGTCCCCAAAACAACCCCGTGAGACGGTCAATTCTAGAGCAAAAAGCCGACCGGTCCAGCGTCCCGCGGCGGGCTCGGCCCCTTGACGTTCGCCCCCCGACGGGCAATCTGTCACCCATGTTCCTGCAATTCTTCACTTCTCTGCGCGATGCGCAGGTCCCCGTGACGCTGCGCGAATACCTCACGCTGATGGAGGCGCTCGACGCTGATCTGTCGGACTACTCGGTCGAGAATTTCTACTACCTGTCGCGCACCTCGCTGGTGAAGGACGAGCGGAACCTCGACAAGTTCGACCGCGTCTTCGGCACGGTGTTCAAGGGGCTGGAAAGCCTGCTCGACGCCATGGAGAAGGCGGAGATCCCCGAGGAGTGGCTGAAGAAGCTTGCCGAGAAATACCTCAGCGAGGAGGAGAAAAAGCAGATCGAGGCCATGGGCTGGGACAAGCTCATGGAGACGTTGAAGAAGCGCCTCGAGGAGCAGAAGGGCCGGCACCAGGGCGGCTCGAAGTGGATTGGCACTGCCGGTACCTCGCCGTTCGGCGCCCACGGCTACAATCCCGAAGGCGTTCGCATCGGCCAGGAGAAGAACCGCAACAACCGTGCCGTGAAGGTGTGGGACAAGCGCGAGTTCAAGGATCTCGACGGCAATGTCGAGCTCGGTATCCGCAACATCAAGGTGGCGCTGCGGCGCCTGCGCAAATTCGCGCGCACCGGCGCGCCTGATGAGCTCGATCTCGACACCACGATCCGCGAGACCGCCAACCACGGCTATCTCGACGTCCACATGCGGCCCGAGCGGCGCAATGCGGTGAAGCTGCTGGTGTTCTTCGACATCGGCGGCTCGATGGATTCGCATATCGAGCAGGTCGAGGAGCTGTTCTCGGCGGCGAAGAGCGAGTTCAAGCACATGGAGTATTTCTACTTCCACAACTGCCTCTATGAGGGCGTGTGGAAGCAGAACAAGCGCCGCTTCACCGACCRCACGCCGACCTGGGACGTGCTGCACAAATACCCGCACGACTACAAGGTCGTGTTCGTCGGCGACGCCTCGATGTCGCCTTACGAGATCATGGTGCCGGGCGGCTCGGTCGAGCATGTCAACGAGGAGCCGGGCTCGGTCTGGCTCGACCGCATCATCCGCACCTATCCGCATACGGTGTGGCTCAATCCGGTGCAGCAGAAGCACTGGGACTATTCGGAATCGACCACCATCATCAAACGCATCTTTGCCAATCGCATGTACCCGATCACGATCGAGGGGCTTGAGGGTGCGATGAAGGAATTGACGCACTAGCTGCACGCGCCGTCAGTCCGGACGGCCGCGCAGAGGCCGACAAGAGGGAGAACCACATGCCCCAGACCATCACCCGCGGCATCAAGGCGCTGATCGACGAGGCCAATGCCGAGATCGAGACGCTCAACGCCAAGGAGGCCATCGAGATCTCCAAGAACGGTGACGTCGTCATCGTCGACATCCGCGACCCCCGTGAGATCGAGCGCGACGGTCGCATCCCCGGCGCGTTCGCCTGCACGCGCGGCATGCTCGAATTCTGGATCGATCCGCAGAGCCCCTATGCGAAGCCGATCTTCCAGGAGGACAAGAAATTCATCTTCCATTGCGCTGGCGGCATGCGCTCCGCGCTCGCGGCGAAGACCGCCAAGGACATGGGCCTGAAGCCCGTCGCCCACATCGCCGGCGGCTATGCCGCCTGGCGCGATGCCGGCGGTCCGGTGGAGCAGTGGGAGCCGAAGAAGGGGTGAGGGGTGCTTCGCTGCCACTCCAATCTCCGCTGTCATTCCCCGCGAAAGCGGGGAATCCAGTACGCCGCAGCTTCTCGACTCAATCACAACCGCCTCTGGAATACTGGATCGCCCGGTCAAGCCGGGCGATGACAGCGGAGTTTGATGCGCATTGCTTCAACTTCGGAATGACAAGAAAGACCTCGCATGACCGCCACCGACCCCCTCGTCTCCACCGAATGGCTCGCCGCCCACATTGGCGACGCCAACGTCAAGATCCTCGACGCCAGCTTCAAGCTGCCGGGCGTGCTGCCGCTGCCGAAGGACGATTATCTCGCCGCGCATCTGCCGGGCGCCGTGTTCTTCGACGTCGACGCGGTGTCGGATCATTCCAACCCGCTGCCGCACATGTATCCGAGCGCCGAGCAGTTCGGCCGTGACGCGGGCAATCTCGGCATCTCCAATGCCGACACCGTCGTCCTCTACGATGCCGGCGGCTGGGTCGCAGCACCGCGCGCGTGGTGGATGTTCCTGGCCTTCGGCCACAGCAATGTACGCATTCTCAATGGCGGGTTGAAGAAGTGGCGCGCCGAGGGGCATCCGGTCGAGAGCGGCGAGGTAAAGCCGAAGCCCGCGACGTTTAGGGCGAGCTACGACTCAAAACGCGTGCGCAGCATGCAGCAGCTGATCGCCAACGTCGAAAGCAGCGCAGAGCAGGTGATCGACGCACGCGCCGCCGACCGCTTCGAGGGCCGCGCGCCTGAGCCGCGCGCGGGCATCCGCTCGGGCCACATCCCCGGCGCGCGCAATGTGCCCTACAATCAGCTGTTCGATGCCGCGACCGGCGAGATGAAGCCGCTCGACGATCTCCGCGCCGCCTTCGCGAACGCCGGCGTCAGGCTCGATGCGCCGATCGTGACGAGCTGCGGTTCGGGCGTGTCCGCCGGCGTGTTGACGCTCGCACTCTATCGCCTCGGCATCACCGACACCGCGCTCTATGACGGCTCGTGGTCGGAGTGGGGCCAGGCCGGCGGCCCGCCGGTCGCGACCGGGCCGGCGTAGCCTTACTGGCGCGTGCGCGTGGCCGTTGTCGCCAGCATCTGCTGCTGGCCGAACGGATCATAGCTCTGCCGCAACTGCTGGGGCGGAGGACGCTGCACCATGCGGTGCCGCTTCTTCGCCTTCGCCTGGCGCTTGGCCGCCTTGCTGTCCGGGGCGCTGCTGTCCGCCTTCGTGTCTCCCTTGGTGTCCCCCTTGGCCTTCGCCGGCGCATCCTTCAAGGCCGGCGCCGCCGGGTCGTTCAGCGCGGCCACCCTGGCCGAGGCAATGTCGGGCGCCGGGGAGGCGAGGGCCGCGCCGGGATCGGCCGGCGCCGGTTCGCTGGCGGTCACGGCAGGCGTGGGCTCGGGGATCGATGCCGTTGTGTCGGCCGGGGTGAGTGTGTCGGCAGGAGCCGGCGCGATGGCTTCCGTCGTGGCCTCGGCCTGCACCGGCTCGGCGACCGGAGGCGCGGCCTCAGGGACCTGCGGCGGCACGTCGGGCTCGGTCGTCAGGGCGGCCACCTGTTCGGGCTCGTTCGCCGGCAAGCCGATGGTCGGCACCCGGTCGCGCAGCGATGGCGTGGGCTCGGCGGCCGCCTCCGGCTCGGCGCGGAGCGCCGCGAGCGCCGGCTGGGCCGGCTCTGGGCTTTGCGCAAACACCTTTTCCTGCGGGCCGTTCCGCCAGGAGGGGTTGCTGACATACTGCTCGTGGGTGGCCCGCAGCAGCGCGGCGGCACCTAGGCCGAACACCAGGATGGAGGTTGACAGCAGGATCGCGGCAAACAGGAAGCGAAAGCCGGGAAGCATCGGACGGGTTACGAATTTCCGCCCCGGCGGGTGGCGGCCGGGACCCAAGAGCCATCTGAACGCGGTGACGGTACTGATTGCCGTTCGCCACGCCGGGACAGAAGCTCAAAGCGGAGGCGAATCAGGCTGATTCGAACATATCGCAACGCCTCCGCGCCGTTCCCTTAAATTCGGGGCCAGAGACTCCGGCAATCTACAGCTCGATGCGATTTCCGCCCCGTGATGCAACGGGGCAACTGTGTGTGCCTGCATCACAAATCGCTAACTCAGGCACAAATCAGCCTGTAATGTCTTGAATGTGCCGCTATCTTCGGTCATCTGGCCGTTAACGGTCCGGATGGGCTCGGGGACTATACAAGAGCGATGATGATCAAACATTTTCTGACGATATGCGCTGCCGCAACAGTCGCTGCGGCGGGAACCTCGCTCGCACAGGCTCAGAGCTATCCGGTCCAGCAGGCGCCGAGCTATGGCGCTCCGGCCGAATATCGCCCTGGCGACCGCACGCCGAATTTCGACTCGCTCGACGACGAAGACGACGCGATGCCGCAGGCGTCGCTGCCGCCGCCAGGTCCGGCCGACGATCCGCGCTACGGCCGCCCGGCCGGCCCTCCGCCGGTCTATTCCGCTGCCCCGCCGCAGGGGCCGGTGATGTCGCCCGATGATCCGCGCTATGGCCGTCCGGCTGGCGCTCCGCCGGTCTATTCGGCGGCGCCGCCGCAGGGTCCCGTGATGTCGCCCGACGATCCCCGCTACGGCCGCCCCGCCGGCCCGCCGGCAGTGATCTATGCCGATCGCCCGGGTCAGGCACCCGGCAGGGACGGCCTGCGTCCGCCGGAGGCCGTCGGCGGTCCCGCCGCGACCGGAACGGTTCAGTCCGGCCAGCCGCCCGTGGGCAACGATGGCCGGCCGATGGCGATCGCTTCGCTGCCGCCCGAGGAGCAGCCCGACGCTGCTCCCGCGCAGTTGTCGCCGAACCTGCGCCGCCAGGAAGTCTCGCTGGCGACCAAGGAGCCGGCTGGAACACTCATTGTCGATACCCCGAACACCTACCTCTACTACGTGCTCGGAGGCGGCCGTGCGATCCGCTACGGCGTCCGCGTCGGCCGCGATGGCTTCACCTGGACCGGCGTGCAGAAGATCACCCGCAAGGCCGAGTGGCCGGATTGGCATCCGCCGACCGAGATGATCGAGCGTCAGCCCTATCTGCCGCGCTTCATGGCCGGCGGCCCCGGCAATCCTCTCGGCGCACGCGCGATGTATCTCGGCTCGACCGTCTACCGCATCCACGGCACCAACCAGCCTTCGACCATCGGCAAGTTCGTGTCGTCGGGCTGCATCGGCATGCTGAACGAGGACGTTTCCGACCTGTTCGACCGCGTCAAGGTCGGCACCCGCGTGGTGGTGATGCCGGGTGGCCCGCCGCCGGGAACGGCGACCGCCTCCGCTGCGCCGACGTCGGGCGCTGCCGGTCCGGCTCCGATGGCTGCCCAGGCTGGCCCCGTCCCGGGCACCCAGCCGACCGTGGTGCCGCCGCTGCCCGCGCCGGTCACCGTGCGCTAAGCGCTGCGAGACAATTCAGATCAGTGAAGGGCGTGCCGTCGGCACGCCCTTTTCGTTTCAGGCCAGCTTGCGCGGCAGCTCGCGACCCCCGGTGAAGGCGTCGATCGCCTCGACCATCTGCCCGTAATGGATGCGCAAGCCGTCCTCGGTGGCGTAGCCGAGATGCGGCGTCAGCACGAGATTGTCGAGCTTGCGGAAGGGATGGTCGACCGGCAGCGGCTCGACCGAGAATACGTCGATGCCGGCGCCCGCGATCTTCCGCTGCTGCAAGGCCTCGAGCAGCGCCTGCTCGTCCACGATCGGGCCGCGCGCGGTGTTGACGAGGAAGGCCGTCGGCTTCATCCGCGCGAGATCGGCAGCTCCGACCAGTCCGCGCGAGCGATCGCTCAGCACCACATGGATGGTGATGATATCGGCCTTGGCGAACAGCTCCTCCTTGGTGGCGTAGCCGACGCCGGCCGCCGCGCATTTCTCCGGCGTGAGGTTCGGGCTCCAGGCGATCACGTTCATGCCGAATGCTTTCGCGATGCCCGCCATCTTGCTGCCGAGCTTGCCGAGCCCGACGACGCCCAGCGTCAGTCCCTCGATCTCGACACCGGCAAAGGTCTGCCAGGGCTCTCCCGCATGCATGCGCGCATTCTCGCGGCCGATGCCGCGGGTCAGTTCGAGGATCAGGCCCATCGTCAGCGGAGCGGTCGGATCGCGGGAGTATTGCGTGCCGCCGATGGCAACGCCTTGCGCCTTCGCAGCCTCCATGTCGATCGAGGCGTTGCGCATGCCGGAGGTCAAAAGCAGCTTCAGCTTCGGCAGCGACGCGAACAGGCTCTTGGGGAACGCCGTGCGCTCGCGCATCGCGCAGATGATCTCGAAATCGGCCAGCGCGCTCGCCGCGGCCTGCTCCGAGGCAAAGGGATGGCTGAACACGCTGACGTCGACGCGGTCGGACAGTTTTTGCCAGTCGGCGACGTCGAGGGCGAGGTTGAAATAGTCGTCGAGAATTGCACAGCGCAGCCGCGTCATCAGCTTTCATCCATGGCGAGAGGTGATGGCGCCAGGCGGGGAGCGCCATCGTCGGAACCTGGCCATGGTTGCGCGCAATCACGCCTGCGCGCAAGCAGCTGACGTGTTCAAAAATCCGATAGGAGATCCGATAGGGGGAGAAGGGTTCAGAGGTCGCGGGGCTTGAGGCGGAACGGCGTATCCATGCCGTGCTTGGCGCGCCAGGCGGGACCGGGACCACGCATGTAGTGCAGCTCGGGGCGGTAAGGGTTGAAAGCGGTAGCGAAGAAACGCTTCCAGAAGCCCTTGATCTCCGTGACGAGTCCGGAAGCGCTACCGGCTCGTGCCGGAACGGCTATGGAATTGGTCTCGATCAGAGCCATGATGTGGCCTCGCTGTTCTCCCCGTCGCTTCTGCCGCGGGTGGCGTCTTTTTCGGCGCCATGACGAGCTTTGGCCCACTTTATTAAAAAATGGTTTCAATTGTCCGGATCGGCGGCCGGATGGTGTCCATTCCGTATTGATCCGTGGTGAACGGAGGGAAAACATTGCCCTTTGGGGGCGGGATCGCTACATCGGCGGCAAGCAAATTTCCTCAAATCGAAGGTTTCACGGGACCGATGGCGCGCCAGTTSATCTATTTCATGCAGGGCCTGACCAAGAGCTACCCGACCCGGAAGGTGCTCGATAACATTCATCTGTCGTTCTACCCGGACGCCAAGATCGGGGTGCTCGGCGTCAACGGCTCGGGCAAGTCGACGCTGCTCAAGATCATGGCCGGCCTCGACAAGGAGTATAACGGCGAGGCCTGGGTCGCCCAGGGCGCCCGCGTCGGCTATCTCGAGCAGGAACCGCATCTCGATCCGGCGCTCTCCGCGCGCGAGAACGTCATGCTGGGTGTCGCCAAGCAGAAGGCCATCCTCGATCGCTACAACGAGCTGGCGATGAACTATTCGGAAGAAACCGCCGACGAGATGACCAAGCTGCAGGACGAGATCGAGGCCCAGGGCCTCTGGGATCTCGACAGCAAGGTCGACCAGGCGATGGACGCACTGCGCTGTCCGCCCGACGATGCCGATGTGACAAAACTCTCGGGCGGTGAGCGTCGCCGCGTCGCGTTGTGCAAACTGCTGCTCGACCAGCCGGAATTGTTGCTGCTCGACGAACCGACCAACCACCTCGACGCCGAGTCGGTGTCGTGGCTGGAAGGTCATCTGCGCAACTATCCCGGCGCGATCCTGATCGTCACCCACGACCGCTACTTCCTCGACAACGTCACGAGCTGGATTCTCGAGCTCGACCGCGGCAAGGGCATTCCCTACGAGGGCAACTACTCGTCCTGGCTGGTGCAGAAGCAGAAGCGGCTCGAGCAGGAAGGCCGCGAAGACGCTGCGCATCAGAAGACGATCGCGCGCGAGCAGGAATGGGTCGCGTCCTCGCCGAAGGCGCGCCAGGCCAAATCCAAGGCGCGCTACCAGCGCTACGAGGATCTGCTCAAGCAGGCGAGCGAGAAGCAGACCCAGACCGCGCAGATCATCATCCCCGTCGCCGAGCGGCTCGGCGCCAACGTGGTCGATTTCGAAACGCTCAGCAAAGGCTATGGCGATCGCCTGCTGATCGACGATCTTACCTTCAAGCTGCCGCCAGGCGGGATCGTCGGCGTGATCGGCGCCAACGGCGCCGGCAAGACCACGCTGTTCAAGATGATCACCAAGCAGGAAACGCCGGACAAGGGCACCATCACGGTCGGCGAGACCGTGCATCTCGGCTATGTCGACCAGTCGCGCGACGCGCTCGACGGCAACAAGAACGTGTGGGAGGAGATTTCCGGCGGCAACGAGCTGATCCTGCTCGGCAAGAAGGAAGTGAACTCGCGCGGCTATTGCTCGTCGTTCAACTTCAAGGGCGCCGACCAGCAGAAGAAGGTCGGTGCGCTCTCCGGCGGTGAGCGCAACCGCGTGCATCTCGCCAAGATGCTGAAGTCCGGCGCCAACGTGCTGCTGCTCGACGAACCGACCAACGATCTCGACGTCGACACGTTGCGCGCGCTCGAAGAGGCGCTGGAAGATTTTGCCGGCTGCGCCGTCATCATCAGCCATGACCGATGGTTCCTCGACCGCATCGCAACCCACATCCTGGCCTTCGAAGGCGACAGCCACGTCGAATGGTTCGAAGGCAACTTCCAGGACTACGAGAAGGACAAGATGCGCCGTCTCGGCCAGGACAGCATCATTCCGCACCGCGTGAAGTACAAGAAGCTGACGCGGTGATTTCGGCATGATGCGGCGGGCGCTCATAGCTGCGGTGATCGCTATCATCTGCGGCCTGTCGCCCGCCCGCGCCGCCGATGCCGCCTTCACGCAGTTCATCGCCTCGCTCTGGCCGGAGGCGCAGGCCGCCGGCGTGTCGCGCGCGACATTCGATGAGCAGACGCGCGGGCTCGAGCCTGATTACAAGCTGCCCGATTTGATCCTGCCCGGACGGCCCGCGACCGGCGCACCGTCGCAGGCCGAGTTCGTGCAGGTGCCGGCCGACTACGTCAAGGAAGCCTCGATCGCGCGGCTTGCGGGCGAGGGGCAGCGGCTGCTGCAAAAATATCGTCCGGCGCTGAGCGAGATCGAGAAGAAATCCGGCGTGCCGGCCACCATCATGCTCGCGATCTGGGGCCGCGAGACCGATTACGGCCGCTACACGCTGCCTTACGATCTCGTGCGCGTGCTGGCGACGCAGGCCTATGTCGGGCGACGCAAGGACACCTATCGGAACGAGTTCATCCTCTCGCTGAAGATCCTCGGCGAGGGCGTGGTGACGCGCAAGGACATGCGCTCGTCCTGGGCGGGTGCCACCGGGCTCACGCAATTCCTGCCGTCCGAATATTACAAGCACGGTGTCGACTTCGACGGCGACGGCCGCATCGACATCTGGCATTCGGTGCGGGATGCGCTGGCCTCGGCCGCGCAGCAGCTCGTCAACAAGGGCTGGCAGAGCGGCGTGCGCTGGGCTTACGAGGTGCAGGCGCCGGCCAAGGTCGATTGCACCAGCGGCGTGCCCGAGGTGACGAAGCCGATCGGCCAGTGGCTGCGCGAAGGTTTTGTGCCGGTGCGTGGCGAGAAGCTGAGCGCTGCCGAGCAGGCGCAGCCGGCCTCGCTACTGCAGCCGGAAGGCATTTACGGCCCGTCGTTCCTGACGACGAAGAACTACTTCGTCATCAAGGAGTACAATTTCTCCGACCTCTACGTGCTGTTCGTCGGCCATCTCGGCGACCGCATGACGCGCCCGCTGCCGTTCGCGACACAATGGGCGGCCTCCAAGCAGTTGCGCACCAAGGACGTCGAGACCATGCAGCGCGGGCTCACGCGCGTCGGGCTCTACAAGGACAAGATCGACGGCAAGGCCGGGATGCAGACGCGCGCGGCGCTCGGCGCCTACCAGAAGTCGGCAGGCCTCAAGGTCGATTGCTGGCCGAGCGAAGAGGTGCTGCGCTCGATCCAGGCGGCGCGGTAACGGGCTCAACTCTTCACCAAAGAAAAAAGCCCGGCCGAGGTGCTCGGCCGGGCTTCGATCGCGGCGCGGATGCGCCATGCGATCGGATCTTGCGATCAGATCAGTAGCAAACGCGAACCGGGCGGACGACCCAGCCGTAACCGTCCCAATAGCGCTGGCGCTGCCAGTAGCAGGGCGCGGGCGGCGGGGGCTCGGCAATGTAGACCGGTCCGCCATAGGCGGGACGGCTCGACGCGATGGCGCCGCCGACGATGGCGCCACCGATCAGGCCGGCTGCGATGCCGGCGCCGACGCCGTCATGGGCCTTCGCGGACGGAGTGGCGGTCACCACCGAACCGGCGATCGTCGCAACCGTGAGGGCGGCAACAAAAGTCTTCTTCATGCTCTTGGCTCTCCTGGGAGATGGACGTCCCTTGTTAGGAGCGCCCGGGTTTCAAAGGTTCACGCACACTCTGATGAAATCGACCGTGCAGCTAGGAAGCGCGCAATTGGTCAATCCACGGTAAACGCGCACGGAGCTGTGACGAGAAAAAGCGGTCTTTTTCAGGCCCGGAGATGAACGGCGCGTCCGTAGTGAACCGGTTCAGCGCGCCTCAGCCACAGACTCTGACGCGACGGGTGCGCCAGGCGTAGCCATCCCAGAAGCGCTGCCGCTGCCAGACGCAGCCGTCACCGTAATAGTCGTCGGCGACATAGCCGGGACCCGGCGCGTAGTAGCGGGGCGGGTAATAGCCGGGGCCATAGGAGTAGCCCGGGCCGGGTCCGTAATAATACGGAGAAGCCAGCGCGCCGCCGACAATGGCGCCACCGATGATCCCGGCGGCCACGCCGGCGGCGACACCACGCTGAGCGTGGGCCGGTGTCCCGGCCGTGAGGGCCAGGGTGGCGACGGCGGCGACCGTCAGTAAGGACTTCTTCATTGGCGTGGCCTTTCGCACGAACAGGTGGGAACTCTTTGGGGGTAAAGTTCCATACTTCGTTTGAATGATCAATGAACGGCACCTTCGCCGGGGGCGACCAATTAATGGATCGCAGGTCCGCGAGGGAGACGACGATGGGCAACGCGATGATGAATACTCTGATCGCTGCCGGGGTCATTTTCGCGATTGGCTATGGCTGGTTCACCCATCTCCAGAACCGTGGACGGCGCTCGCGCGCGGGGGCCGGCAGTGACGGAAGGAGTAGCGGCGACGGCTATTCAGGGGCCAGCGACGGCTTCTCGCTGGGGAGCTGGTTTTCCAGCGACAGCTCCGGGAGCTCGAGCGACAGCTGTTCCAGCAGCGATAGCGGTAGCAGTGGCGGGGATGCGGAGGTGGCGGCGATGGTGGTGGAGGCGGTGGCGGTGACTAGGTCCGCCAAGATCTTGATCCAGCGCAACTCCCTATTTTAGAGCCGTTCTAGGCTGTTTCCGGGCCAGTTTGGAATAGCTTCAAATACCGGTTTTTCCCTTTGCATCCGGACGGCCCCTTAAATATCGATGATGACGCATCACCGAAGGGCCTGCCGCTTCCATGATCGTTTGTTCCTGTAACGTGCTGAGCGATGACGACATCCGCGCCGCGGTCGCCGAGTCCGACGACGCCGTTCGTCATGCCAAGCAGGTCTATGGATGCCTCGGCTGTAGCGCCGAATGCGGCCGTTGCGCCCGTACCATCAAGACCATCATCGACGAAACGCTTGGCCCCTGCGCCAAGTCCTGCTGCTCGGGCTGCCCACACAGCCACACCGTGGCCGCCAATGACGAGACGGCCGAGCTCACCCGGTTCGCCCTCGCGGCCTGCTGAAAACTTCCGCAATTTCGACTGAGCTTTTCCCCGGCTGCGTCCCCGTGGCCGTTTGCTCTCGTCCTTAAACTGATTTAGAAGCGTTCTAAAGTCGGTTAGGGCCGATTTGGACGCAAGATTTGGAGTGCATCATGCAGGGCGACGCAAAAGTCATCGACTATCTCAACAAGGCGCTGCGCCACGAGCTGACTGCAATCAACCAGTACTGGCTGCACTACCGCTTCCTCGACAATTGGGGCCTGCGGGACATGGCCAAGGTCTGGCGCAAGGAGTCCATCGAGGAGATGGAGCACGCCGACAAGCTCACCGAGCGGATCCTGTTCTTCGACGGCTTCCCGAACATGCAGGTGCTCGACCCCCTGCGCATCGGCCAGAACGTCAAGGAGATTATCGAGTGCGATCTCGCCGCCGAGATGAGCGCGCGGGCGCTCTACCAGGAGGCCGCCGGCTATTGCAACGGCGCCAAGGACTACGTCACCCGTGACCTGTTCGAGAAGCTGATGAGCGACGAGGAGCACCACATCGACTTCCTCGAAACCCAGCTCGACCTGATCGGCCGCATCGGCCTCGAACTGTACACGCAGAAGCACGTCGGCGGGCTCGAGGGCGAGGGGCACTAGGCTCCGGCACCGGCTCTCTCCTTCGTCATGGCCGGGCTTGTCCCGGCCATCCACGTTTGGCCGCGCGACGAAGACGTGGATGCCCGGGCCTTCGCCTCGCCGAAGCGGCTTCGGCCGCGCAGGCGGGTCTAGCCCGGGCATGACGGTTCTTTCGAGCGGCGAACGCTCTCACCTACAACTGCGTCTTGTAGCGCTCTTCCACGATCTCCTGGCTCTCCGGCTCCCCCAGGCCCGTCTGGTCGTGAATGACCTGGCCGATGCTGGGCATCACCGAGCGCTGCACCTTCTCCGGTGACCACAGCTTCGAGCGCATCAGCGCCTTGCCGCAGTGGAAATAGACTTCGCTGACCGCGACGTTCAAGACCGCGCGCGGCGGCTTGCCGAATTCCACCATCGATGCGAGCAGATCCGGATCGGCCGAGAGCGTGCCGCGTCCGCCGACGCGCAGCGTCTCGTCGATGCCGGGGACGAAGAACAGCAGATGCACGAAGCCCGAGCCTTCGACGACGTTGCGAAAACTATCGATCCGGTTGTTGCCGGCACGGTCGGGCATCAGCACCTGGTTGGGGCCAGCGACATGGACGAAGCCAACCCCTCCGCCGCGCGGCGATGCATCGACGCTGCCGTCGACGCCTGACGTTGCAAGCACGCAGAACGGCGACATCTCGATGAATTTCTTCGCATGCGCATCGATCGCGGGACGCGCCTTTGCGACCACGCGTGGGCTCGGCTTGGCATAGATGGTGGCGAGGTCTTCGGCGCAAAGATCGGTCACGAAGGTCTCCCTGATTGAGGGCCACAAGATAGCATTCTCCGGCTCGATCGCTATCCCCGAAATAAGCAGGTGCGGCCCAGTGTAGCCACGGCATGACGCAGGTGGCGTAGACCAGAAATTTCGCTTATAACGGGTGTCGTACTTTGTTGCTTTTCAAGCGAGGAATTCGTCATGGCCCCAACGCAGGCAATGCGGGTGGCGGGCGATCGGCCACGCCGTCGCAAGCATGTCCCGGGACAATTGATCGTTCGGTTGAAGCCGGCCGCTGCCCGGCAGATCGCGGCAGCCTCGCTTCAGGCGACAACGTCACGCGCGCTGATGGCTGCAATGCCCGACGACGTCAGAGGTCCGATCGATTTCCTGCGCGACAATTTCGGGCTTCAGTCGATGAAGCCGCTGTTCGTGGTCGGCGACGATGAGGCACCCGCGCAGCCCCAGGCGATGGCTTTGGCCGCGGTTCACCGCTCGATAGCACGCTCCGCAACGGCGCCGCCGCGGGAGGCGCTGGCCGGATTTCAGATCGTGCAGTTGAAGGACGGGAAGGTCGATGCGGGCCTCCTGAAGCGCCTGCGTGCTTCCAGGGCGGTGGATCTGGTTGAGCCCGTTCCCAACCGGTGGCTCAGTGCCGCCGCCGATCCCATGAAGATCAGGCAGTGGGGGCTTCGCGCCATCAGATGGTTCGATCGACCGCGGCCAGGTGCGGGGCGGGTTCATGTCGCTGTGCTCGATAGCGGTGTCGACGCCGGACATCCCGATCTCGTGGACGCGATCGAGGAATATCGGCACGACGGCAACGGACCGCGTGATTTTCTCGGTCATGGCACCCATGTCAGCGGCACGATCGCGGCCGTGGTCAATAACTCGGTCGGTATCGCAGGCCTGGCCAATTGCCGGTTGCACTGCTGGAAGGTGTTCGACGATCCCAAGCGCGCAGGCGACGACGAGAATTTCAACTTCGATTTCTACAGCAAGGCGCTCGCGGCCGCGCTCGATTCCAACATCAAGGTCATCAACCTCAGCATTGGCGGCGAGGACCATTCAAAGACGGAAGCGACGGCCTTCGCCGAACTGATCGAAGCCGGCGTCGTCATCTCAACCGCGATGGGCAACGAGTTCGAGGACGGCAATCCGAAGGAATACCCGGCGGGCTACGTGGACACGATCGGAGTTGGCGCCGTCGACGAGTCCCATCGGCGCGCTTCGTTCTCCAATACGGGGAAGCACATCAAGCTGGTCGCGCCGGGTGTCAACATCCTGTCGACGGTGCCCCGGGTGAAGGCAAGCTTCGCCGACCATACCAGCTACGATTCCTGGCCCGGGACGTCGATGGCAACACCGCATGTGACGGGCGCTGCTGCACTCGTCTACATCAACAAGGCAAAATCCAGGGCGTCCGGACTTGCGGTCGCCAAGCGCCTGATCGCGACTGCGACCAAATTGCCGGCGATGCGAGGCAAGGATTTTACGCCGGAATACGGCGCCGGCCTGCTGGATGTTGCCGCTGCGCTTGGCCGCGCGAAACCGGCGAGGAAATCGGGCAGGAAAACTGCCAAGAAAACTGCCAAGAAAACTACAAAGGCGAAGCCGGCGAGAAAGGGACAAAAATAGATTCTGCGCCCTTGATCGGGTGCCGCGAGCGGCTAGCTTTGCATCATGTCCGTGCAATTCAAATTCCACGACCATGTCGATCAGCGCCGGCGGCGCAAGATCATCAAGACGCTCGGCGATGCCGGCTACGCCGCCGAGAGCCTGTTTCCGGGACAGAAGCGGCAAAACCTGGCCGCGATCTTCACCGTCGCCGAGGCCGACGCCAAATCCGTTCGTGCCGCGCTCGACGATTTCGGCGATGACATCGAATATGTCGAGGCCTCGCCTAGGCGAGACCTCAAGGCCTGAGCGGCCTACACCGCATCGGCCGGCACGAAGCAACTGATGATGATGGCGCCGCGGTGGTGGACGTACCACACAACGGCCTGGCCGACCGGATTGCCGCTATCGCGGATGATGGCGCGCTCGGGCACCTCTATCCACTGTCCCTCGATCGGTACCCAATAGGTGCCGCCCCGCACATCGTAGTCGGTGCGATGGCCGTCGGAGATGTCGCAGCAGGGCACGCCGTTCGGCGCGATCACGCTCTTGAACCAGGCGCGGATGTCGGGCGGCACGTGGTCGTATTGGCCGTTGTCGAACGCGAACGCGGCGCTCGTCTGCGCCATCGTCGCGGCCAGCCAAACGCACAGCGCGAGCCTGAGCATGCGAACTCCTCCCTGCGTCGCGCGCCGACTGCGCGCGATTGCGTCGCGTTCGATTCGTATCGTTGATGCGATTAAGCCCGAGCTGTCAGCGCAATGCATGCTCAAATAATATGCGGGGCGAGAGGCGCCGCATATGATGCGTTGCGGTATGAGCGGCCAGCGAGACGCACAGTGCGAACCTGCGCGTACGATCTTTCCTATCGCGTCTCGAGCGATGCAAGCAGCTATTTCGGCGCGACATTGCGCCATGCCATCGCGAGTGCGCTCCGCAACGTGACCTGATCGATCTTCGCCAGCTTCACATTCGTGTTGCCGCTCCTGCCCCAGGCGCCGGGGACCGGACGAAACATCTCCGGTTCCGCGTCGATGAGCACGGCCTGCTGGTCGGGAGTGAGCTTCACCATGCCCCATTTTTCATCGGGATAGCCCAGCGTCGCGAACACGTGCTTGCCGACGCGAAAGTCGGCATGGCCGTGATGTGCGCCCTCGATGACGCCGGGAAGCGCGAGCGCAGCCTTGCGAAAGCGAGCGTTCGACATGCGGTCTTGCTGCTCGGCTCACATCGTCCGCTGCGGCGCGGTTTGCAGCAATTGCCTGACCTGCTCGACGTAGAATTTCGCGTTGCCGGTGGTGCCGTGGCCGCGCGTCTCGGTGCTCGCGGGGATCAGATACAGCTTGCCGTTCTTGACCCGCTTCATCGCGGCGTCCGTGATGCCGGTCTCCGGCGGGTTGCGCTCGTCGTCGGCGGAGTTGATCAGCAGCAGCGTCGCCTCGATCTGCTCCAGCTTGTCGCCGGCATTGTAGTCTTGCGAGGAGCCCCACTGGTAGAGGAAGTCGTTGGCATCCGCCGTGATCGGTGTCGCCAGCCGCTCGTCGACGATCTTGTCGGCCTTGGCCGCGGTCGGCGCCTGCTGCTGATAGGCGAGCGTGCCGCCGATGCTGGCGATGCCGTAGGCGGTGATGGCGTATTTCATCAAGCGCGGCTGGCTGGTGTAGTTGCCGCCATTGTAGTCGGGATCGTTGCGGATGGTGTCGAGCATGATCCGCCGCATCATCCAGTTGCGCGAGGCCATCTCGGTCGGCTGCGAGGCCATCGGCACCAGCGCGTCCATCTCCTGCGGATATTTCTCGCCCCACAGCCAGGTCTGCATGCCGCCCATCGAATTGCCGATCACGAGCCGCAGATGCTTGACGCCGAGACCCTCCTTCACGAGACGATGCTGCGCCTCGACCATGTCGTCGTAATTGTATTTCGGGAAGCTCGTCTTCATGCCGTCGGACGGTTTTGACGATTTGCCGTGGCCGATCGCGTCGGGAATGATGATGTAATATTTGGACGCGTCGAGCGGCTGTCCCGCGCCGAACAGCTCGCCGGCGAAGGCGGGCGACAGCATGCTCGAGCCCGAGCCGCCGGTGCCGTGCAGCACCAGCACGGGCAGGCCTGAGGGCTCACCGACGGTGGTGTAATGCAGCTTCAATTCCGGCATGGTCTCGCCGGTGTGCAACTTGAAGTCCTTGGCGATCCAGTCGCCTTGCTTCGGCGCCGGATAATCGGCGGCCATAACCGGCGTTGCGATGGACAGCAGGATGGCCGCTAGCGCCGCGCAAGACGTTTTCATGTTTCTCTCCCCATGCGGCTCATGGTCGGCCGCGTTGGACGCGATCTTATCAGCTGGTCACGGAGGATCGAGACCGGACCCATCATCGCCCCCCGAAAAACATTCCCCGATGGTGCGGCGCGCAAGGGGAATAATTGCGGATCAGATATGGCTGGTCCTGCCTATGATACGGCTGCGCCCGGGATGTAGGATTTCGGCCTCGCCGATCGTCCTCAGGGGAACACCGCTACGGGAGAGCCTGCATGTGCCGCAACATCAAGACGCTGTTCAACTTCGAGCCGCCGGCGACGGAGGACGAGATCCACGCCAGCGCGCTCCAGTTCGTGCGCAAGCTTTCCGGTTTCAACAAGCCGTCTCAGGCCAATGAAGAGGCCTTCGAGCTTGCGGTCGCGGAAGTGTCGGAGGCTGCGCGAAAGCTCCTGACTTCGCTGCACACCCATGCGCCGGCGCGGGACCGTGAGATCGAGGCGGAGAAGGCCAAGGAGCGTTCGCGGCTGCGGTTCGGTTAGGCGGTCCTGCGTCCATTCCGTGATCTGGCTCACGGTGAGAGCGGCCTCAACTTGCGATGATGTCTGCCGGGGTTTTGACAGCCCGGAGCACGACCATGAGCCGCCCCCTTATTCCTCTCAGAGCAGGTGCCGTCACCTTCACCGTGCTGTGGACCGCATGGATGATGTGGTGGAGCGGCTCCTACAGCAGCGTCAACCTCGTCATCCTGACGCTGCTCGGCACGCTGGTCGGCTATCTCTGGTACCGCGCCATGCGCTGGCAGTTCGAGCGCATGGGCATGCTGCCGCGCAAGGATGAGTCCTCCGGGGCGTCGAAGCAACTTCCGCCCGGCTAGTCCTTGTGGCCGTGCTTCTTCTTTTTCTTCTTCTTCCGGTGATCGTCGCCTTCGCCTTCGCCGTCGTCGGCCTCGTCATCGACGATCGCCTCTTCAACCTCATGCACGGCGGCTTCCAGCGCCTCGCGCTCGGCGGCTTCACGCTCGCGCTGGCGGCGGCGCTCGTCCCAGGCGTCGAAGAGTTGATCGAGCCACGGCAGCACCTGCTCGATCGACGGCAGCTGGCCGGGCGGTCCGGGCTCGCCGCGTGGGCCTTGCGGCCCCGCCGGCCCCTGCGGTCCGGCAGCGCCCCGAGCACCGGCTTCGCCGGGCTTGCCCGGCAGGCCGGCCTTGCCCTGCGCTCCGGCCTTTCCGGCCGCCCCGGGCTTGCCTTGCGGTCCCGGCTTGCCGCGCTGGCCGTCCGGGCCGCGCCGGCCGGGATGCCCCTGCGGCCCCGGCCGTCCCGGTTCGCCCTGCCGTCCGCGCGGACCTTGCGGTCCCTGCCGTTTCTGTTCGTCTGCCACGCCGCTGCTCCCTTGACCGGAAGCAAGCTACTTAGCGGCGTTTGACGACAGCAGCAATTCCGCCGGAGCCTTGCGCCGGGCTTGATCAACACCAATCGTGCCCGCGTGCTAGTCGTGATACGCGGGCACGTCGATGCCGGACGCTGCATAGATCCTGATCTTGTTGCGCAACGTGCGCACCGACAGGCCGAGCACGCGCGATGCGCGCGTGCGGTTGCCGTCGCAGCGTGCGAGCGTCTGGAGCACGAGCTCGCGCTCGACCTCGTCGACGGTCGCGCCGATCAACAGCGGAACGATTTGGTTAGGGGCAAGAAATTGCGCGCCCGGATCGGACGCAGCGACATGAACAGTGGTCATCAACACACCTCCCGATCAACGCCCGCTTCCATCTTTGGAAACGATCGAGAACCAACGGCCCCCTAGCCGTAGATCTACGGTGGGCGGGTTTGGTTAACGAGTGGTTAATCGCGGACGATCGCACCAATTGACCTTGGGATTGCCGCGAAGGTGCCGCGATTGGCACGGGATGCATAGCGATGCGGGCCGATTTTGCGCGCTCCGCTCACACCGTCCGATACCCACCGTCCACCATCACGATCGTCCCCGTGACATAGGCCGACAGATCCGACGCCAGGAAGATCGCGGGGCCCACGATGTCCTCGGGCTTGCCGGTGCGCGCCAGCGGGGTGTGATCGACGAAGGCCTGCACCAGCGCCGGATTGGTCGCGCGCACGTTGGCGTTGATGTTGGTCTCGATGAAGCCCGGCCCGATCGCGTTGACGCGCACGCCTTCCTTGCCGAGCTCGGCCGCGAGCGCCTTGGTGAAGCCGAGCACGCCGTGCTTCGAGGTCGTATACGCCGCCGAGCTCGGCGTGCGCAGATGCACGAAGGACTGGATCGAGCCGATATTGACGATGCGGCCCTTGGCGGCCCGCAGCGGCGCGAGGAACGCCTGCGTCACGTTGAAGACGCCGTTGAGGTTGAGCGAGATGATGTCGTTCCAGTCCTTCGCCACCGTCTCCGTGTCCGCGGTGAAGGCGTTGCGGCGGGTGATGCCGGCATTGTTGACGAGGATCGAGACCCGCCCGACCTTGTCGGCGACCTGCCTGGCGAGCGCAAAGCAGTCGTCACGCTTCGTGACATCGAGCGCAAAGCTCTCGGCGTTGCCGCCGGCCTTGCGGATCTCCTGCGCGGCCTCCGCGACCGTGTCGGCGTTGACGTCGAGCAGCACCACTCGCGCGCCCTCGCGGGCGTAGCCGGCCGCGATCGCCCGGCCGATGCCGGATCCGGCGCCCGTGACGACGGCGACGTGGTTTGCGAGCAATGCCATGACAATTTCCTCCCGGATTCATTTCGAAGTTTCATGAAAGGCTAACTCGAAATTAAGGGGTCGGAAACGGCCGCCTTGGCATACTGATCTTCATTGCTAAACGTTGCGCGCATGATGGGACGGCTTGAATCCTGGAAACTCGCTCTCGAACGCCTGCGGTCGGCGCAGCCGGCCGACTGGGCCGAGGCGGGCCGGCTCGTCGCCGAGATCGTGCGCATGAGCACGGATGCCACGCTGCGCCAGGCGGCCGAGCAGGCGCTTCCCGTGCTGCGCCAGGCCGCGGACAATGACGATCACGACGTCACGCTGGCGGCCCAGCGCCGCGTCGGCGTGATCCTCGAGGTCGTCCATGATCTCACCGCGCCGCGCTTCGGCCGCCGCAACGCCAAGCCGAAGCAGCTCTCGAGCGAAGATCGCGCCCGCAGGATGCTCGGCCTGCCGCTTGCGGTGCAGCTCACCTGCGACGACATCAACCAGGCCTACCGCCGCGCCGCCAAGGGCAAGCATCCCGACCAGGGCGGAAGCGCGCAAGCCTTCATCGACCTCGCCGCTGCGCGCGACATCCTGATCCATCCCGGCGCGCACAAGGACGCGTGAGCGCGCGCTGTCGCCGCGCCTCGGCGGTCCGCCATGTGCAGGCCAAAAAAAGAGCGGGCAAGAACGCATCGCGCCCTTGCCCGCTTGTCGTCCGCCGATCGAAATTTTACCAGGTACAGTGACCGCTCTTCAACGCGTGATCCTTCAGCACGAGCGCGTCGACGAAGGTCGGCACCGTCGTGCTGACACGGGCGTAGTCGGAGGGCCACGGCGCGGTCGGGATGCTCTCGTCCCAGATCTGGCAGAAGCCGGTGTCCTGCCAGCGGATCAGGTGATAGCTGGCTTCGGCAGGGCTCGCGGCGACGAAGGCAGTGACGGCAAGACCGGCAGCAGCGCACAGCACGGAAATACGACGCATGATCAGCTCCTCAAATGAAAGATGTGATGCGCCTCCCGACAATGACGGGGAGGCATGGTGTGGGGCGCTTTTGGGGATGCGCCCCGGACAAGTTGTGAGTAGCTCCGCCGGCTGATCAGGTTCAAAGCGTGCGCGCAGGAAATGCGCCATTTGAGCCGGAAAAAACCAGCGCGCGCCTGCAAAGGAAAAGGGCGAGTCGCTCGCGCGGCCCGCCCTCAAAATCAAATTCGTCGCGTGACGCTCAGAGCGTGCAGCGGCGCTCCGAGCGCAGCTTGATCTGGATATCCGAAGCCGCGGTGAAGGTCGGGACCGGCTTGCTGACGACCTTGTAGGTCGACGCGCCCCACTGGAACGGCTTGTACTTCAGGTCCTCGTTCCAGACCTGGCAGATGCCGGTGTTGTCCCAGCGGATCACGTAATAGCCGACCGCCGCCGACGCCGGCACGGCAAACACGGAGGTGGCGATGCCGGCAACGGCACAGAGGGCGAGAACGCGACGCATGGAAAATCTCCTTGTGGGGATGTGTGACCCGAAAATCCGTGCGGTAAATGCAGGTCCTTGGCAAGCCGAGGGGCGGCCGTTTCACGGATATGTCAGATCGAGTCGTGCACTTGGTTCGGCCGAGTGCCCGGCAAGACACATACGCCAAGACACATACGCTAAGCGTGGCTCACTTCGCCAGCGATGCAACCGCCTCGATCTCGATCAGCATCTTCGGGTCGGGCAGGGCCTGCACCACGCAGGTGGTGCGCGCCGGGTAGGGCGGCGGGCCGAACGCGCCGGCATAAAGTGCATTCATCGCGGCGACGTCGGAGGCGCGCGTGAGCAGCACGTTGACCTTGACGAGATCGCGGACCGTCGCACCGGCTTCGTCCAGCACGCGCTTGATGTTGACGGCGACGTTGGCGAACTGCGCCTCGAAACCGTCCGGCAGCGCGCCATTGCCGTCGAAGCCGGGAATGCCGGAGACGAACAGGAGATCGCCGACACGCGTGGCAAAGGACAGCGGCGGCGCCTTGACGTGCGGCGGGKGTGCGAAATGCTGGATCGACATGGGATCACCTCGGATGGAGCGGTCGCGTCGCCCGGATGAGCGTAGCGACATGCGGGGGAGTTGCAAACGGCATTGGGGAAGGCGGGCAAAACAAAAACGCGAAAACAACCCCATGCACAGTAGAAATCGTGAGTGTTTCAAATTCGGTATAGCCGAACAATTCGCTTGCTCCGTCGGGCAAAACAGGGGCAGAATGGCATCATGGCGGTGGTGCTTGTTTGCGCGGCCTCTTCCTTCGCCTCGCCCCGCTTGCGGGGAGAGGCCGACGCGCTCGGCAGCGCACTTGCGCGCCTGAGCGCGGCGGGTGAGGGGGACTCTACGCGAGTCCAACTCCTACCGTTTATGCCGAAGCGGCCCCTCACCCCAACCCTCTCCCCGTAAGAACGGGGCGAGGGAGCGCACCGCGCAGGCCTCACGCTCCATCATGTTGCCGCCGTGATCCATCGGATACATTCGCTGCATCTGATTCGAATCCTCCCTTGAAAAATAGCCCCCGGAGACGCCCCATGAAGCTTGCTACCACCTTCCGCGCCGCGCTGGTCGCCATTGCCGCTCTGGCCGGCCTTTCGACCTCGGCGCTGGCCGATGGCGGCACCGTGGTGCTGACGATCTACAAGGCGGGCTGGATCATCGGCGGTTCGGGCGGCTCGGGCGTGCTGAACTTCCGCGGCCGCTCCTATGGGCTCTCGACCGGCGGGCTCGACTACGGCCTCGTTTTCGGCGGCTCCAAGACCGTGCTGCGTGGCCGCGTCTCCAACATCAACCGCCCTTCCGACGTCGCCGGCGTCTATGGCGCGGCCGGTGCCGGCCTTGCCATCGGCCGTGGCGCTCGCGCCATCGTGCTGACCAACCAGAAGGGCGCGGTGCTTGAGCTGTCGGGCTACCAGACCGGCCTGATGGCGAATGCGGATCTGAGCGGGCTCGCGATCACGATGCGGTAGGACGCGGTGTGTAGGCGTAGGGTGGGCAAAGCGAAGCGTGCCCACCATTCGTGCTGCAAATGCGGATGCATGGTGGGCACGGCGCGCAATGAGCGCGCCTTTGCCCACCCTACGAACTAACCCACCCTACGAATTACGCCCGCTCACCGCTGCATGAATCCGCTCGCAATGCGCGACGAGATTGGCGTGCGCATCGACGAAGGCCTTCAGCGGCGTCGGGATCGGAAAATAATAGATGTTGGCGATGAAGCCGTAGATGCCGGCATCACAGCTGGTCGGTGCCGCGCCGTGGACGAAGCCCGCGGCGGGAACGATCTCCGCCAGCACTTCCAGATCGGCCAGGCCCCGCGCGTAAGCCTGCTCGGGCGTGTAGCGGCCGATGCCCTGGAAATAGTAGCGCTGCGAATTGTACGCCTTCGCCTTCTCCAGTCCCTCGGCATCGAGTTGCGGATGTTGCGCGATGAAGGCGTCGCGGAACGCCGGATAGAACCGATCGTCTTTCCAGCGCGAATACGACATCACCCAGTAGAGATCGTCCAGCATGCGGGTGACGAGATGATTGGTCCGCCGTGCCTCCTGCGACAGCCCCGCATCGATGGTCAGGCGATATTTGGCGATCGCATGCGCAATGATGGTCTCGCTGTCGCCGATGGTCTCGCCGTCGTCGACGACGTAGGGCAGCTGCCCGCGCGGCGCGGCAGAGGCATCGAAGACATGCTTGTGCACGAACGGCACGCCTGCGAGCTTCAGGAACGCGTAGACCTTGAGGCCGTAGCCGTTGTTGTCGGCGACGCCGAACAGTTCCGGGTAGGAATAGAGCGTCAGCATGGTTGTTCCCTTCAGCGCGATGGCACCTTGGCGTGTTGCTCCGTCGTGGCCGCTTGCGCGGCCTTGCTGGCGCGGATCATCAGGAACGCGCCGGAAGAGCCCTGCAGCTGCCAGCGCCCGTCGATTTCGGTCGCCTCGGCGTTCACCGTGCCTTCGTAATGGACCGTGTCGTAGCCGTAGCCGGGCGGCTCGTAGTGTTTGACGAACGAGACCGCGTTGCCGGAGCGCTGACCCGCGATCGAGGCGTTGTGGGTTTGCAGCGGGCATCGCGGGTTCGAGCAGGGCTCGGTCACGCTTCCGCTGAGTGCGCCGCCGGTTTCGACCAGAGTTGCGGTGAAGGTGACCATTCCGGTGCCCGGTTGAATGTAGCTGCCATTCCAGACGCCGGAGAGATCGTCGCTCATGCGGTGCCTTCCCTGGGATGATGCGGGCCGGTTGATATCAGGCTCTTCCATCTCAAGTCGTATCGCCGGAGCGACGGGCTGGCAACAGTCCTGCGCATTGTGCGCAGCGTCATTCGATCGGAGGACGCCCGGCGTCGCCCGTTCGACGTATGGGATCGGAGATGTACCGGCTTCGGTGAGAGGCGCGGCCTCTATCTGCTGGTCGATGCGGCGGTGAACACCACCAGCTGCGCATCGAACGCCCGCCGGAACGCAGGCCGCGCTTCGCCGCGGGCGACATAGGCTGAGAGGTCGGGATATTCCTCCAGCAGGCGAGATGCATTCAACCGGCGCAGCACCGTCACCATCATGAGATCGCCGGCGCTGAACGCACCGTCGAGCCACTCGACCTCCCCGAGGCGACGGGACAATTCGCCGAGCCTGATCCGGACGCGATCCTTCAGGACAGGCAGCCGCTCCTCGTACCAGCCCTTGTCGCGCTCAAACAGCATCGTCATCCCGAACTCGACGATCGGCGGCTCCAGCGTGTTGAGCGCGGCGAACATCCATGCGATCGCGCGGCTCCGCGCATTCGCATCTTTTGGCAACAATCCATCATGGCGCTCGGCGATATGGAGCACGATCGCGCCCGACTCGAACAAGGCGAGATCGCCGTCCTCATAGGTCGGAATCTGCCCGAACGGATGCAGCGCAAGATGGGCGGAGTCCTTCATCGCCGCGAACGACACGAGGCGGACGTCGTAGGGCTGGCCCACTTCCTCGAGCGCCCAGCGAACGCGCATGTCGCGCGCCTGCCCCTTGCCGCGGTCGGGTGAGTTTTCGAAGGCTGTGATGGTGGGCATCTGGCGGCTCCGGGGTGATCGGCGTTGCATTCAAAGGACGAACGGCCGGCTCTGGTTCCGACAGGGGCGCCGTAAAAAGTCCGGCGCCCGTGTCGGAACACCGTTCCGCCGCTCGTCCTTGGAGCGATGGTCGCGCGTCCGGTCCAAGACGAAAGGATACAACTTCATGACGTCAATCACGCCATTCCTCTGGTTCGCCAACAACGTCCCGGAAGCCGTCGCCTTCTACAAAGCGGTATTCCCCAACGCAAAAGTCGAGACCGTTAGCGACTTCATGGCGGTGTTCGAACTCGAAGGCCAGCGCTTCCACGCACTCAACGGCGGGCCGCAATACCGCTTCACCGAGGCGGTCTCGTTCTTCATCAGCGTGGAGACGCAAGCCGAGGTCGACTACTTCTGGAGCCGCCTCACCGCCGACGGCGGCGAGGAATCCCGCTGCGGCTGGCTCAAGGACAAATTTGGACTGTCCTGGCAGGTGATCCCGTCCGCGCTCGGCCGCTACCTCGGCGATCCCGACCGCACCAGAGCGAACCGCGTCATGCAGGCGATGATGGAGATGCGGAAGATCGTCATCGCGGATCTGGACAGGGCGTATGCGGGGTGAGGGGCTGACGGTGTCGTAGGGTGGGCAAAGGCGCGCTCTTCGCGCGCCGTGCCCACCGTTCTTCCGGATTTGTTGAGAGATGGTGGGCACGGTGCAAGAGCGCCTTTGCCTATCCTACGAAGCCAGCGATCCGCATCGCCAATTCGCCCTGCATCGCTATACTGCCGACCATCAGCAGGATGGTGACCCCATGGGAAACGAATTGGAAGGCAAGGTTGCTGCCGTGACCGGGGCCGCGTCGGGCATCGGGTTGGCGAGCACTGAAGCAATGCTGGCCGCGGGCGCGCGCGTGGTGATGGTCGACCGCGACGAGGCCGCGCTGAAGGCGCTCGGCAACAAGCATGGCGACGCCGTCATCCCGCTGGTCGTCGACCTGCTGGATCCCAAAGACTGCGCATCGTTGCTGCCGCGCGTCCTGGAGCAGGCAGGCCAGCTCGACATCCTGCACGCGAATGCGGGCACCTATGTCGGTGGCGATCTGGTCGACGCCGAAACTATGGCCATCGACCGGATGCTGAACCTGAATGTCAACGTGGTGATGAAGAACGTGCACGACGTGCTGCCGCACATGATCGCGCGCCGGAGCGGCGATATCATCGTCACGAGTTCGCTGGCGGCGCATTTTCCGACGCCCTGGGAGCCGGTCTATGCGTCGTCCAAATGGGCGATCAACTGCTTCGTCCAGACGGTGCGGCGCCAGGTCTTCAAGCACGGCATCCGCGTCGGCTCGATCTCGCCCGGCCCGGTCGTCACCTCACTGCTCGCGGACTGGCCGCCGGAGAAGCTGAAGGAAGCCAGGGAAACGGGCAGCCTGCTGGAGGCCAGTGACGTGGCCGAGGTCGTGATGTTCATGCTGACCCGGCCGCGCGGCATGACTATTCGCGACGTGGTCATGCTGCCGACCAATTTCGATCTTTAGGGCGCATGCTCTCGTCGTGCCGTGGGGTGGGTTAGCGCAGCGTAACCCACCCCTTCTGTCTCCGCGGGGACAGACCTCGGTGGATTACGCTGCGCTGATCCACCCTACGATCTGATCCACGCCGCGAGTTCTCGCCACGGCTCCAGCGTCCAATGCCCGGACGCGGCGCCGGACGGCGAGGGAAGCACGAACACGTCGGGAAGCTTCTCGTCGCGTTGCTGCCGCCCCAGCGCAATCCGGCTCGATGGCCTCCCATAGAACAAGCTCGCGGCCTTCTTGCTCGTGAACGCAATCGTCCGCGGCCGATACTTCTCGATTTTGGCCCTGAAGCCGGGCACGTCGATCGTTTCAGTCGCGATCTGGTGATCCATCCCGGCGCCCGACTTGGAGAGATCGGTGAAGCCGATCCCGAGCTCGAGCAGCATGGCGAACTCGCCCGGCTGATACCGCCGCGCCGTGATCCCGGCCTCATGGATCGCGCGCCAGAAGCGGTTGCCGGGATGGGCGTAGTAGTGTCCGACCGCGGCCGAGCGCGTGCTGGCGGCGGTGCCGACGAAGACGAGGCGGAGGTTGGGAAGGAGTTGGTCGGGAAGGCGATGGATAGTGGGGTCGAGCAAGGCTCTAGTCCGAGGGATAAAAGTGGCAACCAAGCTCTTGTCGGATTTCAAAGCATCGCGGAATCCAACTAAGGTCGGAAATCAACCCAATATAATTGTGTTATGATACAAAAATTTGCGGTTGTGTCTCGTTGCCTTCGGGCTAGCTTCGAGCCCATGATTACATCTCACGAACTATTGGACCTGCTTCGGAGCCTCGGGATCGACGTCAGCGATCTTCTGCCTCTGCTTGCAAAGAAGGCTGGCGCCAAAGGGGCTGCGAGGCTCGTCGGTGCATCGAAGGCAGTCCTTTCCAATCTGGTCCGGCGTGTTCACGCCTGGCGCGAACACAATCAGTTAGAGCTAGCTCGCGACAGCAAAACTGATTCTTCCGACCGGGAAGAAGTTACTCAAGAGTTTTTCGAGCGTTGGATAACGGCGCAGCAATACGAAGCCGCGGAAACCGTCAAGCTCTTATTCCGAATAGTCTACTTGAAAGCTCTTCGCGCGCATTGCGATGATTTGCCAGTTGTGGCCAATCTTGGATTTTCTCGGCAGACGCTAGACGACATCTGGGTGGAGCAGCAGTTCCGCGTTCCTTCTACAATGGGTCGCGCCAATGCCGCCAGAGGAGAAGGGCAACGGTTGAACACGTTCTCGCTGGAGCACGCCTTATCTGAGTGGGGGCCTCGAATAATCATCGAAGGAACTGCAGGGTCGGGTAAGTCGACACAGCTCCGCAAGTTCGTTCTAGATCGAATTAACAAGCTCCTTGATCTAGACGACTTCGAGAAGTTCTTGAGCGAACCTATTCCAGTTTATCTCAATGCATCAGATATATACAATGCCCAGCAAGATTTCGCTACGAGCCTAGAATTCGCGGTTCGATCGAGCCTTGGGCTTCGTTTGCCATTTCCGATGCCATCCGGCTTCTTCGATAGGAGGCAAGCCGCATTGGTCGTGGAAGTGATGCGCGGGCTTGTTTGCGTAAGTGTCTAAATGCATCCTTGAGCGCAGAGGAGTTATTGTCCATCTCTAAAATTGGAGCCAATCTGCATGATTGGAGCTTTGTAAGGGCGAAACTCAGGGCCATCGTGGCAGATAGTCCCGTCCTACCAGCTGTTCGCATCGAACTCGCTCGTGAATTGGGTCGTGCGGGATTGCCCGAATTGGCGAGAACGGTGCTTGCGAATATAGATTTGACCGAGCCCGAGGTAGTGCATTTGTCAATCGAGGCGCTTTCTGCTTGCTGTGGGACAGACGAAGGGTTGCAGCTTTGCCGTACGCATAGCATGCGGACTGATATCGATTTGCTCGATCGAGTTGAAGTGGCTCGCCAGGCTGGGCGGTGTGGCCGCAACGATGTCGCTCGTTCACTTCTCACCGAAGCGGCTGGCCGAGACAATGCTAATGTGTCGGGATGCTCTCGCGCAGCGGAGTTGTTGGCTGATATGGGATACCAGACTGACGCTCGTACTATTCTCTTCGCGCTTCAGGAAAAAGCTCTTCGATGCGCGAATTTGGACGCGGATGAAATGCTGTGGTTGGTTGACGCAATGATGTCGTGTGATTTGCCAATTTCCGCAAGAGCAGTATTGGATCGCGTCTCTCGACGAGATGTGTCCGAACATTCGCTTGATCGGTATGATGAATTGAACGCGAGTCTTCGTGAGCCACTATATGCACTTGCAGGGCTATAGGGAATTTCAGCAGGCGTCCATCCAACGCTAACCAGACGCCTGCTGCAATCACATCATCACAGCACCCGGTTACTCTCCTTCACCTTCTCCGCATCCAGGTACACGCTGCTCCCCATCTCCTTGAACTTCGCGCTCATCTGCTTCATGCCGTCCTCGGCGGTCCCGCTCAGCGACATGCCCACGCTGTTCGGATCATTCAGCGTCGCCGCGTAGTCCCGCACGTCCTGCGTGATCTTCATCGAGCAGAATTTCGGGCCGCACATCGAGCAGAAATGGGCGACCTTGTGGGCTTCCTTCGGCAGGGTCTCGTCGTGGAAGTTTTTCGCGGTGTCGGGGTCGAGGCCGAGGTTGAACTGGTCGCTCCAGCGGAAGTCGAAACGGGCGCGGGAGAGCGCGTCGTCGCGGAGCTGGGCGGCCGGGTGGCCCTTGGCGAGGTCGGAGGCGTGGGCGGCGATCTTGTAGGTGATGACGCCCACCTTGACGTCGTTACGATCGGGCAGCCCGAGATGCTCCTTCGGCGTGACGTAGCAGAGCATGGCGCAGCCGAACCAGCCGATCATGGCGGCACCGATGCCCGAGGTGATGTGGTCGTAGCCCGGCGCAATGTCGGTGGTCAGCGGTCCAAGCGTGTAGAACGGCGCCTCGCCGCATTCCTTGAGCTGCTTGTCCATGTTGATCTTGATCTTGTGCATCGGCACGTGGCCGGGGCCTTCGATCATGACCTGGCAGCCCTTGTCCCACGCGATTTTCGTTAGCTCGCCGAGCGTTTCGAGTTCGGCAAACTGTGCGCGGTCGTTGGCGTCGGCGATCGAGCCCGGACGCAGGCCGTCGCCGAGCGAGAACGAGACGTCATACTTGCGCATGAGGTCGCAGATCTCGTCGAAATGCGTATAGAGGAAGCTCTCCTTGTGATGCGCCAGGCACCACTTCGCCATGATCGAACCGCCGCGGCTGACGATGCCGGTGACGCGATTGGCGGTGAGGTGGATGTAGGACAGGCGCACGCCGGCGTGGATGGTGAAGTAGTCGACGCCCTGCTCGCACTGCTCGATCAGCGTGTCCTTGTAGAGCTCCCAGGTCAGTTTGACGGGATCGCCTTCGCACTTCTCCAGCGCCTGGTAAATCGGCACGGTGCCGATCGGGATCGGCGCGTTGCGCAGAATCCATTCCCGGGTGGTGTGGATGTTGCGGCCGGTGGAGAGGTCCATCACGGTGTCGGCGCCCCAGCGGATCGCCCACACCATCTTGTCGACTTCCTCCTCGACCGACGAGGTCACCGCCGAGTTGCCGATATTGGCGTTGATCTTGGTGAGGAAGTTGCGGCCGATGATCATCGGCTCGAGTTCGGCATGGTTTATGTTGCAGGGGATGATGGCGCGGCCGCGCGCGATCTCGGAGCGGACGAATTCCGGGGTGATGAACGCAGGGACTTCGGCGCCAAAGCTTTCGCCATCGGCTAGCGCTGCCTCCGCGCGTTCGAGCTGTTTTTTGCGGCCGAGATTTTCGCGCTCAGCGACGTAGATCATCTCCTTCGTGATGATGCCGGCGCGGGCGAATTCGAGCTGGGTGATCTTGTGGCCGTCGAGGCCGCGTAGCGGCTTGTGGTGCGCGGTGAAGGCCTTTGCGGCATGCGAGGCGCCGACGTTGCCATTGTCCTCCGGCTTGATATCGCGGCCTTGATACTCCTCGACGCCGCCTCGCTCCTTGACCCAGGCGAGACGGTTGCGCGACAGGCCGGCGTTGACGTCGATGGTGACGGTCGGGTCGGTGTAGGGGCCCGAGGTGTCATAGACCGGCAGGTTCGGCTCGCCGGCGCCCTCGGAGAGGATGATCTCGCGCAAGGGCACGCGGATGTCGGGCGCAGCGTCCGGAGATGCGAAGATTTTTCGCGACGAGGGCAGCGGGCCGGTGGTGACGGCGGGGACGGTCTTTTCGGGGTTGGAGCGGATGTTCATGGGATCCTCCGTTGTATCTCTCGTTCAGGCGGCTTTGGCGGAATCGCCAAGCCATTGTTTGACTCGCGCGTCCGGGTCGGCGTTTTGCGTGACGTCGCTGACGACGGCGATGGAATCGGCGCCGGCGGCAAAAATCTCCGCGGCGTGCTCGAATTTGATGCCGCCGATCGCGACCAGCGGGATGCTGCCGATCCGCTTCTTCCATTCCGTGATCTTTGGAATGCCCTGCGGTTCGAAGCGCATCGACTTCAAAGTGGTGAAGAAGATCGGTCCGAGCGCGACGTAGTCGGGCTCTGCGGCGAGCGCGGTCTCAAGCTCCGCGTCGTCATGGGTGGAGATGCCGAGCGAGAGGCCGGCCTCGCGGATGGCCTTGAGGTCCGCGTCCGCCAGGTCTTCCTGACCGAGATGCAGATATTTTGCGCCGGCGACGACGGCCGCGCGCCAATAGTCGTTCACGACCAGCTTGGCCTGCGTGTCCTTCGTGATCGCCAGCGCGTCGGTGACGATCTGGAGCGCGTCGGCGTCGTTGAGGTCTTTCGCGCGCAGCTGGATGGTGCCGACGCCGAGCTTGGTCAGGCGTTCGACCCATTTGAGGCTGTCGACGACGGGATAGAAACGATCAGGATACGGCATGCCAGAATGGTGTCCCAACGACAGGGGTGGATGGGGAAGCGAAGTCGCGGGCGTTCATCAGCCCGGCTTCATAAGCGGTGCGGCCGGCATCACAGCCGAGACGGAAGGCATTAGCCATGGCGACGGGATCGGCGGCTTTAGCGATGGCCGTGTTGAGCAGCACGGCGTCGTAGCCGAGCTCGAGCGCTTCGGCTGCGTGGCTCGGCGCGCCGATGCCGGCATCGACCACCAGCGTGATATCAGGCAGCCGCTCGCGCAGCAGTTTGAGCGCGTCGCGGTTGGTGATGCCGCGGGCCGAGCCGATCGGCGCGGCCCAGGGCATGACGACCTTGCAGCCGGCATCGACCAGGCGGTTAGCGACCGAGAGATCCTCGGTGCAATAGGGGAACACTTCAAAACCGTCCTTGATCAGGATGGTGGCGGCTTCGACCAGGCCGACGACGTCGGGCTGCAGCGTGTCGTTGTCGGCGATCACTTCCAGCTTGATCCAGGACGTGCCGAACAGCTCGCGCGCGAGTTTTGCGGTGGTCACGGCTTCGCGCACGCTGCGGCAGCCGGCGGTGTTCGGCAGCACGCTGACGTCGAGCTCGCGGATCAGATTCCAGAACGCGTCCCCGGTCTTGCCGCCGGCGGCTTCGCGGCGCAGCGACACCGTGACGATGTTCGAGCCGGAGGCACGGATCGCCGCCTGCATGATCGCAGGCGAGGGATACAGCGCGCTGCCGATCAGCAGGCGGGAGGGGAAGGTTTTGCCGTAGAAGGTCACCATGTCCGAGGTGTCTCCTCAAGTTCAACTGTCGTCCCCGCGAAGGCGGGGACCCATACCGCGTGATTTCTCTTGGGGCACGTGGGGAGAGACCGGCCGCCATAACCGCTCCCTGTGGTTATGGGTCCCCGCCTTCGCGGGGACGACAAGTGGAGAGAGCGTGCCATCATCACCTCACCCTCCCTGCCGCGGCGTGATGATCTCGATCTCGTCGCCGGCCTTGAGGTGGGTCTCGGCCCAGCGGCTCTTCGGCACGACGTCGTAATTGAGCGCGATCGCGAAATGGGTGCCCTCGTAGTCGAGCTCGCTGAGCAGCGCGTCGACGCTTGCGGAATTCACTTCGCGCTGCTCACCGTTGACGATCACCCGCATTGCATCACCTCATTGTCGATCTGGCCGCGCTGGACGTATTGCAGCGTCAGCTCGGCGAGTGCCGGCGCGATCAGGAAGCCGTGGCGGTAGAGGCCGTTGACTGCGATCCTCTCGCCGCGAATGCCGATGCGCGGCAGATTGTCGGGGAAAGCAGGGCGCAAGCCCGAGCCGAATTCGACGATCCGCGCCTCGCCGAAGGCCGGATGCACGGCATAGGCCGCACCCAGCAGCTCCAGCGCCGAGCGCACGCTGACGCCGGTGTCCTCGGCCTCGATCGAGGTCGCGCCCAGCATGAACAGATTGTCCTCGCGCGGGATCACGTAGAGCGGCCAGCGCGGATGGATCAGCCGCACCGGGCGCGCCAGCCGCACCTCGCCGGTCTCGATCAAGATCATCTCGCCCTTTACGCCGCGCAACTCCGGCTGCTCCTCGCGCGCGCCGAGGCCGCGGCAGTCGATCACGATGCCGTCGAGGTCTTTGGCGCTGACGTCGCTATCAAACTTAATGGTGCCACCGGCGGCGCGGATGCGCTCGTGCAGCTTCGGCAGCACGCGGCGCGGCTCCACATGGCCCTCAGTCGGGAAGAACAGCGCGTCGCGGAAGCGGCCCTCCAGCGACGGCTCGAGCTCGGCAAGGCTGGTCGCATCGAGCCGGCGGTGGCCTTCGGTCATCCGCGCAAAGCGCTCGAAATCGTTGCGCTCGCGCGGGTGGGCGACGACGAGCGAGCCGTTGAAGGGGGTGTCCGGCAGCTCGCGCCGCCAGATGTCCAGGGAGCGCTGGCCGAGCCTCGAGATGATGGGTTCGGCGACCTCCGCCTCGCACCAGGGCGCGAGCATCCCGCCGGCCCAATGGCTGGTGGAATCGGTCATCGCGGCGTCACCGCGCTCGTGTAGCGTCACGGCATGGCCGGCCTGCGCGAACAAAAGCGCCTGCCAGGCACCTGCAATGCCTGCGCCGATGATGGATACCGGGGAATCCGGTCGCTTGGTGGTCTGCAACATCCCTGTCCCTTCGCCGGCATGACCCGGATCAGGTTCAAAGGGTCACCGCGGTCCTGGGCCTTCTGACCCATTTAGCGGTATCTCAGCTCCTCCTCGGAGCACCCCTCGGAACAGCTCTAATGTATGCCAGCGGGACGGGGTGGTCAACGCGCTAGCCACAGGGCTGACATTCCGGCGCGGTCCGCCGGACCGAACCCCGGGTGCGCAATTGCGCACCGGGGAATCTCGAGATTCCGGGCTCGATGCTTCGCATCGCCCCGGAATGACGGTGGCTAGTGGTTGGGAACCTGCGCCCGCGCATTGCTGACGCGCTGGGCCAGCTTCTTATGCGGCGCCGTCCCGAGCATCGGCTGCGGATTGCCGTTCGGCTCGAGCCAGGTGTCGCCCATATTGGCAACCTGCACGGCCTCCTGACGCTGCCGCTTTGCAACGTAGTAATAGCCGCCCGCGAAATAACGCACGGCTCGGGCGTGGTCGCCATTGGCGGCGCGATAGGCGCCGGCGAGGTATTTGACGGCGTAGGTAAGGTTGGTGTTGGGATCGCG
This sequence comes from Bradyrhizobium sp. P3_C3, assembly GCF_056402655.1. Taxonomy (NCBI): domain Bacteria; kingdom Pseudomonadati; phylum Pseudomonadota; class Alphaproteobacteria; order Hyphomicrobiales; family Nitrobacteraceae; genus Bradyrhizobium; species Bradyrhizobium sp. P3_C3. The sequence goes on along the minus strand of NZ_JBFUGY010000003.1, from coordinate 108,197 downwards.
CAGGCCGGCGGCGTCGCCGGTGTAGCCGACCCCGCGGGCGGTCGCGAGCTTGATCTGCATCAGGCCGATGGTGCCGCCGCGACCGATCAGGCCGGGCTGATAGCGGCTCTCGCGCATGATGACGCGATGCACCAGCGCTTCCGGCACGCCGTTGGCGCGGGCATGGGCCGCGACCATCTCGGCATACTCGGCTTCGCCCGCGAATGCGGCCTGCGGCAACATCAGCCCGGCCGCAACGAGCGCGGCAATACGCAAAATTTTCATTGAATTATTCCTCGGCAGAACGAACCTGCACCCGTGCGCGTTAGGCCGTGGGAACACGGCGATGATGTGGCGAAACGCCGCCAGCGGCGATTTTCGCGGGGCCGTCGTTTTTACGACTCAAACCCAGGTTAGGATTGCACTTGGCGATGTGCGTCACGCGACAGCAGGTCTGTCCATTCGTGCGTTCGCCCAAAAATCGCTATTCAAAATTCGGGAGAACGTCCATGACCCGAGCAGACATCGGCGACATCCCCAAGCAGAACCCCTGTGCGCAATGTGGGGCACCGATCCCGTCTCCGGACTGGATCGAGCCGGGCGAAGGCCGCGTTTCCTATCTCTGGAAATGCCACGCCTGCGGCTACCGCTTCGAGGCGGTAGCGATCTTCGATGAGCACCCGATCGAGCATCCGCCGCTCGCCGCCTGAGGCGTGCCTTACGCCGCCCGCCGCGGCTGCTGCCATACCGGCAACTGCATCCGTACGATCAGCCCGTGCGGCGCGCGGTCGTGCAACGACAATTCGCCGCCATGAGCGATCGCGATCGCGCGCGCGATCGACAGGCCGAGCCCGAAGCCGGTGTGCTCGTCCATGGTGCGCGCGTCGTCGCCGCGCGCGAACGGCTCCAGCATCTCCTGCTTGCGCGCATCCGAGATGCCGGGGCCGTCGTCCTCGACGTCGATGACGAGCCTGGTGCCTGATACGTCGAGGCGGATCGTCACTTCGGCGCCGAAGCGCACCGCGTTCTCGACGAGGTTGGTGACGCCCCGATGCAGTTCGTCGGGCCGCGCGGCGGCCGTCGCCGAAGCGGGGCCGTCATAGTGCACGACATGACCCATGTCGCCGAACTGGTCGGCGATGACCTGGAGCGTGCTCGCGATGTCGACTAGCGTCACCGCCTCGATCTTGCGGTCGTTGCGCAGCAGCGACAACACGGATTCCAGCATCGAGCGCATCTGGTCGAGATCGATCAGCATGCGCCTGCGGTTGCCCTCGTCCTCGATGAACTCGGCGCGCAGGCGCAGCCGGGTGATCGGCGTTCGCAGGTCGTGGCTGATCGCCGCCAGCATCCGGGTGCGATCCGACATCAGCCGCGCGATCCGCTCATGCATGCGGTTGAGCGCGCGCGCGACCGAGCGGATCTCCTCCGGGCCGCGCTCGGGCAGCGGATCGGCCGCCCCGTCCAGGCTGAAATTCTCGGCGGCCCTGGCAAACGAGGACAGCGGCGCGGCCAGCGCGTAGGCCGCCCACAGGCCGAGCATCGTGACGCTGATCAGCGCGAACAGCAGCGTTATCATCCAGGGGCCGCCCCAGAACCGCGGCGGATGCGGGCCCTGCTCGACGCGGCCTGCGATCACACTGCCGTCGGGAAGCTCGACCGCGACGCGGTGCACGCCGAAGTTCGGGGCCAGCGCGACCACCTTGTACTGATGGCCGAGATGCCGGCGCACGTTGCGCAGATGCGGGCCCTCCCTGTCGTCGGCGACGGAGAAGGTCCCCGGCGCGAGGAGCTCGATGCCGGCCTTCGGAAACGCACGCACGATATTGGCGAGGATGCGCGGCCGCTCGCCCGCATCCGTGCCGTTGAGCAGCAATGCTGCGTCCGCGAGCTGGTGGGCGGCGTCGGGCGGCGGCTCGGCCCGGTCCGGCCGGCTGATCAGGAAGCTGGCGGTGAGGATCAGATGCAGCGCGACGATCGACGCCACCACCAGCGCGGCGATCTGTCCACCGATGCTTTTGAGGTGGAAGAAGCGGAACGGCGTCATGACGACCGCTCCACTAACTGCTCAGGGTCGCCGCGACTGCTTCATTGCCAGCTGCTTCAGTCCCGGCCGCTTCGGTTCTGGGCGTGAACAGATAGCCGCCGGAGCGCACCGTCTTGATGATGGTGGGATCGGCCGGATTGGGCTCGATCTTGCGGCGGATGCGGCTGACCAGCACGTCGATCGAGCGCTCGAACGAGCCGGTGTTGCGCCCTTGCGTGAGGTCGAGCAGGCTGTCGCGCGACAGCACGCGGCCGGGCCGTTCGCAGAACGTCCGCAGGAGATCGAACTCGGCGCTGGTCACCGCGACGCGCGCGCCTTCCGGATTGCGCAATTCGCGCAGCCGCAGATCGATGCGCCAGCCCTCGAAGACGAGCGTGGAGGCGCCCTCTATCGAGCTTGCCGCCTGGGCTGCGGCCTGGCGGCGCAGCACCGCGTTGATGCGTGCGAGCAGCTCGCGGGGGTTGAAGGGCTTTGGCAGATAGTCGTCCGCGCCCATCTCGAGGCCGACGATGCGATCGACGTCCTCGCCGCGCGCGGTCAGCATGATGATCGGCGTCTGCGCCTCCGAGCGTACCTTGCGGCACAGGCTCAAGCCGTCCTCGCCGGGCAGCATGACGTCGAGGATGATGAGGTCGACCCTGTGATCGGCCAAGGCACGCGACATCTCCCGGCCATCGCTCACGGTGGTGACGTTGCAGGCGTTGTTGCGCAGGTACTTTGCAATCAACGTCCGGGTTTCGCGGTCGTCCTCGACGACCAGGATGTTGGGATTGGCCATGCGCTTTGTTTGTCCAAGATTCGGGCCAAATGGCGAAGATTTTTGTTTCGGATTGTTTCTGACTGTCCGGGCGCAACAGCAGGCAATACCCGGGCAGGGAAGCGGCAAGGTCTCGTTAAGGCCGCTAACCATACCGTGGCGGTGTCGCTTACGAAACCCCGCAAAAGCCACGGAGCCATTATGACCTCGATTTCGGCGGCCTCCGCCGGTAACTACCAGTCGCCCCTGCAGCGGCTTCAGCAGCAATTGCAATCGGACGTTTCCGACGGCACGATCTCGTCGTCGGACCAGTCGGCGCTCTCGACGGCGCTGACCGACATCGACACCGCCTTGCAGTCGAGCCGATCCAGCGATCAGTCGAGTGGTACGCGTCCTTCCAAGGACGAGATGAAGTCGAAGGTCGACGATCTCATCGCCAACGAAGTGTCGAACGGGACGCTGACCTCGGACCAGGCGGACGAACTGAAGAACGTGTTTCAGTCCGCTTTCGCCAAGGGGCCAGGCGGCGCCGGCGGTCCCGGTGGTCCGGGCGGTCCCGGTGGTGCGGGCGGACCGCCGCCCGGTCCGCCGCCGGATGACAGCTCGTCGGATTCGTCCTCGACGGACTCGACCAGCAGCACGTCGACCAACACGACCACGGCGGACATTCTCCAGCAATTCCTCCAGGCGCTCCAGCAGTCGCAATCGTCGAGCGCGTCCTACGGCGCCAACGGCAGCTCATTCGGCGGTTCGGATTTCTCCGCACTTCTGATCGACTTCAAGAGCTGACCTGAGCGACGCAGGTCGGCGCGTTCCTCGCCGCGATCGTGCTTCACCCAGGGCGCATGATCGTCGGCGGGGAACTGTGCATCAGGAACGTTCCTCATCGAACGTTCCTGAGTGACGCAGGAACTTTCATCGCAGCGCAGCGCCATCATCGCGTGACGAAATTGCCGCAGAAAAGGAACTGCGGATGATCGCCGCTGTTCTCTCCGCATAAGCTTTCTGCTGAAGAAGAGGACAACAATGTTGATGAAATCGATCGCCGCCGGCCTTGCCGGCACCGCACTGCTTGCGACCGTTGCTTTCGCGCAAAACCCGACGGCCACCACCGACAAGGCGGCGCCCGCGGCCACCACCACCACAACGACGACGACTGCGTCGGGCGAGTGGCGTGCGTCGAAGATGTCGGGCCTGAAGATCTACAACGACGCCAACGAGAACATTGGCTCGATCAACGACCTGCTGATGGACAAGAGCGGCAACATCAAGATTGCCGTGATCGGCGTCGGCGGATTCCTCGGCATGGGCGAGCATTTGGTCGCCGTCCCCTACGAGAAGCTGAAGTTCGTCAACGAGGCCGTCGCCTATACCGGCACCGGCGCGAAGCCTGTGGCGACCACGACCACTGGCGCTGCGACCGGCACCGAGAAGACCACGACGACCACGACGGCTACGACCGCCTCGTCCACGTCGAAATGGTATCCGGACCACGCCGTGTTCAATGCCAGCAAGGACGAGCTGAAGAACATGCCCGAGTTCAAGTACGCGGAGTAATGCTGCTCACGTGACGGCCGATGTCCAACTGCGTATAAGTTGAGTCAAAAGCGGAATAGTCGAGTCAAGCCAAGGGCACCTCAACGCCGTTCCACCGAGGTGCCTTTGGTGCGGACGTGTGTGGCGCGCTCATGGGCGTCGGATGATGCTAAGTGCCAGGGCTGGCATCCAGCTCTTATGCACGAGGCCGCGTCGGGCATAGAAGGACGCGGCCCTCTCAAGGCTGAAACAGGGGGTCGATTCCCCTAGGGAGCGCCAGCAAACTCAGGCACTTAGGTAGACATCAGCCGCGTTCGCTGAACAGGACGCTGGTGAACAACGGCGAGCGCGTGCGGAATTTACTGGCGACATTAGCCGACTAGCCTCGGCGCGATGCCTCACTGTGGCTGGCGCATTCGCGAAAAATTTCCTCGTCGCCCTTGGTGTCCGGAAATATTCAAACCGCCGCTGACGTGCGCTATCGTACGCGAGCGCGCTCGGATGTTTGCATTGACGTTGCTGCTGTCGGCGGCGCCTAATGGCGAGCCGACTTTTCCCTGCCGACTCTGGGCGGCTCAAGCATAACCTCCTTCAAGCGATCACCACTGGCGATGACGACCACGAAGTTGAGTTTGCCATCCTGCTTCACCAGACCTCCGGCGAGAGCGCTTCCCGCAGCAGCTTTCTCGGCGATGCGTACGGCGTCCGAAAGCTCCTGCTCAACGGACTTCAGGGCAATGATGTTGCCCAGATCCTCTCGGTCGACCTCCCTCAACGATGACGAAATTTCCTTTTCTGTCACGCTTCCGGTGTTCGCATCTATGACATTTTCCCAAAGTCGTTCATTGCCTACCGTCCGCACGCGATAAATGGCCGGACCGGAAATCTCAAAGCTAACATCCGCGGTCCTTGAACCCTCATGCAAATTCTCGGCGATCGCTACCGCCTGACTGAGTGGTATTTTTATTGTGCGAAATTGCTCGAGCAGGCGACGAATCGCCGCCTCATCGGCATCGCCTTGCGCGGCTAGGCCTCTATTTGTGGCGTCCAAAGGTGTGTGGGTGACATCGGCTATCGCGCCCGTAGCAGCAAGCGTGGCGGACAAAACGATAATCGCTAACAATCGCTTCTTCGACATGAGGCAAATCCAGTGGCTGTTCGTGAAAAACTGACCGGTGGTCTTATCGGTGTGTGCGCGGGTCCATGACGGCCTATCGACACGAACCTTGGCCGTGGCTCAGTGAAGCGCACCATTCGAGAGTGCTATCGAAACTCGGATGCCGAGCTGGTCGCCGCCGCTTCTCCGACCGGGTGGGAGCGATTCTGCGCCGTGGTTCGGAGGCAAGCCCGGCTGGCCTCGGGCTTGAGCCGGCTTGATCGGAAACTCCCGGACCTAACTGCGCCAACGTTTCACGGATACGGGTCGGGATTGCGGGGCTCCCGTCACTCGCATCGGATTGCTCGGACAATAACGCGGACGGCTGTCGTACAGCATCGGCCACATCCGAGCTGAGCGGCGAGGGGACTGCAATCTCCCTGTGCGGGAGAATGGGCAGGAAACCGGGCAGGCTGGTATCGATGACAACTGCTTCCGATCTCTTCAGCTCGGAGGCGATTCGGATCGGCGGAAGTGTAGAATGCGATTCGATGAGCCTGCTCGCCGGGGTCTCGGGCAACAGGGAATTGGCTGCAAGAGCAGCACGAGCAACGCTCCGCCGACCCACAGAAAGTAACCCAGCACGGGAGCTTGAGTATCGACTGAGCCGCGCGCACGCATTGACAAGACGGATGTTCTGCTCACAGCGCCCCGCTCCCGCGCTGAAGTCCCTTTGGCGTGATCCAAGACCGCTCGCCGACGAACGCGTGCAGCCCGGCAAGCAACGATATCGTGACGCCCAGCAGCAGGCTCAGGCCCACGAGAGACAGAGCCACGACCAGGTTCAGGGATGCGAGCGCAAGCCCCGGCCACGGATTTTCCTTCGCGAGCGACCACAAAAGCGTTGACATTCTCGGCTCCATAAATATACTACACCGTATATTTCATATACATCCCGGCCTGAGGGATGTGTCAAGAGCGAAGAGTCACAAGCGCGTGTTCAGACTGTTTGAAGGGTGGGTCTCGGAGCGTGACGCTGCGTTCACCTGTTCGAACGAGCGATGCTCAACAGAAGAAGGGATTCGGTATGTTCAAGTTCACATTAGTCGTCATGCTGGCGGCGACGTTCGGCAATGGGACTGCCTTTGCGCAGGAGAACCGCGGCACTCCCGAACAGAGGGCCGCATGCGCGCCTGACGCCTTCCGGCTGTGTCTTAGCTACATCCCCGACGCCACGAATGTGGAGGCCTGTCTCAGGCAAAGAGAGTCAGACCTGAGCGATGCTTGCAGGGCCGTCTTCGATCACGCTGCGGGAACTGCTGCGGTCAGGACCATCGGATCGCCCCGCCACCGCGGCGCAAGAGATGAGGACTGATCGTATGAACACGATTTATGCGCCCGCTTTCGCTGCGTTCGGGGGCTCGGCCTTCGGAGCGATCTCCACAATCGTAACTGGATGGGTGACTCGGCGCCGCAGGCTTCGCGAGCGTCACTATGCCCGGTCGATTTCCAAGCGCGAGCGGCTCTATCGAAGCTTCATCGAGGAGGCCTCCCGAGTCTACGCCGACGCGCTCGTCAGCGACAAATCCGAGATTCCGCAACTGGTCAATCTGTATGCGCTCATAGGGCGGATGAGGATTCTGTCCAGCGATCAAGTGGTTCAAGCCGCGGAGCGGGCAGGTCGCCTGATCATCGAAACCTACCTGTCACCAAACCGCGAATTTGGCGATCTGCCTGAGTTCCTGGAGGAAATGGATCCCTTGCGTGGCTTCGGGGAAGCCTGCCGACGCGAATTGCATTCGATCCCATCTCACTGAGGTCCCAAGCGATGCAGGAACGCGTACCTCAGGCCGGATCGCCGTGCATTCGTCAGCGGATCGTACAAGCCGCGATCCGATTGCACCGCAAAATCGGGTTCAGGAAGACCACCGTCGCCGATATCGCTCGCGGAACGTCGATGTCGCCCGCCAACGTCTACCGCTTCTTCGCTTCAAAGCAGGCGATCGAAGAGGCGGTCGTGGCGGATTTGTTCGAACAGGTCTCCGCGGCCGCAATCCTTGCGGCTCTCTTGAGCGGATCGGCTCTGGAGCGTCTAACGGCCGCTTTGAGCGCAATCTCGCAACTGCACGAACACCGGCTGGAGAACGACAGCAAATTACACGAATTGGTCGCTGCGGCGGTAAGCGAGAACTGGCCAGTCGCGCTGTCTCACGCAGACCGGATCCGGGAACTTGTGCGCGCGATCATTGCTGGCGGACAGGCGAGCGGCGAACTGCGACCGGGAAGTCCGATGGCGATGACTGGTTGCCTGCTTGAAGCAATGGACGGATATCTCAATCCATCGCGGATCAAGTCGGCTACCGTTCGGCCCGCGTTTGACGAGGTGATGGATTTCTGCGCGGGCGCCCTGCATCACGTACCGTGGGGGCAGTCGATCGACCTCGGCGCCGACTTACGTCCCAAAGCGGTGGCGCAAGGATAGCGGGCGGGGTGTGGCTGATTCACGGCCTCCAATCTGCCTCGCAAGCCGCAAGAAAGAAATTGACCCGTTCGTGCAGGAACGTCGGCAGTTCTTTTTGGAGATCCTTCAGGTCCTCACCCATCAGAGATCTCATAAGCATCGGAAGCAGGATGAGATCCATGAACATCTGCGCGGTCGCTACGCTCCGCTTTGCGCTGAAAGGTCCTTTAGGTGAGCGCGCGACCCTCTGCGTTGCCTCGTTCAAGAGCTGCGATACTGCCCCAGCCGCGCGGTCGCGCGCCGCGTCGTGAACATTTCGGCTCAACTCGGGAAATCGCCGCGCCTCGGCGATCGTCGCGCGCGTGAGATCCAACGTGTCCTCGACGAATCTCTCCACGATCTCGATGCCGAGATTGGCGAGTTTTTCCTGGATGGTGCGGCCTGCCGGCGTGAACCCCTCGAAATCTGTCAATCCGTTGATGGTCCGTGCCACCACGGCCACAAACAGCGCCTCCTTGCCGGGGAAGTGGGCATAGATGGTCGGTTTGCTCGCAGGGGCCAACTCGGAGATGTCATCGATGCTGGCACTCCGAAACCCTTTCTCGAGAAAGAGCTGCTGGGCCGCATCGAGAATCCGCGCCTGGACGTCGCCGGCGAGGTCCTTGGGCGGTCTGCCGCGTTTCGGGCTTTTGTTCTTCGCCATCACGATCTCCTAGTTACGAGTTTGCAGATCCCGCTTGACATGCAGGGAAGGAAAATGCAAGAAAAAGAAAATATACGGTTTAGTGTAATAAAAGCCAGCGCAGACAGCTTTGCTTGCCGGGTCTGCGATAGCTCGTCCGGATGGACCGGCAGGAGCAACCTGAGGAGATAACCGTGACTGACCACATGGACTTGTCATGAAACATCACGCAGCCAACCAAAATGGCAACGCTGAAACTGCCAGCAAAGGCAGGCTGAGAGGGGCTGGCCTCCTGGCGGCCGCGCTGGCCGCAATCGCGCTGAGTGGTTGCAATGATCATTCTGCCGCTCCCATCATGCGCGCTGCTATCGTGCGCACGGAGATCGTGCAGCCGCGCGACCGGCAAGCCTCCGTCACGCTGACCGGCGAAATCCAGGCCCGTTTCCACGCTGACCAGTCATTCCGCGTCAGTGGACGTGTGCTCGCGCGCTACGTCGATGTCGGCGCGCACGTCGAGGCTGGTGAGATCCTGGCTGTACTCGATCCAGCGGAGCAGCAGGCCGACGTCGATGCCGCGACCGCGGCGGTGCTGGCCGCAGAATCTCAGCTGCGCGTGGCCAAGGTAACCTTCGAACGGCAGAAGGCGCTGATCGCAAGCGGTTTTACCACGCGGACGGTCTACGATCAGGCGCAGGAAGGATTGCGAACCGCAGAAGGTGCGCTTGAAGCAGCAAAGGCGGAGCTGGGAACGTCGAAAGACGCCCTTGGCTATACCGCACTGCGCGCGGAAGCGGCAGGCGTGGTCACCGCGCGCAATCTGGAAGTCGGCCAGGTCGTACAGGCCGCGCAACCCGTGTTTTCGCTGGCGCAGGACGGAGAACGGGATGCCGTCTTCGACATCTACGAATCCCTCTTCTTTGGTGATCTCGACGCCGGCAGCGTATCGCTGGCGCTTGTCTCCGACGCTGGCGTGATGGCGAGCGGGCATGTCAGGGAAGTCTCGCCCGCGATTGACGCGAGAAGCGCGACAATCCGCGTCAAGGTTGCCATTCAGGATCCATCGGCAGCGATGACGCTTGGAAGCGCCGTTGCAGGAACCGTCAAAGCGAAAGCCCAGCAGCAGATCGCATTGCCCTGGAGTGCATTGGCGGCGGCGGGATCGAAGCCCGCGGTTTGGACCGTCGACCCGGCGACCAAAACAGCTGCGCTGAAGCCGGTGACGATCGGCGGTTATGAAGCCCGTGAAGTGCTGATCAAGGCGGGACTCAAGCCGGGGGAGCGCGTCGTGATCGATGGCGGCAAGCTGCTGAGCAATGGCCAGGCCGTGACATATGAGGGAGATCCGTCATGAAGAGGCGCGCTATGATTACAGCCGGCGCGATTGTATCCGCGCTGGTGCTGGTTGGATGCCAGCAGGAGGTGAAAGCGCCCGAGCCTGTGCGACCCGTGCTGTCGATGGTGCTTGAGCCAAGCCGCCCGGACGGCATCGTCGCCGTTGGCGTTGTTGAGCCGCAGTATAAGACCAATCTCGCGTTCCGCGTCCTGGGACGTCTGACCGGGCGTCCCGTCTCCGTTGGTGACGTCGTCAGCGAAGGACAAACAGTCGGTGTCATCGATTCCATGGCTCTGGAGCTTGCGGTGCGCTCGGCGAAGGCTGAGCTCACCAAGGCCGAAGCGCTCCTGGCGACTGCCAAGGCGACTGAGGAGCGGCAGCGGACCCTCATCACAACCGACGCCACCACCAAGCAGACACTGGACAACGCCGAGCAGGCGCGAGCCGGTGCCGCCGCGTCGGTCGCACACACACAGGCGAACTTGATCAAGGCCATCGAGCAACGGGGCTATGCCCAGCTCAAGGCCGATTTCGCCGGTGTCGTCACTGCGGTGGGCGCAGAAGTCGGACAAGTGGTCTCTCCTGGCCAAAATGTCGTGACGGTTGCGAGGCCCGACATCCGGGAGGCGGTGGTCGATATCGGGGAGGATTTCCCGGTGCCGCTTGAAATTGGCTTGCCGTTCAGTGTCGGCTTGCAGTTGCTCCCCGCCGTCCGGGTCGACGGCAAGGTTCGCGAGATCGCTCCGCAGGCAGACCCCGTGACGCGCCTGCGGCGAGTCCGTATCGCCCTGAACTATCCGCCTGAAAGCTTCCGCTTGGGCACGACTGTCACCGCGACGCTCGACAAAACGCAAAGCCCGACATTGCGTGTCCCCGCCTCGGCGGTGCTCGCCAAGGATGGCGAGAATTTTGTCTGGGTCGTCGATCAGCCTGCGAGCACCGTGTCGCTGCACAAGGTCGATCTCGCCGGGGACCCCGCAGGTGCCCGCGTCGCCAGTGGGCTTGCCCCCGGCGCGCGCATCGTGACCGCCGGAATCCACAGCCTCAAACAAGGACAACACGTCCGTATCGAAAAGGATCAGAAGCCATGACGTCGTTCAACCTTTCCGACTGGGCGCTCCGCCACCGTTCGCTCGTCTGGTATTTCATGATCGCCTTCATGGCGGCAGGCCTCTTTGCCTATCTTCAGCTTGGTCGTCAGGAAGATCCCGACTTCACCATCAAGACCATGGTGATCCAGGCGCAGTGGCCGGGCGCAGCGCCCGACGAAATGACGCGCCAGGTCACTGACAGGATCGAAAAGAAGCTCGAGGAGCTGGAATCGCTAGACTACACCAAGAGCGTGACGGTCGCGGGCCAGACCACCGTATTCGTCTATCTGCGAGACACGACAAAAGCGGCTGACGTCAAGCCAACCTGGGTCCGCGTCCGCAACATGATCGCGGATATCAAGGGCGAATTCCCGCAAGGCGTGATCGGGCCGGGCTTCAACGATCGCTTCGGCGACGTGTTCGGCAACATTTATGCCTTCACCAGCGACGGCTTGACCCAGCGTCAGCTGCGCGACGAGGTCGAGGGTATCCGCGCCAAGGTGTTGACCGTGCCGGATGTGGGTAAGGTCGACATTCTGGGAACACAGGACGAGGTAATTTACCTCGAATTCTCTACCCGGAAGGTCGCGGCCCTTGGCCTCGACGTCCACTCGATCATGGCCTCTTTGCAGGGACAAAACGCGGTCGCGCCGTCCGGAGTCTTCCAGGACGGGCCCGAGCGGATCAGCGTGCGGGTCAACGGCCGGTTCACGTCGGAGGCAAGCCTGAACGCGGTCAATCTTCGGATCAACGACCGCTTCTTTCCGCTCACTGACGTCGCGACCATCACGCGCGGTTATGCCGATCCGGCCAAGACCTTGTTCAGGTACAACGGCCAGCCTGCAATCGGGCTCGCCATCGGCATGAAGTCCGGCGCAAACCTGCTTCACTTCGGCCAGGCGCTGAAAGAGCAAATGACGAAGGTCATTTCCGACCTGCCGATCGGCGTCGGCGTTCACCTGGTCGCCGATCAGCCTGTTGTCGTCGAGCATGCGGTGTCGGGCTTTACTGAAGCGCTGTTTGAGGCCGTCGTTATCGTTCTCGCCATCAGCTTTCTCAGCTTGGGCATGCGCGCCGGGCTTGTCGTCGCAATTGCGATCCCGCTGGTTCTCGCCATTACGTTCGTGGTGATGAACTATGCCGGCATTTCATTGCAGAGAATTTCGCTGGGTGCATTGATCATCGCGCTGGGCCTTCTGGTCGATGACGCGATGATTGCGGTCGAAATGATGGTGGCCCGGCTGGAGGTCGGCGATCCTCTGGAAAAGGCGGCGACCCACGTCTATACGTCGACCGCCTTTCCCATGCTGACGGGCACGCTGGTCACCGTCGCCGGTTTCATCCCGATCGGGCTGAACGCCAGCAATGCCGGTGAGTTCACCTTCACCCTGTTCGTGGTGATTGGGGTCTCCCTGATCGTGTCGTGGATCGTCGCAGTGCTGTTCACGCCGCTGCTCGGCGTCACCATCCTGCCCGCAAAGATGAAGGGGCACCACGGGAAGAAGGGCCGGCTGGCGCAGATGTTCGCCCGCCTGCTGCTCGTCTGCATGCATCACCGCTGGATCACGGTCGGCGTGACGGTTGCGGCCTTATTCGTGGCGTTGTTCGGCATGACTTTCGTGCAGCAGCAGTTCTTTCCCTCGTCGGACCGTGACGAGCTGGTGATCGACTGGAATCTGCCGCAAAATGCCTCGATTGCAGACACCAATGCGCAGATGGCGCGCTTCGAGCGTGAACAGCTGCAGGGCAATGGCTCCGTGGAGCATTGGTCGACGTATGTCGGCACCGGCGCGCCGCGGTTTGTGCTGTCGTTCGACGTGCAGACGGCCAATGCATGGTTCGGCCAGCAAGTGGTCGTGACCAAGGGTGGCATAAAGGCGCGCGATCTCGTCAAGGCGCAGTTCGAGGAATATCTGAGGAAGACGTTTCCAGGCACCGACACCTACGTCAAATTGCTTGAGGTCGGCCCACCCGTGGGACGTCCCGTGCAATACCGCGTGAGCGGACCAGATATCGCAAAGGTCAGAGATCTCTCGCAGGAACTTGCCGGCATCGTCCGGAGCAACCCCGGTCTCGGCAACGTCGTGTTCGACTGGATGGAGCCCGCGCGCGTCGTCAAGGTCGACGTTCTCCAGGACAAGGCGCGCCAGCTCGGCGTGACGTCGGAAGACATCGCCACGGCAGTGAACTCGGTGCTCGAGGGCACCCCGATCACACAGGTTCGCGACAGCATCTACCTCGTCAATGTCACGGGACGCGCTACTGCGGTCGATCGCGGCTCGATCGATACGCTCCGGGATCTGCAGTTGACCGGGCAGGGCGGGCAGTCGGTGCCGCTCGGGGCCGTGGCGAATCTGCGCTACGAAATCGAGCAGCCGACGATCTGGCGCCGCGCGCGGATTCCCACGATCACGCTGAAGGCCGGCATCGTCACCAACGTCCAGCCGAAGACAATCATGGACCAGTTGGCGCCGAAGGTGGCGGAGTTCGGCAAGGAACTGCCGGCGGGTTATTCGGTGGCGATCGGCGGCTCCGTGGAGGAAAGCGCCAAGAGCCAGTCGCCGATCGTTGCCGTCGTTCCGCTGATGCTGTTCGTCATGGCTACGGTCCTGATGATTCAGCTGCGGAGCTTCCATCGCCTGTTCCTGGTGTTTGCGGTCGCACCGCTTGCGGTGATCGGCGTCGTCATGGCCCTGCTGCCGAGCGGCGCTCCTCTCGGCTTCGTTGCCATCCTGGGCGTGCTGGCGCTGATTGGCATTCTGGTCCGGAACTCAGTGATCCTGATCGTGCAGATTGAGGATCTGGGGAAGGAGGGGCGCCCGGCCTGGGATGCCGTCGTGGAAGCGACCGAGCATCGCATGCGGCCGATCCTGCTGACAGCAGCCGCCGCAAGTCTCGCACTGATTCCGATCGCGCGCGAGATTTTCTGGGGCCCGATGGCCTACGCGATGATGGGCGGCATCATCGTCGGCACGCTGCTGACGCTCCTGTTCCTGCCGGCGCTCTATGTGGCGTGGTTCCGGATCCACCCTGTCCACGACGATTGCCGGCCAATGTCAGAGACGGTTGACCCGGCGCACGAAACTCATTCGTCGAACCCGACTCTTGCGCCGGCCGCGCCGGTGCCGGTCCTTGAAACGCAAATCTGAAACGGAGACTATCATGTCCAGGAAGACACTCTTGACGTTGTCGCTCAGCTCGACGCTCGCAGCGATTTCGTTGGCGCCGACCGCGGTGTATGCGCAATTTCCCGGTCCTCCTCCCATGGGGCCGGGCGGTCCTCCGCCGATCGCGGCCGGCGGTCCTCCCGCATTCGCAAGTCCACCTCCCATGGGGCCTGGCGTTGCGGCCCATGCCGGCCTCGGCGGTCCGGCTCCTCGGTTGGGCACCGGCGTTGGTCCTCGCGGCGATCTAAGGGCGCTTGGCGGCGTCCACGCCGGCGGTCGCGACGGACCCACGGTTGCACGCTCGGTCCAGGCTCGCTCTGCATTGGTCAGCGACAGCCGTTCCGGAAGCTTCAGCCATGGCTATGGCGGGCGGCGATACGGTTATGGTGCAGCCTATGCCGCTGGAGCCTATGCCGGCTATGCCTATGGCAGCAGCTCGAACGAGGGCAATTATTCCGATAGCGACTGCTACTATGCCTACAGTAGCCACCGACGCGTTCTGGTCTGCAACTAGCCAACACGAGATCGGGCAGGGCGGACCTCATCCGACGAACACTGCGGTTGATATCGTAAGCGCGTGGGCATCGCTGGTGCTCGTAACAAAGACCGGTTCGTTCACCACAGTGGCGTGACGTCGAAGCAGAATTTGGCGTTGCGCCAGCGTGCCGAACCGGTTGGGCAGTCGATAACAACGTCGAGCGAACGTGACTCAATCAGTTGCAGCACGAGCTTGTGAATGCGCCCGCTTGACGCGACACTAAATAAACTATACGGTATATTTTAGTAAGCCGGACGACGAACGCGATCCGGACAGAACGCGGGCTTGAGCAACCGCAAACCAAGAGCACACGAACCATGAACTTTCAGACTCGCCCACACTTCGCGACCGCCGAGCGGCGTCTGCCATTCGATTGCATCGCGTTGCTCTTGCAAGGCGGCGGCGCTTTGGGGGCTTACCAGGGAGGCGTCTACGAGGCCCTGGCTGAAGCCAACATCCATCCCGATTGGATTGCCGGCATTTCGATTGGAGCGATCAACGCTGCAATCATCGCGGGCAATCCTCCCAATTCCCGGGTTGACCGGCTTCGCGAGTTTTGGACGCAGGTGACGCTGGACGCGCCATTCACCGATTTGATGAATAGCGATCACACCCGCAATTTTCTCAATCAGGTGAATGCGAGCTTCGCGGCGATGTTTGGCGCGAGCGGTTTCTTCTCTGCGCGGCCACTGGCGCCGTGGTTGCAAGCGGGTGGAACGCTTGCCGCCACGAGCATCTACGACACGAGCGCGCTAAAGACGACATTGGAGCGCCTTGTCGATTTCGATCGCATCAACGCCGGTATGACGCGGTTCAGCGCAGGTGCCGTCAATGTGAGGACCGGCAATCTGGTCTATTTCGACACGGCTAAGCATACGATTCGGCCCGAGCACATCCTTGCGAGTGGGGCGCTGCCGCCGGGCTTTCCGGCGGTCGAAATCGATGGCGAACACTATTGGGATGGCGGCCTCGTATCCAACACTCCGTTGCAGTGGGTGATCGAGTGTGGCGCCCGTCATGACACGCTTGTGTTTCAGGTCGATCTCTGGAGCGCGCGCGGCCAGATTCCGCGCAATATGGCCGACGTCATTACGCGTCAAAAGGAGATTCAATATTCGAGCCGCACGCGAGCGAGCACAGACCAGTTCAAGAGCCTGCACCGGTTGCAGCGAGAGGTGGCGGCTCTCTTGAGCAGGCTGCCTGAAGATCTGCGCGAGCAAGAGGACGTCAGGCTGCTCAAGACAGCTGCCTCTCACAACGTGCACAGCCTCGTTCACCTGATCTATCGCGCGCGGGACTACGAAGGCCACTCAAAGGACTACGAATTTTCCCGCCTCTCGATGCAGGATCATTGGCGCGCCGGCTATCACGATGCGTTGCGCACCCTCCGACATCCCGAGGTGCTGGCCCGCCCGACCAGTGCGGACGGCGTCTCCACCTTCGATCTTGAGCAGGATGGTCGCGAATAGGCCAGCCAGCCGGTTATTCCCAGTCACAGGAGAAATTGAATGCACGAGAATGAAGTCGTGAGGCGGGCGTTCGCGATGCCGCTCACCAATCCGGCCTATCCTCCGGGACCGTATCGCTTCGTCAACCGCGAATACCTGGTCATCACTTACCGCACCGATCCGGCGAAGCTGCGATCAGTCGTTCCGGCTCCGCTCGAACTTGATGAACGCGAAGCGCTGGTCAAATACGAATTCATCCGGATGCCGGATTCCAACGGTTTTGGCGACTACACCGAGAGCGGCCAGGTCATCCCGGTGTCGTTCCGCGGTCGCAGGGGCGGCTACACCCACTGCATGTTCCTGAACGATGAGGGACCGATCGCAGGCGGCCGCGAGCTCTGGGGCTTTCCGAAAAAGCTTGCCCAGCCGACGCTGCGGACCGAGATCGATACGCTCATCGGCACTCTGGATTACGGTCCGTTGCGGGTAGCAACCGGCACGATGGGATACAAGCACCGCGAAGCCGACCTGGCGCAAGTCAAAGCCGCTCTCGAGGAGCCGAACTTCCTTCTCAAGATCATTCCGCACGTCGACGGCACGCCACGTATCTGCGAACTGGTCGAATATCACCTCGAGCAGCTTGTCTTGAAAGGGGCGTGGACCGGACCCGCGGCTCTCGCCTTGACGCCTCACGCCCTGGCCCCCGTGGCCGACTTGCCGGTTCTTGAGATCGTGTCCGCGGTTCACATCCGTGCAGACCTTACCCTGGGGCTCGGCAAGGTCGTTCACGACTATCTGCAACAGCCGGTTCGACGCCCGGTCCGGAACTACGAGAGAAGTCTGGTCACATGATGGATGACCGCGATCGGCTGCGCGAACCCGGAAACAGCCTGGCGTTGAGCCACAAGACCGTCACAGATCAACAAGGAAAGGCGAAATGGATATTTTGAAAGGTAAAGTCGCAGTCGTGACTGGCTCGACCAGCGGCATCGGTCTTGCGTATGCGCGGGAATTCGCAGGTGCTGGCGCCAATATTGTGCTCAACGGGATTGGGGCGCCGGCCGACGTTGAAAAAACGCGGACTGCAATCGAGAGCGATTTTGGCGTGAAGGCTATCTATTCGCCCGCGAATATGACCGAGCCAATCGAAATCGCCAACATGATCTCGTTTGCCGAGAGGACGTTTGGCAGTGTGGACGTGCTCGTCAACAATGCCGGCATCCAGCATGTCTCGCCAATCGAGGATTTTCCGGTCGAAAAGTGGGACGCAGTCATCGCAATCAATCTCCCCTCCGCATTCCATGCGATCCGTGCCGTTACTCCTGGCATGAAGAGGCGCGGCTGGGGCCGTATCATCACCACGGCCTCGGCGCATTCGCTCGTCGCGTCCCCCTTCAAGTCGGCCTATGTCGCGGCCAAGCACGGCATCGTGGGACTCACCAAGACGGTGGCGCTGGAACTCGCCCGGTCTATGATCACCTGCAACTGCATCAGCCCCGGCTACGTCTGGACGCCATTAGTGGAGAAGCAAATCCCGAATACAATGGAGGCGCGCAACATGAGCAGGGATCAGGTGATCAACGACGTCCTGCTCGCGGCCCAGCCGACGAAGGAGTTCGTCACGGTCGAGCAGGTGGCGTCGCTGGCGCTGTTCCTGTGCAGCCAAGACGCCGCGCAGATCACCGGCGCCAACCTCTCGATCGACGGCGGCTGGACGGCCGCGTAGGCCCGCGCGAAATGCGCACTGGCTCGTGGAACGCGCGGTCAAAGAAGATGGTCGACGAACAGCTGCACTAGACCAACCCAAGTACATACGACTGCCTACTGAACATCAACCAATTCCTCTGGAGAGAAGATCATGAACAAGCGACTGATCACGAATGTCATTGGCTGTGCCTGCCTTATGCTGGCGACTGCTGCCGAAGCCCGAACCTCTTACGACGGTCCCTGGAATCTCGTCTTCGTGACGCAACGCGGAAGCTGCGATCCGACCTACAATTTCGCAGTGAACATAAACGACGGCGTTGTGACGCATCCCAATCTGGTGAAGTTCAGTGGGTATGTCGGAAGATCAGGCGCCGTTCGCGCGTCGGTGACGGTCCATGACAAATACGCATCAGGCTCGGGAAGGCTGACGCGAGACGCCGGCGGCGGGACCTGGAGCGGCCACGCAGCAGGTGGGCGCTGCTCGGGATATTGGACCGCACAACGAAACAACTAGGACGCAACCACCGGGATACTCGCCGAAGACCACGGCAAGGCCGAACGATTCATTCAGACGAGCTTGCGCGAATGGGAATGCCCAGGCGTACAACACTTCACCCGAACGCGCCGCCGATCTGCCGCGATGGCTTCATCACTACAATTGGCACCGACCTGGCGGCAGCGTCAAATCAAAGCCGCCAGTCAGCAGACTCGGTTCAACCGGGATAAAATATTGAGGTTAAACTTCGGCTATCCGGATTATCGTGTGGAATGACGCGTGCGTCGTGGCCTTTACTGCCGTGGGAGCTTCTAATCCTTCGCTACCCGGAGTTCTTGAGGCACCGCGGGAATTTTCTGAGCGACTGGCATTGGCTCGCGCCTGCCGATACAGAATGATCGGAACGCCCGGAACAAGTTGGTTCAGGAAGTCGAAGTCGCCGACATTCCCTGTCAATATGCTGGCACCGATGCCCCGCGCCTGAAGATAGATGAGCGCATCGTTGAGGTATTTCCGCTCATGACCCGCACCCTTCGGCGCGCCGCTGAGACGAAAGAGCTCGCCCGCAAGCATTCCCGCTTCGCCCCACATTGCCGTATCTGGAGCTTGCAAGCGATGCTGCGGAATGTCTTCAATCACATCCCGTACCGTTTGCAGAACCCCACTCGTTGAGGGGTGGGCCGGATCGAGCCGCCCGAACACATGCGTTAGTTCGGCTAGGCAGACGGCCGAGTGGTGGCAGACGCGATATGTCAGCAATTCATCGACGGCGTCCGGCGTGCGTGCCTGCAAGACGTCGAGGTAAACGCTGGTATCGAGAATTAGCGCGCCGAAGCGGGATAAGGCTCGGCAACCTGCGCAACCTTGATGCCGCCGGCTCCCAGGGACGCGCAATCCAGGTTAGGGCGGCAGACGAGTTCGCTCGAGGCATTCTGCCGGTGATCCGGCTATCCAGGCAGCAGGGAGCACTAGCTTCGCGTCCATTGCCAGTGCGCTCAATGAGCGCGGCGTCAAATCCGCTCGCGGCGGCAAGTGGCACGTCTCTTCTGTAGCGAACGTGCTATCCCGCGCGAGCTCCTGATACGGTCTCCTATGTTTTATAGGCGGGAAATTGTAGTCTACCATCGGCGAAGTGCCGACGGGCTCTGAAATTGTCTGCTTATCGGGGTAGATCGGAAGTGATATCCGTCCGTCGTCTGTACCGAGCTGTGAATCATGACCAACCTTGACGTCCAGGATGCGGCGAAGGCCGACAACATGGTCAATCCGGCGTTCCTCGCCGCAAGCATGATCGAAGAACGCGCCGCTGACATTGTCGAGGCCCTCAACGACATGCCTTCGGAACTCGCAGTCGCGGTTCTGCTTCATCTACCCCCCGATCGCGCCATTGAAGTCCTCGACCAGCCTGGGTTGGAGCGCGAGCCAGAACTCATTACTCTGATGCCGCGGGAAGCAGCCGCAAAGCTGCTTGCCGGCGTGTCGGCGGACCGCCTCGCCGACGTCTTCCACCAGGTCAAAGAGCCACACTGCTCCGAACTTCTTGATCTGCTGGACCTCGACATCAGGCTCAACATCCGACGCCTCCTGGAGTATCCGAAAGACACCGCGGGAGCGATCATGACGACGGAATTCGCCAGCGTTCCCTCGACCTACACCGTCCAGCAGACACTCGACTATATCCGGCACGTCGAACGCAGCCGGGAAACCGTTTACGCGATCTACGTGCTAGATCCCCTCAGCAAGAAGCTGGTCAAGACGATCACCCTGCGCCGGCTCATCACGGGAGATCCGCAAGCACCGGTGCTCTCGGTAGCCCGTCCTGGCCGTCTGATCACCGCCACTCCCCTCATGGACCGGGAAGATGTCGCGCGCCTGATCTCGAAGTACGACCTGCTCGCGGTGCCGGTCGTTGACCACGGTCGCGTCATTGGAATCGTCACGGTCGACGACGTCATCGACGCCATCGTGCAGGAAAGCACCGAGGACGTGCAGAAGTTCGGTGGCATGGCGGCCGTCAACGAGCCGTATATGGAAATCCGCTTCTGGCAGATGATGAAGAAGCGCGGCGGCTGGTTGTGCGCGCTGTTCCTGTCCGAAATGCTGACGGCGTCGGCGATGCAGAGCTACGAAGGCGAGCTCGAGAAAGCCATAGTGCTGACGCTGTTCATCCCACTGATCATGAGTTCGGGGGGCAATTCCGGATCGCAAGCCACATCCCTTCTGATACGCGCATTGGCCTTGCGCGAAATTGAAATCAAGGACTGGTGGCGCGTGGCGCTGCGGGAAATCGCCAATGGGCTGGCTCTCGGGGCGATGCTGGGCCTTGTCGGCATCGTACGCATTTCGCTCTGGCAGTATCTGGGCTTCTACAATTACGGCGAGCACTGGGTGCTGATTGCGCTGACGGTCGGCGCCACCCTGGTCGGCATCGTCATGTTCGGCTCGTTGACCGGATCCATGCTCCCATTCCTCCTGCAACGAACCGGGTTCGATCCGGCCAGCGCTTCGGCACCGTTCGTCGCGACTCTAGTCGATGTTACGGGATTGGTGATCTATTTCACTGTCGCTTCCATTATCCTTCGAGGAACGCTGCTGTAGTTCGGCAAAGCGGAGCGAAGGGCAAGGCCCACAGGCTGAACTATTACTGTCGGTGGTCACTCGCTGGATGAACGCGCTTGGGCAACCTTTGCCCTTGCGCGGGGTTGTCAGCCAGGAGAGTGAGATGCCCAACGGCCGCCCGAACCTTGCGTTCTTCACGTTGATCGCTGCCAGCCTATGCGCTGCCGTGGTCCTTGTTGGGCTGTTGATCGCAGGAGATGTCGCAGGTCCAAGGGTAGCAACGACTAATTTGCCGCCACATTCTCAAGAGGGTGGCAGACAATGATCCACAGTCTGGACCCGAGGCGCGCGACGCGGAGCTTATTGTCGGCCTAATGGTGGTAGGCGTTTTCCCTTCGGCCTAGCGCGCGGCCAAGTAAGCGGCATGTTCTGGCGGCTCTCTTTGGGAGTATGCTCGCTGGCGAATCTCTAACATGATTTGCAGCTGACTGAACTTGCGGAACCATTTTCGCTCATTCGTCTTGGCTATGTAGAGGGTAGGAAATGGTCAATTCTTTGATGTTGTTGGCATTCGAAGCAAACGGCGTAATTGCGCTGCGGATGATGAAGCTGATGCGCGGCGGCAGAATTGCCCGTCGCGAAGCGGAGTTGATGGTCAGCGAAAAGGTACATGCGGCTTTGGAAGCTTCTGCAAGTTTAATAGCTGGAGCTTCGGGCGATGAAATAGTCCGCCAATATCGACGGTATGTCGCGGCGAATGCGAAGCGACTGGGCGGGCTTAATTCGGGTCGGAGTCGAAAACGTGCGCTCAGGCGAACGCAGTCTAGACGGAAGTAGCTTAACGGCATTTAGAGAACCCGACGGATAACGGCCTTCCGGAAGATCGCACTTAGACAAGGCGCCGAGGCTCGGATCGGCGTTAGCCGCTGCATCGTGCCGGAGTGCGTGGAGGAGTCATCGAGTCAAGGCCGTGCAGGCTAGCAATCGGCGGGAAAACTGTCCCGAGGACCCAAGTCATCGATGCACTAGCAGTTCCAAAGCACCGGCTCCCACGCGTTGCGCGCATTTCGCCGCGCCTTGTCGGCGCAGGCGCTCCTCGATATCGCGTGCGAGCCCCTCCACTCCTCTTCACTGGGCGCGCAGCCAGAATTCCAGGTCGCGCCCCTCTCAGGTCGGCCCGCTTCTTGCCAAAGCTCATGAGCGCCTTTGGGTCTCGTCGCGCAAACCAGCCGCGCGAAGCTCTTCGAGTTTGCGCTTGATCTCATTTGCGAAATGTTCAAGCCGCTCCACGGTGGCTTCGTCGCCGATCAGTGAGATCGCGCGGTTGGCCAGTTCGAGTTGATGCTGCAGCCTTTGAAGTTCGCCTCGGCAATCCATGACGCCGCTCCAGCTAGCTATAAAACGCCGGAGCGTGACAAATGTTCAGCCTGACCTTGGGCGGTCTTTCCAGCGTGGTTTCGGGAATGCACCTGCCGAAAACTTCGGGAGAATGCCATGGCCAGAAATAATCGGCTGGTCCGGCCGGAGGTAATCAGCTCTACCTATGTTGTGCGAGTGTCCAACAACTCACCTCGGAAGTCGGGACCCAGCTGGGATCGTGGCGCGTCGAACAAGTCCTGGTCGTTCACCGAGGGTCGTCACCGGCATCATCACCACGGATTTGAGGACAATGGCCTCGGAAGTGAGGCCATTGTACGCTCGTCACTCTCACTTGCTTTGGGGTTGAGACAAAGTTTCGTCCAGAGCGTGAGCGTGCTGGAATTCGCCGAGGATCGTGGACGCGCCAATTTACACAGTTGGCATGACGTTCCGGGGCACAGAGTTGATTGAGCCGATCTTTGTGTTGGTGACGATTGAGCCAGGCATGTCGGGGCCAAGACTCGCGAACGTTTCTTGCCCACAATGCAAGAGAGTTGAGCGAAACATCATCGAGGCGCTTTAACTAAAGTGTGGACAGCGCCAAAACAAGTGTCACGCGTTATGCTGCCGGTAATCGAACGCGGTCAATCCATGGATGGCACGCTCGCATAGTTTGTTGGCGTTCCGCTCACCGGTTTTTACGGCTCGCAAAATTCCTCGGGCAATGATTTCGCGATCCACTTCCAACTGGCCGATGTTCTGAAGCGTTCGACACGCGAGATCGTATGCCTCGCTTGCAGCGATCATCTCCGCTGGATCGAGTGACAGATTTTGGAAAGGCGGATTAACATCGGACATGATGTCTCCTCATGAAACGGCAGGCAGGCTCTGGGCTGCGGCAAAGGCCCCGCGAATAGCAGTGCGCTTATATCGCGAGGGTAAGACTTATCGATTTGTCGGGGTAATCTTGGCAAGAAAACTACCGAATGGTTTGCAGGATTCCGTAGCAAGATCGCGATACAACGCGCCAATCTTCTGCGACTCGGCCATGAACGTCTCGAAAGCCGACTTAGCGAATTCGGTCTGAATTTCAATCGCCTTGTCGATCGACTTCACGCCTGAAAGCTTCTCGACAAACGACCTGGTGTCTTCAAACGATTTCTTGGTGTAGTCGCTGTAAGCCGTGGCAATCGCATGAAAGGCGCCCGGGAAGGAATTCATCGATGCATCAGCGGAACTGATATGTTCTCTGCTATCATCCTGCAGCTGTGATAAATCCCGATTTGCGTTATTCTGGATTGGATTAGACATTATGAATAAAACTCCTTGGTTGCTTAGCAGTGAGTCAATGTTGCGCGTCACCAATGGTTGCACCGAAAAGGCAGTTCCCGCTTGTTCCTTGGCGGTGGTTGTGTGTTCGTATGATGTTATCGGAACTCGGTGCTAGGCACTTTTACTTCGGACGTCGGCGGCGTGAATGGAAAGTAGGCGTCCCGAAGCGGGGATGAAAGCGGACATGCCAAACAATACCAATCAAGCAATACTTGATCCCAAGGAATTCTCGCCAAGGTGGGCGAATGGAAGACCATCCTTGAATTTCGCAAGGATGAGATTGTCTTTTCGCAGGGCGACGTGGCGGATACGGTCTTCTATATTTAAAAAGGCCGGGTCAAGGTTGTGGTCATATCCGAGCAAGGCAAGGAAGCCGTGGTGGGCATTTTGGAGACCGGCCACGATCCAGGCAGCGTGGGGATACTCTGGTGAGCTTGCGGTTTTCGCCGGGCAGTCCCGTCGGAGAGCCATTGAACGAACTCGAGAGCAACGAGTTGTCCCTGATGCCTAACCGCACATCACCATCCACTGGCCCGATGAGCGTGCAGCCTATCGAGCATAGCGCGACAGGGGCACTGGTGCGCCGATCTAATAAGTGTCGTTTTGTATGGAGTATCAGCGATGGCAGAACCCAAAACCCCGCATGAACTGGCGAACCGAATGCGCGATCATCGCGCGCAGCACCGCGCCCACGATGGTTTCGTGCGAGAGTCCTTCACCCAACCCCGTGACGATGCCCGCCAAACGGCGAGGGCGTTCCTCGATCACTACCCGAAGGCGGCATACATGAGCGAGGTCGAGCACTGGCGTGAGCAACCCAACGGGCGGGTCGAGTTCACCATCAGGCGGCTGCGGACGGCGGATTGACGGTTCTCGCATGGCGCTTCTTGCGTCGATGTTCGCCGCTAGAGTTGCCTTACAGCCACAACAATCAAACGCGCGAGCAAGCAGACGCAGCACCGACAAATGGCATTCCCGATGACGTCGGCAGGAGGTTTAGGGCTTTGGGGTATTCTGGTCCTCGACCTTGGTAACGGAATTTCCGGCTTTGCGAAGAGCAACGAGCACAGCCTTGGCGAGATGAATACTTTCTTCGTCACTTTTCGTGACTTGGTTCCACGTCGTGCCGTGCCCAGAACCGGGATGATCATTGAAAGCGGTTTTGATGGCGCTTGTTATGACAATAAGGGGGTTCTTCTGACATCTCGGTCTCCCGCTGCTTTCGCTAGGCGTATCACGCCTTGACAAGGTGCGATGGCTGAGCGGCACCATGCGCAAGTATCGTAGTCAGCGCCAAACCGACCGCTATTTGTTTGCATTCCATTCCAGCAGTCGCGACTTTTTCGGCGCGGTCGAAACAAACCGCGACTACGGCAGCAGCGCTGTCTTGAAGGTCGCCTCACGACAGCCATTTTAACTTAGTCGATGAGACGCGTAGGACTTATCGACATCACGGTAGGCAACGCGGCGCGCCTCGGCGCATCGCAACGTTCCACCACGCGACGCTGCGCGTCGCACCACATCGCTACGCAACGCCTGAGCCGCTGGGGAAGCCCGGCGGCTCGCGCGCGTTTAGCCCGGACGCCCCCCTCAATCGCCTGTGGCTCCGAGACGCCTACCGCAGCCAGCCGGAGGCTGAAACCGAGGAGATCTGACAACGAGGGCGCGAGCCAGTCCTACGCCGCCCGACCCGCCGGCGGGCCTTACTTCGGTGGGTGCAAATCGCCTTGAAGCCAGCGTCCAAGGCCAGCGTCCAGGGCCCTTGGACTTCGTGGGGTCCTCAAACGCGGCAAAGGTCGTAAGGACCTGATTGCAGACAGCGCATTCAAACGTTAGCAAGTCGACGCCCCGGACGCGTGCTGGCTCGATGCTAACGAGCATCATCTGGGCCTTGCACTTCGGACAGGCGGGGCGCCCAATTGCGGCGAATGGAATGACGGACGAGAGGCGTGGAGGTTGGGGCATGATGCCTCCCTCGAGCAGGCGGGAGCGCAACACTCTCTGTCACTGGTAATGCCTAGAAGGCGTCTGAGTATGCGCCTGAGGGATCTCAAACGCGAGTTAATTCGCAGATATTTGGAAGGAGGGTAAGCGCCCAGCGAAATTGCGAAACCGGAAGCTCGCGCCCGATGCCGTGAGCGTCCGCCGCCAGTTGCCAGTCTGGGGCCTGTGCGTGAAAGAGCTCAGCTTGCTCGCGCGTGAGTGGAGGTATACGGCCCGGAAACCCGTTCGGGTTTGTCGCCGATGACAAGGTGGCAGTGGCGATTAGTTTGCTGGTGGTCGCCCTACAGCCATGGGTGAGTTGATTGGGGTTGCATTTATCGTGTTGAGTGTCGTGATCCTTTTCGCGATGGGAATGCGACTGCCGAACAGACCTAGCCCGCTTCATGTAAAGCCGCCGCCGATCCCCCAACCGGAGATGCCGCTCGCGGATGTGCTCCAGGATTTCGAGCGTCAATCAAAAGAGCAGGGTTAGCTTGATCAAAACCGTTCGCCATCGCGGGTGACTGGCACGACTACCCGCTTCGCGTTCTCGCTTCGCAACATTTCGCCCGCTGCATATCCAAGAGCATGGGGTTGAACCTCCGATTTGGTTAGCACCCCACCCCCCCTCGACGTTGCCGACAATTGCTTGCCCGCAGCTGTGCGTTGTTGGTGCCATCAGCCGACATCTGTGTCCAGATCGCGGTCCAGCGCGGCGGCCTTCGCGTGCGGATGCGGGCGATGCCGTTTACGAATGTTCGGATGACATCGTCTAACTGAAGGTGTCGGCTACCTGGACACGTCTTGGCCTGCGGCGGGAATTTGCCCCGTGTCCGCGACGGAAATTATTCGCTTTTCCGTCGCTGGAACCAAAATCCCGCCGCCCTATTGTTCCCTTAAACAATGGAGAAACATCATGATTTCCAAATGTCTTGCAATAGCAATCCTGGCTACCGCATCGATGAGCGGCGCGGCGTCGGCGCAAACAGCCACAAACCAAGTGGCTACGACTACCAGTGCTACCACGCACAAGGTGGGTGAATGGCGCGCGTCTAAGCTCGCCGGCGTCGATATCTACAATGAAGCAAACGAGAAGATCGGCAACATCCACGACGTGATTGTGGATAGGTCAGGCAAGGTGGCCAATGTCATTCTGGGTGTGGGCGGTGTTCTCGGCGTGGGCGAGCACTACGTGGCGGTCGCCTTCGATAAGCTGAAGTGGGTTGACCAGCCGGTGACCTCGACAACTGCGTCGACAACGTCCGCACCGCCGAATGCTCCTGCACCGACTTCCGCTCCAGAGAGTGCCACGCGAACCACCACCGGTGCCGCAACTACCACCACGACCACCACCACCACCAGCGCTAGTAAAAGTTGGTATCCCGATCACGCCGTGCTTAGCGCCACCAAGGATGAATTGAAGGCCATGCCGGAGTTTAAGTACTAGCTCTCGACGTACAATCCAAAAGCCGCCCCCAACGGGGCGGTCTTTTGTTTGATTGGCCGGATCGATGACGCGGGATTCTCCGTTGCGTGGAAAGGCCACCCCCTCTAGCTTACTGATCCAGCTCTCTCAAAATGCGGTGGGCCAAGTGCGTTCTTGGGATGCGCGGAAGGCCTCAAACAGCTTACGAGCCTTCATCGTATCGTGGCCATCTCGGTCCAAAGTGGCAACACGCTGCTCCTGTTCGGCAATGTGGCGCTCACCCTGCGCTACATGTCTTTCGGCTTGTTCCAAAGGACGAAGTTGCATGTCCCGGGGCGAGGATGATTGTGAAGGTGCCGACATCGTTGTCATCAAGACAAACAGCGGTGATCGGAGAAGCAAAGGAATCTAGATCAGTGACGTTGAAGGTCAGGTGCCGCATTCCTTCGCATGCACTGCAAAGCCACACGTTCCTAAGAAAAGGAGCCGCTGAGTTCTCACCCATGCGGCTCGTATAGTCCCTCCCAGCCCGTGTACCGCCGTTACCTTGTTTGGGCCATTCTAAACGAAGCTGGATGCGAGCCCAATTTGAGGCGGCCTTACCTTCAAGTGGGGGCCCTTAGACCGGGCGACCGCAGCCACTCGCTGATGTGTGAGCCGGTCTCAGCCAGTCGTGCTTTCCTGTCGACTTCATCGCGCAGAGCGCCATACGGAAGCAGTCTGGCTTGTTCATGCAGGCGCTCCGCTTCTTCGGCTAGACGTTCTTCAAGGGATTGGGTTTGTGTGAAACGATGACGCATGGCGCTGCTCCATTCCAGTGAGGAAGGCGGGAGCGCAAACGGCGTTCTCATCACCGATAAAAGCCACTGGCCGAGCGGTGATAGGGATAATTTAGCATGCCCCGTCGCCAATAACTGGTCAATACAGCCCAGCTGGGCGAAATAGTTAACGACTCGAATTAGGACGCCCAAATCCAACTTAGGACACGGCGGCGAGCGCCCGAGGCGGCCTCAATTCGATGGCTTGTTTGCGTCCTGCCCAGTTCCGTTGTCGGAAACCTGTTGATCGAATCCTTCTTGGCGGACTGGCTCCGCTTTGCGAGAAGGCTCAACCATCCCGCGACAAGTCGGAGCCAAGCGGCGCGCTCTGGCTCGCTGACGACGCAGTAGCTCTGCTTTGGGTCAACAGCGTCGGGTGCGCACGGCCGAGCCGCTTCCGCTCTGCCCACAAAACCGGTACTGCCCGCGAGCCAGCCGGGACTTTGCGTACGGGCCGAGATCGGACAGCTGAGATGATCCATCGTTAGCGGGCATCACTAGATGACGCCGAGCCCATTAGCATCCGGCGTCCGCGTTGGCTTCTGCAAGCACCCGGTCGCGCAAGACCATGGGAGAACGTTCGCCGCGCCGGGCAAACGCGATGACTCTCGCCGCGATGGTCTCGCGAGCCCGCGCGTCGCCATTGATGTGAAGGGAGTTGCAGGCTTCCTCACACGCCAGGGACATCGCCTCAATATCGTTGGGCTCGAATACGCCGTCCAATACGAACGGAAGGATGACACCCATAATTCAGCTCCTCTGTTTATGGGACGCCTCTTGGTTCGACATCTCCATTAACGAGGGAGTCTGGGCGCATTGGGAGCGGGAGTCTGACCTTTATTGCTCACTCGCCGGCCGGGCACGTGCCAGTTACTCCGCGACCAGCACTTGTTCGGGGGTTTTCCCGATGTTCGGTTTGCCCTAGAATATAAACTCGCGAGAATTAAAGGCAGGAAGCGGTGGCCAAGGAAAGGAAGAAGCAGCCCTTCGACGTCCAGGTGTTCCTCAACACCGTGGCCGGGGGGAGGACCGTTTCGAACTATCGGAAGAATCGGAAGGTCTTCTCCCAAGGAGACCCAGGTGATGCCGTCTTCTACATTCAGGAGGGCAAGGTCAAGGTCTGCGTCGTCTCCGAGCAGGGCAAGGAGGCGGTCGTCGCGCTCCACGGAAATGGGGACTTCTTTGGTGAGAGCTGCCTAAATGGGCATCCGCTGCGGGTGGCGACGGTCGTGACGGTGACGGAATGCGTCATCATGCGGCTCGAAAAGGCAGCTATCGTGCGTGCACTCCGCGAGGAGCCGAAGTTCTCCGAGATGTTCATGGCTTACCTGTTGTCTAGGAACGCCCGAGTCGAGGAGGACTTGGTCGACCAACTATTTAATTCCAGTGAGAAGCGTCTGGCGAGGGTGCTCCTCCTGATGGCGAACTTCGGCAAGGAGAGTAAGCCCGAGCGGGTCATAGCGAAGGTAAGCCAGGAGACACTCGCGGAGATGGTCGGGACCACGAGGTCGCGCGTCAGCATGTTCATGAACAAGTTCCGCAGGCTTGGGTTCATCAAATACAACGGAACGCTGGAGGTCCATAATTCCCTGCTAAACGTGGTGCTGCACGACGGTCCTCACCTCAGGAAGAGTGCCGAAAGGGAAGAATGAATTTGGGGAATCCGGTCAGTAGTGGCCAGCACGGTCCTAGTTCAACTTGACCGCTGCGATTGTCCCGAGACTATCTCTGTGATGACGGCTGCGTTCGGCAGGGTCTCCCAATCCGTCACGTAGCAGATGAACGGCAACGATGATGTCAAAAACACGCTCGCTTTGATATCGTCCCATGACCGCTTCGGGTCATAGGCGACATCGGACGCCGATGGAAATTTAATCGCAAACCAAACCGGCGAGGCACTTCATTCCTATGAGCATCGCGGAAAATTTCCGCCGGTTTGCAATCGCCTCGGCCGTGTAGCGCCCATGCTTGTACGCGTGTTGATTCCCTTTCGGTGCGCCCGGTGATGATCCGCCGTGCATCCGGCACCTACCGTTTGCCATTCCCGGCGACTGGCACGACTTCCCGCTTCGCGTTCTCGCTCCGCAACGTTTCGCCCGCTGCATATCCAAGAGCATGGGGTTGATTCTCCGATTTGGTTAGCACCCCACCCCCCCTGAACGTGGCCGACAATCGCTTGCCCGCCGTTGTCGACGTGAACGTGCTCGACCGTGACTTTCTGCTGGCCCTTGCCGCGATGCCGGTTCAACGCTTCCAGCAATGTGGCGTGCGTGCGACACCGCTTGTTAGCCTGCCCCAAAGTTTCCTTACGGCCTTCAAGTGTCTGCTCGGCAATCATCGCCCGCCGATAGCACTCCATCGCCGCATTGTGCGAGGCGAGAAGCTGCGCCGCTAGCATTCCCTCGAATTCGTCATTCGGCGAAATCCCCGCAAGCAGGCTGAGCGACGAAACCTGCCGTTCGTGAATGCGCTCAGCGTCGGGATTGGCACCGAGATCATTTCGATCATGTTCGAGATGAAGAACGAAGGCGACAAAACCGCGACAAAAAGCAAGAACGAGGACTTCCTCAAGGAGCTCGATCGGGACCGGGCAGAGAAGGGCTGCGAGTACGCTGTCCTAGTCTCCCTACTTGAGCCTGAAAGCGAGCTTTACAACGCAGGCATCGTCGACGTCTTCCACCGCTATCCGAAAATGTATGTCATCCGGCCACAGTTCTTCCTGCCGATGATTACGCTTCTGCGGAACGCGGCGACCAACTCGCTGAAGTACAAGACCGAGCTTGCGCTTGTGAAGGCGCAGAATATCGACATCACCCATTTTGAGAGCCAACTCGAGACGTTCAAGAACGCATTCTCGAAGAACTACGATCTGGCATCCAGGCATTTCCAGACCGCGATCAACGAGATCGATAAATCCATTGATCACCTGCAGAAGACCAAGGATGCATTGATCGGCGCGGACCGCAATCTGCGCCTTGCGAACGACAAGGCGCAGGACGTGACGATCAAGAAGCTAACCCGGGGCAATCCGACGATGGCCGCGAAATTTGCGGAGCTGAAAAATCAGCCCGCTGAAGCGGCTGAATAAGGCCGCCAAGCTACTTCCTCATTCTGCGTGGCCTCGGCGCGCACATCAGGGGTGCCAATGGCGAGAACCAGGCCATCATTCGGTTCCTGAAGGTCGCGAACGACACCGCGATCGCCGTCAACCAGGGCGGCAAGCGCAAGGGCGCGGTCTGCGCCTATCTGGAAACCTGGCGCGTCGACATCGAGAATTCCTCGCAAGAATACCGGCTAGGAGCGTTTGAGCCTGCCGTCGGCGCGGTGGCCCTTACGACAAGTGAGCCGCGTCAGAGCTGACGCAATCGCTTTGTGAGCGCGTTCGATACGAACGAAGACGGCACCCGCAATGGTAGCTTTAGAACTGATCGCACCTATTGCTTCACTTCGCATCGCTAAGTCGTTGAAATACTAGGGAATGCGAGCGCCCTCCGAGCGCACCATAAACCCAAAGCGGCGATACGTCGTCGCAATGGGCTTCACTCTGGGCAAGGATCCAGTTCGGGAAGTTCTCGCTACCACAACGCTCGAGACGCACCCCGCTGATGCGCCTGAGCGATAATGAGAAAAGGTCTGGAAGCTAAGCTACATGTCTGCTTATCGAGCGACAGGAGACAGCCGTCTCTTGGTCGGACACACCGTCAACTTTTGACCCTAAGCGGCCTATTTTTAGAACTGCATCAAGTCATGCTGCCAGGCATGTAGCACCGGATGCGTGGATGGCCGTCGATGTAATTCTTCCAGACCATTGTACGGCCGAAACGGTTTGGTTCCTTGATAACGGCGCCGTTTGGCACGTTGACCCATTCGTTGTCGATGATGACGCGGTAACGCCCGCTATCGGACTCCCAATGGGGCATCAGAAACGATGTACCCGTCAATATCGGTGCAGCACTGTCCAAATTCGCTCTGCAAGCTTTCAAACCATGACTTCAGCGGGCCATCGTGCGCGAGTGCTGGCGTCACTAGCGCCGTCAAGCCAAGCAACAGTCCAAGCAACAGTGCCGCAGGTATTGCTGGAAACATCTCTTTGCCTCCGCGATCTTCACCGCCCGATCCGCGGGCCTGATGCGGACAAGGCTGGCAACCCGGAAAACAAGATGGCGCTTACAGCTGCGTCTCCGTGATGGGCGCAACAGCCACAATCGTTCGAGGCCTCGTCATGGGAGACTTTCGTCCCCGGCGCTTATGGACGTGAGTCCTTCAACTCGGGCAAAGGTTCCGCAACGACAGCTTAACTAAAGGTCAGCGCAGCTGCATGTTTGGTCCGGGGAGTCCGCTTATGGCCCAACTGGGAAGTTCGGCGGGCCTCTGAAAACGTCGGCTTGTTAGGGTAGACCGCAAGCCGCCTACCCTCGGCCCGACCGACACGATAGACCCTGAGCGGAAGCTTCGGCCAGGGCGACTGATCGTTCCGCAGCGGTCAAATTTCGCGTTTCAACTAGCTAAGGGGGGAGTAAAATAACTACGTTCAAGCACTTGCGCGAGACGCCCGCCGCGGCTCCTCCGCGGCTGGCATCAGCAAAAGGTCATGGGAGGATTTCGCGATGAAATCGCTAGCCTATGCCGCAACTCTGTTTGCGCTTACCTCCAGCTTCGCTTTCGCTCAAGAGCACAAGATGAGCGACGAAGATCTAATTAAGCTGTCGCTGTCGGCCGCGCCCGAGGCCATCGCCAAAGACGCTACCATCCTCGCTATGGATCATATGGTAAGATGCGTACATTGCGCGAAGGAACCGGGCAGTGGACGTGCATGCCAGGTCACGCTGATCCGGCCAATCCCGACCCGATGTGCGGTGATAAGAATGCGATCGAGTGGGCTTCGGCCTGGATGAACCACAAGGAGCCGCCCGTGAATAAGATAGGATTCATGTACATGCTCCGAGGGGACGGGGGTGCGAGCAACACCGACCCGTATGCAACCAAAGAAGAGCCCGGTAACAATTGGATTAAAACCGGCGCCCATGTAATGATCGTCGGCTCTGGCGCTAAGATGTTGGATGGTTATCCACGCGACGCGAAGGCCGACCCAACGAGGCCCTATGTGATGTGGCCTGGCACGCAATACGAGCATTTGATGCTGCCGGTCCGCTGATCTCGCGGTTTCTGTGTCCGTATAGGTTTTTAAGATCGGCAGTGATTGATCCCCGCCGTTCTGTGCGGGACGCGCGATGAAACGTGCGTCTATCGCACTGCGCTGTCGGCATGTGGCCCATGCAGCGAAGTGGCGGCACGCGTCATTGAGGTCCGTGCAATGGGGCATAGCGGACTGGATCTGCTCACATTGGGTTCTTGGCATTTTGACCCATAGGCGACTTCGGCTCTGTGCGGTTTTAGCTCTAGGTCGAAAACTGACCGGCAACTGTCAGCCTGATCGCCGACGGTTCGATCGGGTGAGTAATCCATCACGCTGTTTGACATGAACCGCCGAAGGAACTGCTAGTTTGGGCTCGACGGCACAACGCAACCAAATTTGGGTCCCGGGAGGTGGGCCAGCTCAAGGGCGCGGCTCGGTCGACGTCTGGGATGGACCGTTGCCGGGGCACAACACACGTCCAGTAGATCGTAAGCCCCGCCCTGCTTGCGGCACCCCGGTATGGCCGCCCACCTCGACCATCTTCCCTCCCTGGGGTAGCCTCCAGCGTAGGGTGGACCGATGCGTCGACGGCTAGAACGATTTCTTCCCATCGTCGTGCTTGCGCTGGTGATGCAAATACTGGCGCCGATCGCGGCCTCTTGGGCTGCGGGCATCACGGTGGCCGATCCACTGCAATCAGCAAGCATTTGCCACAGTGACGGGACCCCAGACGGCCCCTGCAGGGCGACGCATTCGCCGTCCTGCAAGTCGAACGACACCGAAATGTGCAGGCGCTTGAGCCCGCTGACCGTCAGCATGCGTCAAGGCTTAGGCTGCAGGCGATCGGCAACCCGCCTGGCGATCTCCGTCGGCGCCTCGCCCGGGTAGGGATGCACCGAGCTGACGTTGATCTCACCGAGCACGTAGCTGTCGCTCCCATCAGAGTGGACGGGGCCGAGCATGAAGTCGGCGTCCCAGATCATGGGCAGGTCATCTCGCGCGATCTCCAGCAACGAGGTTAGCTGTGGCGTCCACTCGTCCTCCATCAGCCGGCGCAGCCGCTGGAAGCGCGGGTCTGCGTTGGACGTGTAGAGCCGCGGCCCGGCCTCGGAACGAGCGGCCGGCGAGTCGACCAAAGCTTTGACTTTGTGGTGGCCGAAGCCCGCGCAGCGATCGCCGGCCATGTAGCAGCGGACCACGCCCTCGTTCAGGCGAAGCTGGAACGGTTGGTCGATGACGCTGCCGTTTTCGAAATACTCCGCGCAGCGACGAAGAAAATCATCCAGCGTCAGTTCCTCCGGCGCGTCCTTGGTCGCGTCCAGCACCCTTTTCATGGAGGAGGTCGGCAGCCTCTCGACCTTCCAAACGCCCTGGCCGCCGTTGCCCCGGTTGCGCTTGATCACACGTGGACCGGTGGCAAGCCGCGTCGGTAGTTCGGCGCGCATCTCCGCGGCGGTTTGATACAGCGCCGTGTCTGATCCCCAGCCCATCGAACGGGTTCGATAGAGGACTTCCTTGGTGCCCATTTTGAGAATGACGTCCGGGTGGGCGCTGACCCACACGCCCTGGGCGGCGACGTCGCGCAGCAGGGCGTCGAGACCGGCGCGGTTTCGGCCGTCTTGAATCGGATTGACCCAGACGAGCACACCGTCCACTGCGAGCAGTTGCTCGCGGACCGCGTCGGCGAAGCTTTCGTCGTAGATCGCCGGGCGAGCTTCGACGCCCACGACGGCGAGCGCCTCGAAGACGTCGGCGAAACGGCCGCCTTTCGAAGTTGCATCTCGACGCGCGACGGCATTTCCTCGCGAGAGGATAGCGATGGTACGTCGGGGGGAGGGGTGTCGTTCGGTGTCCATGCGCAAGCTCCACGTGTCGCGTGCTGCGCAGAGCTTGGACCGAAGTCTCACGGGGAGCCTGCTTTTCCCCTCACGAGCACCTTACGCGAACTTGTAAGGTGCTTTCAAGTCGGCGCGAGAAGCTCGGTCGGCCTCAGTGCGATGGGCCGCAGCTAAGCGCCTTGATCTTCCCGGAGGCGTCAAACGCGACCAGCGTGCTCTCCACGCCGGCGCTCGTCACGTAGGAGATCCTAGTCCCTTCGTGCGAGCGTCTCAGGTTGTCCAACTTGGATGCCAGATAGCGAAGATCGCGCGCCATTTTATCCTCCGACCTGAGAAGGCAAGACACAAGAAGCCAAGACGTTCCGCGAGGCAGTCCTGCCAGGTGCGCCTACCGGCGAGAGGCAAGTGTTGGACCCGGAGATTTTGCTTGATCGGTGGGGGCGCTCTGCAGCGTCGCTCGCCGTTCGGCGACGGCATGATCGAACAGTTCAAGGACCAGTCCGAGTGCGGCCAGGTCATCTTGTTCGATCGCTCCGTCATCGTAGCACTTCAGGGTTTCGCCGATGATCGTGTCGACTTCCTGTTGCGACAGCAGAAGGTCCTGTTCGGACCCGGCATCGCGAAGCTCCGAGACCACGGCGAGAATGCGGTTGCGGTGGCCGGTGGTGTCGTCCCGGTCATCCCGGTTCAGATAGCGACGCAGCCAGGCGGCGGCCGAACCGATCCCGGAAAGAAGAAGCAAGGCAAACCAGAAGTAGTCGCTGTACTTGTCCAGAAAGGTCCGCTCGGTCCCGTTGATGACCGCCGCGGCGCCCCGGTGCACAGCGGGCTCCGCCTCCTTCTCCGTGTCGGGCTTCGTGATGTGCGCGGCGCCGGCAACGCGTTGCGCGATCGAGTCGCGGACAGCGAAAAGCTCCCGGTAGAAGGCCGCCGCCTTTGCTTCGGACAGTTCTTTCCTGGCCAGAATGAGATGGTTGACGCTGATGGTGTCGACTTTGTCCTTGGGCCAGGCCGGCTTCGCGTTGAAAACACTGCCCGGAATCTCCTCGGCTTCGTAGCGAGCGTGCTTCAGGGCGATGGCCTCGGATGTTTCGACCGGAAGAAACTTCGGAGCTCCGCGCGATCGCGAGGTCGCGGCGATCGCGGCGGCGGTGATCCGGCTGTCGAGCGGGCCGACGGCGAGGTAGGCGTCGACAGTCGCGTCCTGCGCAAGCTTTTCGATTTCATCGGTCCCAAATTGGATTGTCGCAACCTTGTCCGACTCCACGCCGGAGGCGACGAGAATGGTGCGTAGCAATTCGAGGTTGGCTCCGGTCCTTCCGATGATGGCGACCTTGCGACCCGCCAGATCGGCGATCTCTCCGATCCTCCCGGAGGCCTTTTTCTTGGGGCCCTTCCGAGGCCCCCCGGTAGGCGACCAAAGCACGACGTAGTTCTTACGCAGGACCGCCAGTGTCTGCGCGTCGGCCGGCATACCGAGGTCGCCGCGACCGATTGCCAAGT
Source organism: Bradyrhizobium sp. P3_C3 (assembly GCF_056402655.1). Lineage (NCBI taxonomy): Bacteria > Pseudomonadati > Pseudomonadota > Alphaproteobacteria > Hyphomicrobiales > Nitrobacteraceae > Bradyrhizobium > Bradyrhizobium sp. P3_C3. The sequence goes on along the minus strand of NZ_JBFUGY010000003.1, from coordinate 71,904 downwards.
CCGCTTTGCCGGCGCCCAGCAGAGCCAAGGATTCGGCCGCTCCCTCGGTCGTGATCGGGGAGAGCCGGACGGTCCTGCTTTCGTCGCCGAAAGCTTCGGCCATCGCCTGGACCACCTGATGATCGTCGCTGCCTGCGGGCCCGACGGCGATCCGAAGGGTCTCAGGCTGCAAGACGTAGAACAGGGCGGCCGCAGCAGCGCCGAAAACAACGAATCCCAAAGCCAACACGATTAAGAGCCTTTGTTGGCGTCGATCGTGGGCGCTCCTGATCGGGTAATCGGACGGTGACATCGGCAAAACCTACCTGAACAAACGCCTGCTGAGGCGTGCCGCCGAGAACTAGGTCGAACCGGTGTCCGACCGGAATGTTCCGTACGGGCGAGACTGAGTTCACGAAGGGCCGAATTTGACTGCGTAGCGAGTTGGCCACCATCCAGTAGCACGTCACTGAGCGACGACGAGGGTAGCCAGACCGTCGGCGGGCCCGGAGAATGGGATCTGGCTCTGCCGGCGCCGACGTGGGCTGCCGCCGTATGCCTTCGCCACGCAGAGTATCCGCGCTCGACTAATCGAACTGTGTCGCTGCGACAGGGCGGAACACCCATTCACGCCACACCGTCAACAGGGCTGCCATCACGACCGGCCCGAGGAATAGGCCGATAAGTCCGAAGGCCGCCAAGCCTCCGAAGATCCCGACGAAAGCGAACAGAAAGGGCAGGCGAGCCGAACCCCCGACCAGCACCGGCCACACGAAATGATCGCCGGCGAGCATGATCACCGCTCCCCAGCAGAACACACCTGCCGCCGCGGCTTCGTTTCCGTTCGATATCAAGGCAAGCGCCGCCGCGGAGAAGGCCGCCCAGGCACCGAAAGGAAGCATCGCGAATGCAGTGGTGAAAATGGTGAACATGACGGCGTTCGGCACGCCCGCAACGAGATAGCCGACCCCTATCAACAGCCCCTCGCCAACCGCGACCACGACGGTGCCGTTCACCGTGCCGCGAATGGAATCGACGATCTTCTCGACCACGCCTTCGCCGGGATGGCCAAGGATTCGTTCGCTCGTCTCAAGGAAGCGGCTCGCGACGGATCGGCCGTTGCTGAGAAGAACGAAGAGCGCGACCAGCGAAAAGAGCAGCATGAACATGCGATGCAGCAACTGGCCGCCCAAAGTATTGAAGAGATCCGACGCGCTGTCGGCGCTGATCGCCTTCAACCAGCCGGTGGCCGCCTGCGGATCCGAAAGGTTGGCGCGCCACCACTGCTGCGCGATCTCCGCCGCAATCGGCAGGCGGGCGATCCAATCAGGCACCTCGATGCCGCTCTCGCGGGCCTTCTTCAGCCAACCCGCGATCTCCCCGCTCTGCTGTGCTACCTGATAGATCGCGAGGGCCATAGGCGTGAACAGGATGATGGCAACGAAGCACGTGAATGCGAACGCGGCCCAGCCGGACGGGCCCGACGTCACGCGAGTTGCGAATGCTACGTACAGGGGCCACAGAGCAATGGCCAGTATGGTGGCCCATATCAACGCGGAGAGGAAGCCCGCGGCGGTCCAAAGGGAGAGTGCGACGATCGCCAAAGCGAACACGACGCGCGCATTCTTGCGTGCGTCCGATCCAAGCGGCAACGGCTTATGCCCCGGTTTCGCCCGGGCCTTCTCCTTGGAATCCACCGATCTGGATTCGTCCGGCTTCTTTCGGCTCATGCTCGGATTTGCCCGTCCCACGTTTCCCTACATCACTGGTTGCGCCGAGAAGCGGAGAACGCCTCCCGGAATCGGATTACCTGGGTCGGTAGATGGCGTGGAAGCGGAGGGGTGCAGGGTGCGCCAACGTGTCGAGGCACCCCCTCCTAGATCGGAGAGCGAGCGTCGAGGTCCCGCTCGCTCTCCGCGACGAACCGACTGACTATTTCTTTTCCGGCACCCAGGTGGTGCTGGCTCGATCGTACCTGAAACCTGGGGCGCCCTTCAGGTCGTCCTTGGTTTCGTCGAGGGTCAGCCACCACTTGTCGTTCTTTTTGGCGGTCTTGACCGCGGTGAACGGCACGATGACATCCTTCTCGCCAGCGCCGAGAAATMCGCCGACCCCGATCACCAGTCCCGTGATCTTGCCCGATTTGTCGACGAGGACATCGTCGACATCGCCGATCTTGCTTTCCTTCGGGTCGTACACGGCCTGCTTGTAGTAGTTCGTCACCGTCCAACTTTCGGTCGGTGCCGCGGTCAGCACGGTGGTCGCGGCGAATGCACCGGTTGCCATCGTTGCGGCCAGCAGACATCCGATTGCGAAATCTTTCTTCATATCCGAGCTCCTCGATTTATGTGGGTCCCATGCAACGGGATAAAGTGGCAAATGTTCCGACGATGGAACGTCGCCGTTCGTTGCGTCGTTGAACTAGACCCAGGAGCTGCTCATGAGCCTCTGACAACGGATCGAGAATCTCGGACCCTACCAATCGCTGTTTTTGTTGGCGGTGCCGACGGCGACTGTGGAGCCGTTGAAATTGGTCGCGGTCGCGGTTGCCGGCGAAGGTCACTGGATCGCCGGAACGGCCATGATCGTGGCGCCCAGGAGGCTGCTGCAGGTTAAGCCTCAGGAATCATAATCCTGGGGTCGGGGGTTCGAGTCCCTCCCCCGCTACCAGTAAAATCAATGACTTAATTCCATTTCGTTCGCTGCGAATTTTTTGCACCACGTCTCGCACCACATTTTCGGTTCCCTATCTGCCGCAACAAAAAAAGCACTCCTTGGAAATGCAGCAGCGCAAATTGTTGGGTCCGCCCCAGCAGCACGGATTGAACAAAGGGCCGGCGCCGCCTTGCTCGGGATTGCCGTCCCGGTGGACATTCCCGTTTGGATCACGTCACCGAGCAAGCGAATCGAGCGCTCTGTCTGAAGCGCGTAACGGGCAAGCTGAAGCCTCGGTGGACCGGCAGCCTGAAGGGCGCCATCAGCGAGGTAGGGCCGCGTCTCGACTCGATGGAGTTAGTCGTAACAATGAGGGGAGCGGGGGATCATAATCGTAAGGTCGGAGGTCCGAGTCCTCCCCCGCTACCAGATCCAGCGTAACCCTTTGATGTCCCTTACATGGCCAATCGAAGCTTCAACAAGAGGGATATCTCATTGTTACATGCTGTAGATCATTGATCGATCATGGAGCGTCCGAGCCGCTGACTCTTGAGCCTGTTTGAGATGCTGCAACCGCATCCTCCTGACAGGGGCAGGCTCCTCCTTCTGTGCGAAGAATAGCGGCCCGAACGCCATTACGGCGCCCGGCATGAGAGACCTTTGGGATACGAAGCCATCCAAGGCTCGATTGACGTAATCGCCCGCTATATGCCTCGTTCAAATCAAGATATCGCGGAAAAGAACATCGAGAAACTCCTAACTCACTGCAAAATCTACCTGGAGCTGTTCGGACTGGAGGAGGCTCGTGACGTCGCTGAATTCATCGCATCAGCCGAAAAGTCTATTGCGGCTCGTGTCGACTTCGTGAGCGATCAAACGGACCTGTCTGCACATCAGGCGATCCTAAGAAAAATCGCCCGACGCGGTGCAAGGAAGCCACGCGCGCGTGTGTTCACCACGAACTATGACTTGGGGTTTGAATACGCGGCGAAACACAACGAGCGTTTGAGCGTCGAGCCGCAGATGGGACTGGCGCCCGAGCCGCATCCTATTGGCCGCATTCAGCTGCTTGCGTCCGTGGACCAGAAGAAAAAACGGCTTATCCGTGGGCTTGCCATTTCATCGAATGGGACAGCAGTGCTCGCTTGAAGAGCATCGCCGCCAGTCACATGTGATAAGGATCGGGGATCGTTGGCCCGCCACACTGGCAACGCACCCACCGGCCCTCATTGACGGTCGCGTGCGTCCAATAAGAGCGAGCACGGGCTGCGTTCGAGCACCGCTCGACACAGTACCTCTACGCAAACGCAACGGCACGAGCCGTCGAGGGAGACCTTGGCGGCTTTTGCGTGTGGCTAGATATGCGCAAAGAAACGTCCCCTTCAGGGTCGGTCAGCCGCGAGGCTCTTGCACTCAGATACGAGGTAGGCCGCCTTTAAGACGAACCATTGCGCGACGTTTTACTGAAGCTGACCCAGAATACGAGAAGCCAATTCCCGTCGGAGCTAAGGGAGCCAGAGCCATGGCGGTCGCGCCTGCGCTGCTTGCGGCGCTCCCGCCATCCGATGACCTCGTCGTCAACGCAATGGATCTTGGAGGCGAGGTGCTTGTCGGTGAGCTTCACTCGACCGTAGCAGACGATGACGTCGCCAATAGACAGCATAAACAGACATCCCATTTCAAGGGCGTCAGGACCGTTTTTGACGGTGGTCGCACCCCGGTTGAGGGCAACCCAATTCGGACAGGCGGGCGCGCATCGGCCCTCTCTTATTGGGCAGTCTCAGTGTAATGCGGTGTAACATTCGATGCGGGATAAGGAACAAGTGACCCCGATAACAGTTGCCCGACATCAGCTCTCAAAATCGAAATCACTGAGAGGCTCTAGGATTAGGGAAGAATAAGCCATTGCGTGTCTTCATCATCGCATTGTCAGTCTTGGGACTTTTCGTCGGTGCAAATGTTGCCAAAGCGGGCCCGAGCACGGCCGACCGCGAACTGTTGGCATCCGTCGATCCGGCGACCTTTGGCCAGGAGGCAACTCAGGAAACCGAAGATCAGGTAGGCCTCGACAAGGGAAGGCGTCGAGACGTGCAGCGCCGGCTGACCCGTCTCGGCTTCGACACCAAGGTCAACGGACGGTTCGACGAGTCGACCCGGTCTGTCATTACCAGCTGGCAGGCGGCACGCGGCTATCCCAAGACTGGCTTCCTCAACACGCAACAGCATCAGGCGCTACTGACCGAGTCAGTCTCAGCGGCGCACGCTAGCTCCAGCAGCAGTGACAAATCCGATGAAGGACGTCTGGCCCGTCGTCACGGTGGGGGCGGTGCTCACCATCACCGCAGCGGTGGCGGTCCAGGTGGACTGATTGGTGGCGTAGTGGGCGGACTGTTCGGACGCAGGTGACCCGACAAATTGTAAAGGGGGGCATCCACCCGGCGCGATGCCGAGAGCATCGGTCTGATCGACCCATTCACTCAAGCATGCCTTCAAGGATGCCAGGACGGTTCTGAGAAGGGGAAGCCGCCAGCGTGTTGCGCCAATGCCGGAGCGTATCGTCTGTTAATTCACTCACCACCAGATCGCCGAGTGTCGGCAGGATATGAGCTGTGCCCCTCAAGGCTGAAACAGGGGTTCGATTCCCCTAGGGAGTGCCACTTTTCGGGGCGGCTGACGCGCGTAGGCAGGTGTCGCTATCGCCGCAAGTGGATAAGGTGGTGCCGGATCGGCGGCGGCTTGATTGGGCGAGGCTTACAGGTTGTCGCGAACAATCACCTGGAGGCGGCGTTGAATACTTTGGCGCGCGGCAAACACTCGCCGGTGTCAGCGGAGAATTCCGATGGAATTGATCCTAATTATTGTGGTCGTGTTGCTGCTGTTCGGTGGCGGGGGATACTGGGGTAGGCGGCGCGGCCACTGGTGAACGATGATCGACTTTTCCGACCTTAGTCGCTCCTATGACGCCGCCCGGCACGCTGTGCGTTTCTGAGTTGCGCTGGCACGAATCCAGCCGGGGGTCGTCCCGATGATCAGGCTTGCTGAATGCCTTTGACGGCAACCGAGACAAAATATGCGCCGCGGCCGCTAAGATTTATGTCCCCGGCAGCCGGGGGTCTTACGATCTGGGCGCGTCCAACTTTTGAACCGGCGGCGGTCGCAAGGATCGCGACGCCGCAGAAGGAATGAAAACTAGTGAAAAAACCTGTTCTCTCAATCGACGAGCAAGAGCCAAAGAAAATACTAAGAGCCGATCGGCCTCCGATGGAAGGGTTCGTGACAATAGTCGACGGGCATTTCAAATCAGAATTTGACGATGTCGAGGCCGCTGAAGCATCGGGTCGAAAACTGAAGGCGATATATCCGATGCTTCAGATCGAGATCTACGACGCCGCCAACAAGGTCCGCACTTTGTTGAGCTAAGGCAGACGTCTCATATTGGCTACTAGTGTTGCAAAACTCCAAAAAGACTTGGCCAATTTCCCGCCAAAGATTGAAAACAGCGACAACCGTCGATCAACAGGGCCTCAAACACGCTGACAGAATCGCCTGTGCGTTTGGCGCTCCCCCCGCAACGCTACACTCGCCTTACCATGAGCATTGCAACAAGACGTTCTAATGCCTGCTTCTGGCCCTTCGCGTCGGTTGGTGCGGTGCAGCCGCGTGTCCGGAGTTGAAGTAATGTCGAAAGTGGCTGGCCGATCGTCAAAGCGACGCGATTGACCGTGCGCCCCGAGGGCGCGAACTACCAGTGAGGGAGGATCTCACCCGGATAATTGTCGATTGGTCCGGAAGCTGGCAGGTGGCTCGGCCGGGTAACTGGCTGGGTCGGAGCCCTGCGACGAAGGCGGCCTTGGGCTGCTGAGCGATCCGATGGGCCGTAACAGAGTGAAGCACTTACTACGACGACGGCGGCCGCGATCATCCAGCCTTGGACGGGAGATCCCTGAAAGTCACGCACCAGCCACTCGCCCACGTCGCGGACAATTATGCGTCCGCTCGGCACGTCATGGACCGATACGCCGCAGGAACGATGGACGACGCCGAAGAAGTAAGGCCGCCTCAGTTGGCGGCCTCTTTGCTTCCCGATTGTCCACACTCACGACCCGCAGTAGCTCACGCTCGTTCCAAGGCCCAAGGGAGTTCGTAAGACGTCTGTCAGTTCGCGGGTCTAGGTGATCCAAGTCTCAACCAACTTGCCTTCCTCAATCCGGTAGCTCTCTCCCACTCCAGTTGAAGAGGAAGAGAGCCAGTAAAATAGTTCTCAGCGTCATGCGACACTCCCACATCCGGACGCGTGCCGCGCCTAGAAGACGAGGGCTTCGCCCGGGGCGCATCACCGGCGCATTAGCCAAGCAAGTGCGGCACTTAAGGTTCGATCCCAGTTTCTCTCCCTCCGCCAGCCACCCGAAGTCACTTCGTACTTCGATGTGGAGACAGGCCGAAAATCCGGGCCGTCTTTCCCGCCAGAGAAGTCCCATCGTCGACCCAATTATGCGTTCGACAGGCCCGGAGAACCGAATTTTCTCCGAATCTTAGTAGCTCGTGATTTGGTCTAGTATGGCATTTTCCGGCAGACCAAGCGCGTGTCAGGCAAGCGGTTTGGATCTCTCTCGCTCAACCGAAATGAACCGGGCGATGAGCATCGATAGTGCGAATGCGCCGGTCACATAGGCCTGACGGGTTTCGTCGCGAGATACTCGCCTGGGACGAGTTGCTGCTCGTATGCTTTTCGCGTTTGCTCGAGGAGATTTCATATCGTGTGCTATGCGAAGCCGCTTAAGGGATGTTGGTTACGTCATCGATCGCACCTCACTTTGCGCCGTTCCTTCGTTCGTGCCTGGCGGTCGTTCCTTTGTCCCGGCCTGCGCGCGCAGACGCGCCGCGCGCAAGGGCCGTCAAGGCCGGCCGTCGTGCTGTCCTGACGTCTTGCTCGACCGCGGCGAGGCTGCGCCTTGACGGCCCCGAGCACGGCGCGAGGATCAGGCAGGTCGGGACGCCATCTCCTCCGTCTTGACGCATTCGAAGGCGCGTCCCTTGTTGAGAACCGCCCACGCGATCCGGGCGAGCTTGTTGGCGAGCGCAATCGCCAGCACGTTGTGGTGCAATCGTTTCTTGGCGGCTTCGATCCAAGATTTGAGGCCATAGCGCTCCCAACACTTGACCTTGACCAGCACGACCCACGCGGCTTGCACGAACAGCGCGCGCAGGTAGCGATTGCCATGCCTTGATATCTTGCCGAGGATCGTGCGGTCGCCGGTCGAGATCTGCTTCGGCACCAGCCCAAGCCAGGCGCCGAAGTCGCGGCCTTTCGAGAACACGTCTCCAGTGCCGATCGCGGCCACCATTGCGCTCGAGATAAGCGGGCCAATGCCGGGCACTGTCATCAGTCGCTCGCAGGCCTGATCTTGACGGGCCAGCGTCTCGATCTCGCTCGACAGCCCCTCGATCCGCGCATCCAGCCGACGCCAGTCAAGCATTTGGAGCCTGCGACTGAGATGATGTGCGCCAACGCAGGCCTCCATACCGATCAAGCACGGCGGCAGGTTGGCGAGCCGCGTTTCCACCTGGCCGCGCGACCACTTCTGCCGCAGCACGATGGCGCCGCGCTGATTCTGGCCAATGATGTGGAACGAGTTCTTGCCAATATCGATGCCGATTATGGCGATCGCAGCGTTGAGTTTCTGAGACATGGCGTGCTCCTTGTCTTGAACACCCCTTGCCAGCTTCTCGTACCGGCAGGGCCGGAGCACGGCCGGACCATTCCATTAGCGGGAGTTATTCATCAGGTGCAGAATCGGCGTAGCGTGCTGGCATGCTCGAGCGGATTGCTTGTCCGAGCGCTACCCAAAGACGGCGACGCACCGAAGTCATCGCTTCCGCCAAATGGCAAGTCAGTGCCGGCGGTGAGCCCCGAGGGCGGAGGGGCACGTCCTGAGTCTTTCGAATATTGCCCAAGTTAGGACAGGCAATATTCTCAAACGGCTGGAACGATTGATCTTGGGACTTCTTGGTCCTCCGCAATCGGAGATCTTATCTTCGAGAACCAAGCCCACTGACCGGTCGACATTTTGCCCCAATGCCCGGCGGAAGGCTTAGCGGCCTCAGATGCCCCCGCACTGAGGCCGTTGCCTTGGCCGAGGCGAAGGTGTTCACGTGGTGCGAAAAACGACTTGACGAACTGCTTCAGGAACATCGCGAGCAGCCTGTGCCTTGACTAGCGGATCCGGTCGAACTTGGCGTCGCCTCGAAGGTGTCAGCGCTACAAGTGCCCTCTAACTGACAACCTCGACGATAGAGCGGGAATGAAAATCTCGTGCCCGATAAACATCAGTGCTTCCCGCTTCCCTTCTGGTCCATGACAGACAAGGTCGTCACCGCCTAGGTCTTACCCGGCACCGCTTCGGCCTCGATAGCCGCGACAAGCTCGGGCGCAAGGTGCGCGGACAAACGCTGAATGATGTTGAGTAGCTGCAAGATTTCTTGCTCGCGCAAGGCGTCAATCTTGTTGTGCAGCAATTCGATCTCGAGTTCAGCCTTCACATTTATTCGGTAGTCGTGTTCTGCGTGCCTGCGGTCAATCTCAGATTGGCGGTTCTGGCTCATCATGATGATGGGCGCTGCGTAGGCTGCCTGGAAAGAAAGGACCAAGTTCAGCAAAATGAAGGGATAGGGGTCCCAATGGTTGATGAATGCTATCATGTTCAGAATGATCCAAATGCCAAGAAGGACGCTTTGGATGATGATGAAGCGCCAAGAACCAACTGTTTCAGCAACCCGGTCGGCAAGCATCGCGCCCGGCGTCAGTGCGAGCTTGGGTACGTTGCGGGCTGGCTTTTGCGCCCGAAGTTCTCGCAACCGCTCCTGATCTTCGGGACCTAGGTGCACTTTGTGGCTTTGCTCGTTGGTCATTCGTTGCATCCACAGTTAAGAGGGGTGTGACGATCCGGTACAGGCCGCTTTGGGATGGGAAGCAGGAGAAGTGTACTACGTTGACGCGAAAGCGGAGAACTGTGGACGACTTGCCTTTGGTCTATCTGGTTCAGCGCGACGATGAAGCGGATGCAAGTGGTCCCGTCACTCGTGGATCATTTCCGCCGGGGAGATGATTTCGAAGTAACACCTTATCGGCGGACTGGGGCAACCTCGTTGACGAACGAGATTATCGCGACTTGCTGCACCGATGCTACGTTCCGGACGACATCCCAAGTTAGCGGCTGAGAGCGCCAAGAAAATTCTCGCGCCACGCCGCAATGCTATTGCGGCGTAGTACCGCCATCATGGTCCGCCAACGCTCGCATCGCTCCCCAAGTGGCATCCCCAGCGCTGTCTGCAATGCTTCGGCGACGGCGTCGGGGTCATACGGGTTGGCGATCACGGCAGCGTCGAGTTCATAGGCCGCGCCGGCGAAGGGTGAGAGAATGAGCACGCCGGGGTCATCGGGGTCCTGTGCAGCGACATACTCCTTGGCAACCAGGTTCATTCCGTCGCGCAACGGAGTGACAAGAGCGACGCGACTGAGCCGAAAGAAGCCAGCGAGCGAGCGCTGCGAAAAGCTCCTGTTCAAATACTGGATCGGTGCCCAATCGAGTTCCGCGAAGCGACCGGCCACGTCGCCTGCCAGCGCACCGAGCCTCTGCCGCAGCGCACGGTATTCAGGAACGTCGCTGCGCGTTGCGGTGGCGATCTGCAGGAAGCGGACGTGGTTGCGGTACGCGGGATAGCCGTCGAGAAAGGCGGCGAACGCTTTGAACCGGTGCTCGAGTCCCTTACTGTAATCGAGCCGGTCAACCCCAATGATGAGCTTGCGCCCCCGGAGACTCTCCTGCAGCCGGCGTGCCGTTCGGGATTTCACAGCGCGACCGGCCATGTCGGCGATGGCTTCAGTATCGATACCAATCGGGAAGGCGCCGGCGCGTAGATCCCGATCGAAGGCGTGAACGTGGCCATCGGACGAAACCTTGCCGCCTGCGCGGCGAAGGATGGCGTCATGGAAGGCGGTCAAATCCTCCACCGTCTGGAAGCCGACGAGATCGTAAGCGCACAGTGATTTCAGCAGGTCGCTGTAGTGAGGAAGGGTCGCCAGCACCCCCAACGACGGAAACGGCGTATGCAAGAAGAACCCGATCCGTTGTGTGGCCCCGGCGCGGCGAAGTTCCTCGGCCATCGGGATCAGATGGTAGTCATGCACCCACACGAGGTCACTCGGCCTGAGCAGCGGCGCGAGGGCGTCGGCGAGCAGGGCGTTCACCCGTCGATAGGCGGCCAAGTCCCGGCGGGTAAAGTTCATGAGGTCAAGGCGATAGTGGAATAAGGGCCACAGTGCCGCGTTGGAGAAGCCGCTGTAGTAGCCGTCATGGTCCGCGCGGGTAAGATCGACGGTAGCGTACGTCACTTCCTCGGTCTCAAAAACGTTCGGCTCTGGTGTTGTTTCTCCAAGCTTGCCACTCCACCCGAACCATAAGCCTCCAGCCTGATGCAGAGCGTCGACGAGGCCGGTCACAAGCCCGCCGCTGCGCTGCGCAGCTTCCCCCGGCAAGGCGACACGGTTGGAGACGATGACCAAGCGGCTCAAGCGGGTTCCCTCCGCACTGTCAGGGTTGCGTCAAGCCCAGCCGCCAAAAGATCTCGGCGAACACGGCACCGCAAATGATCGAGCGGTGACATCCGCCGGAGCCCACATTCGCCTCGGTCCTCACGCGAAAATCCACAAGTCCTTCTACCGGAACCGATGGTCCCGTCATCAGGCAATCTGGGCGCTTGAGGTCGGGCGCGACGCATGGACATTGAGCTGCAAGATCAGGGTGTTACTTGTAAAATACATAAATCCTCTCGCAGTAGATACTCTAGCGACGAGCTGGATTGTTGGGCGCTGTCTAAAGCTGATCTTCACCAGGATTGCGTCGGCAGACGCCCCGGGTGTGCCTTTCGATCTCAGCCAGTGCGGCGTCGAGCGAGGCGTGCGGCCCTTGCTGTATGCCGGCCATAGTTTCCGAGGCGTGGCCCCCCGGATAGATCATGAATTGACGGGGAGCGCTTGCCGTGATGCGCCCCATCGAGCGGCCGAGCAGGTCCGTCAGCTGCCAAACCGTGCCTCCCTCTGCGGGTGTAACGATCACATCCATGGTGAACCTTGAGTCTGTACGCCGCGCGAACAAACCGTTGCAATAACCGATGGGCGAACTACCGAGTTCCGCGGCCGCGGCATTCTCGGTACTGGAAGGATTGGCGCTTCGGATCGCCCCGCGATCGAGCGAATGGCGCTTAATGCCGACATGTGCGACTATATAGAATGGTCAAAAAGAAAGGTCGAAGGCCAACGTCGGGAGAAGAAATGGCAACCGCTCTCGACCGTTGGGACGAGGAAGGCGGAGCGCAGGAGTTGGCGTGGCCTTTACCCTATGAAGCCAGCGATTTGCGCGATGTGGAGCGCAGAGTCCTGGAATGTCTGGGTGCCGCCCTTGTCAGCGAATGGAATGATCTGCCTACTGACGTCCAGCGCAGGCTCTTCGAGCACGCGGCCTCGGGCAAATCGCACGACGCCACCGTGTTGAAGACGCGGATCGCCCGTTTCCTGCACGATCATAAAGGCGCTTCGGGTGGGCGCTAACACGACTTTGGCAGATTTGTTCACGCCTTGCTCTTCGCTGACCTGTGTTCTGCAGTATCCGTATCGCGGATCTGATGGCTGAAGAATGAGAGCGACGATGACGGGACGCGCGGCTGGCAGGTTGGGCTGAGGTGGTGGCCGTCGATTCATTTTTGCGCCCCGTCTTGGCAATGCGGAAGTGCTGCAAGAAGGCGTAAGCAATCATCGTCATAAGAGCGTGACGATGAAGACCGTGCCAGAACCGTCCCATCGCGCCATGACGGTTGTAGCCAACCGCCGCAAGTCTATCTCGGCTGGTAGATTTGCGAGATAGCATTTCTTCTCTCCGAGTCGCGATGCTTGCCGATCGCCAACTCGCATTTTTTCACTTGGCATCAGCAAGCATTTCGTCCGCCGGCATCTATAACAAATCCGCGATGTGTATTGCCTTGTGTTTGGTGACTTCGCAGCCATCTTATGATAAAGAGATAGCTAATCTCGGCACAGAGAGCACTGTAAACGGATTGCTTCACTATCGCGCCGATGCAAAGCCGTTTCTGAAGGATAGCCGATCATGACCATGCGCTCCCGACGCGAAACGGTCACCTTCAAGCATCCCTTCCGGATCAAGGGCATCGACCGCCTCCTGCCTCCGGGTGCCTACGAGGTCATTACCGATGAGGAGATGATCGAAGGATTGTCGTTCGAGGCGTTTCGCCGCGTTGCCACTATGATCACGGTGCCGGCGGCGCCGCCGCGCACTTCAACGGTGGAGAGGATTTCCATCAACCCGGTCGATTTGGCTGACGCTCAGCGCATTGATGCCGACGCGCCTCGTGAGTGACGAGCCACTCGATCTCGACAAGCACCGCTGAATGGCTGCACAAGAAGCGACCGACGTCCGGCGTATTCTGGCGCACGTCGAGAACAACGCAATGCCCCTGCGCGATGGGAAGCTTTCTTAAATTTGATGACGCGGCGTCCAACGACTTTCGCACCACACAGCTGGCCTTCACCGGATCCTTAGCCGCCGATGCAGCCGGGTGGCGGGTGAGAATTGTTACCAAACCAGTCAGGACGCACCCCACCGTTACTGGATTTTGGGAAGTGCATAGCTCCGCCCTGGTTGGTCGTCCCCGTGATTAGACCGAAGACCGCGATCATCTGGGACGCGGGGATCATGAGTAGCAGGCCGGCTACGGTCGAGACACCCGGTGCAATAGCGACCACAGCGAGCAGCGGCATAATAGGGCCGAAGGAGCGCTTGTGTAGGCGACCCATCAGCCAGCCCAGGGTAAAGCGATCTTGCCGGTGCCGTGCAGCCGCTGCAGCAGGACCGAGGCAGGCACAAACACCCCTTCATCGGCGGGCATTGTCGGCTTCAGCTGGTCGAGCTCGTTGGGACCCGGTACGCCGGGGAAAGGATATTTTGGGAGGCGCCGGGTCGACACAGCCGACCCTGCGAGGGTCAGAGCCGACCCAGAAGTAGCAATACGACGAGGATGACCAGGATGGTACCGATGACCCCCATCCCACCGTGGCCATAGCCGTAGCCGTAGCCGCCGAAGCGGCCGCTGAAGCCACCAAGCAGGAAGATGATGAGGAGGATGATGAGGATAAGTCCGATCGACATTGTCCGACTCCTTTGGTGGGACCTTGTGGATATTGGGTCTCACGGTAGTCCGAGTTGAGTGCGCGATCTTCAAGCTTCCGGCGACGACTGTCGGCGGCATCACTGGGCAAGTGCTGCGCTACTTCTTCTCGATTGAAATGCCACCCAGCGCGGCGGACGCGGAGCAGGAGGCAGTTTGAGCTTGAGAGAGGCAGCCTTGGTATTGTTTGGCTCGTGGTCGGCGGTGCCCGTGGCGTTGCCGGGACGAGTCAGTCGCTTCGGGATTGCTGGTCGAGCCGATAGACCCGCCCCGCGCTCGCGCCTTTAGCTCCCTGGCGCAAGTTTTGTCTGTCTTGCGATTCGCCGACTCCTGCAAAAGTCCGCAGGCGACCCCGGATGGGAGGGGCCGATGCAGTCGACCGGATCACAGGGGCGCAGCCGCGCCATCGCGCTCCAGTGCGCTTGAGCGCGCGTTGAGTGGGCATGGTCTGTGACAGAGGTTGCCACGCCCAAACAGCGTCGCTCGTGCGCTCAATACGGGGCGTAGTATTGGCGGCGATAGGGATACGGGCCGCCGTAGTAGCCTGGCGCATAGTAGCCCGGCCCGTAATAGCTACCACCGTAGGCTCCATAAGCGGCGGCTCCAGCCGCGGCACCCAGGATGCCAAGACCAATTGCGGCCCCCGGAGCGCCGTAGTAGCCGCGACCGCGGTAGTGGCGTCGGTAGTAGATTTCTGTCACCCCGGACGAAGAAGCCGCTTGTGTCAGAAGAGTCGTGCTCGGCGAGATCGGAGCTGCCCCCGAAGGCAGCACCGAGCCGAGCATCGCCGCACCGAAGAGCGCGACCGCAATCGCGTATTTCATTGTCTGCTGGTTCATGGTCGTATCCTCTCGAACTTGGAGCATCTCAAGCGGGAAGTCGATTGCGTGCCGCTGGCCGATAAAGAACCTCGACCCAGAGTGCTCGAAGCGCTGGTGGGGGCGGATCCGAGGATTCGTGGTTCTAAGCGAACTCACTGACCCGCCTCTGTACTCGCGCCGCGACTTAGCCGATTACTTGGCGCAAGTTTTGTCCGCCTTCAAAGCGGCTTCTGCCGAGGCCTTTGTCGTGTGGGCGGCACCGACAACCTTCATGCTGCCGCCGGTAGCAGGCTGGCTCTCGACAATCTGACACTTCATGGTCGCAGCATCCTGAGCCAGATAGAACGAGGAGGGCGATTGGCCAACGGTTTTGCCAGTCTCCGCCGCGAATGACGGAGAAGCGAATGCGAGAACGGCGACTGTCGTTAATAGAATTCTTTTCATAGTATCCACCAATTCTTATGCGTCCGGAATCGGACAAAGAATGAACAGGGCAAGCCGACAAGAGTTCCAGCTATCGCCGATTTGTTTGTTGCGTGTGGATCCGCGTGGATCAGTGACAGCCCCGAAAGTCTGTCGACAGGTTGTGCCAATCGCCCAATTCCATTCTGCCTAGCGGCGATCCTTCAGCGGGTGTTGCCGTTAGCGGGAATCAATTGGCTATAGCCGCGGCCCTCGCAAACATTCTCTCAATCACCGATGGATGCCGAGAGCAGGGCGGCAAGAAGTATTGTGCCGCAACGCCGCGCGAGCTCATGGTCAAAATTGCTCATTCAAGAAAATTTAACGAAAGGGAATTTGCCATCAGATTAGGACGGCATCATTCATCGCAATGTCACTCTTTGGCCCAAGCCCCACTGACGAGTAGGCGCAATCGGCGATGCCCATCATGAGCAGGAGCCTGAAGGCCTTTCTAGAAAACGTGAGGGCCTTGAAGCTGAACGACTGATCAGAAAGGCTGCCGAAGGTCCAATGCGTCGATCTATGATGTGACAAGAACTTCTACGGACATCCCGGCGAAGGCGCCGATGCTGCCGACGAAGCTGCCGGACACCGGAATCGTCTGCCGGATGTCGCGCGCGACCGCGACCGGGATCAGATTGAAGCCGCCGAGGCTACGATTCGTCGGGTCGAAAGTGATCCAGCCGGCGCCCGGTACGAAGACCTCGGCCCACGCATGGGTTGATCCCGCATCGCTCGATCCGACGCTCTGTTGCTCTGGATTGTAAAGATAGCCGGAGACGATCCTGGCTCCAAACCCGAGCATGCGTGCTGCTTCGGTGAACAGCACCGCCAAATCCCGGCATGATCCCCAGCCACGATTTAATGTTTCTACCGGCGTTTGGGTACCCTCATCCTCACGGCTCTGGTACCGGACAGCTTCCGAAACGCCGACGCTCAGGTCCTTTAGCAGCGACAGCGTATCAGTCCGACCTCCTCGAATGAACATTTGTGCCCAATTTCGTAGGACCCCCGCCGTGTCCGAGTACTGGGGGAGAGCCAGGGCGCCGAGATCGGTCCAATCGTCATCCGAATAGCGGAATGGGTAAGACATGGCCGAGACAGCGATATCGAACACCGGCCATGCAACCGCGTCGAGCTGAAGCTCCGCGAGGCTGGCGATCACCAGGTTGGAGGCTGTCATCTGAAACGTGGCCGTCGCGATTGCATTGCCAAACACATCGTGCGCCCAGGTCAAGGCCGCATGCGGCGTCATCGTGACGTTGCTCGAAATCAAGCGGAGCTCGCGGCTTTCGCGCGGACGAAGCATCAAGCGGTGCGGCAACAGGTGCACGTGTTCGTTGAATCGATAAGTCGTCGTGTGAAGAACCTTCAGCATAATCAACGAAAGCTCCGATCGGGGCGGCCTCTGGCCAGGCCCCTTATCCGGTGGTCCCCTCGGGAAGTATGGCCGAGTTGAAGATGCCCATGCAAATGTCGATCCAGACGACCGAAACCGGACGAGGCACCGTGCAAGAACGCTGAGATTCATTCATACGGGCATGTTAACGGGTGTCGATGTGCAAGCACAACATCAGTTCGCGGTGCGATAGGATTCGACAAGTGTGACGTGCTGCAATGTGTGGACAGCCTCGTGTCGCGCGACATTCCTGGATAGTGAGGCGACTAGGAGGGATCGAACCATGAAGAACCGGCCACCACTTCCGCAACATTTGAGTCGCCATAGGTATCACGCGCTGCTGGTCCGGCTGCAAATCGAGCTCGTCAAGCTGCAGCGCTGCGTGATTGAGCGCGGCCAGCGTATCCTTGTCATCGTCGAGGGTCGCGACGCCGCCGGCAAGGATGGCACAATCAAGTCGATTGTCGAACATCTAAGCCCGCGTGATACCCGCGTCGTAGCGCTGGGGCCGCCGAGCAATCGGGAACGGTGTTCATGGTACTTCCAGCGTCACGTTTCGCACTTGCCCGCGGCGGGAGAGATCGTGCTGTTCAATCGCAGTTGGTACAACCGTGCTGGAGTTGAGCGTGTCATGGGCTTTTGCACCAAGGAGGAAACCGAGGAATTCCTCGAGACCGTGCCGGGTTTCGAAGCTATGATTGAGCGTTCGGGGATCACCCTGCTCAAGTACTATCTTAATATTTCGAAACAGGAGCAGAAGCGACGGCTCGCCGACCGCCAAAGGGATCCCCTGAAGCAATGGAAGATGAGCCCCATCGATGCCAAGGCGCAGAAGCTTTGGAAAGCTTATTCCGAAGCACGGGACAAGATGCTGGAGCGGACGCACACCGTCACCTCGCCCTGGACCGT
Source organism: Bradyrhizobium sp. P3_C3 (assembly GCF_056402655.1). Lineage (NCBI taxonomy): Bacteria > Pseudomonadati > Pseudomonadota > Alphaproteobacteria > Hyphomicrobiales > Nitrobacteraceae > Bradyrhizobium > Bradyrhizobium sp. P3_C3. The sequence goes on along the minus strand of NZ_JBFUGY010000003.1, from coordinate 54,441 downwards.
GGTCCGCGGCGGTGACAAGGAACATGCGCGGCTTAATATCATTCGCGATGTGCTGTGGCGGCTGAGCTCGGCAAGATTGAGATCGACGGTCCTAACCATCTTGTGAAGAGCATGCCGGCTTGGTTCCCGCGCAGCAAATATGCCGTGAGGCGCCTGCGGGCCGCAGATCAAGTCTTAGCCAGCTGAGAACACCATCTCCAGTCCACTTTTTGGACTAGCGCTTCCCCCAGCAGTAGCTGCGAATACGCTCACGCGCTGAGTATCTCAGCTAATGGAGGCAAAGATGACTCGCATATCACTCGCTTCATTCGCGCTTATTCTGATCGTCAGCCCTGCCAGTCAAGGATTGGCAGATCCGCTCGCAGATAAGCTGACGTCGATGAACGCCCAATGGGATGCTGCCATTAACAACGCGGACTTCGATGCTCTATTACCATTGTATACCGATGACGGCAGATTGTTGCCGCCTGGCGCGCAGCCCGTCACTGGCCCTCTCGCAATCCGTGATTTCTTTGCTGGGCGGGGAAGAAGCGTCAGAGATCATAAGCTTGAGCTTGTGGACGTGCTACCCATCGGGAACTATGCCTATACCACGTCCCATTTCACGGCCACGTTAGTGGTGAATGAGAAGGCGGCGCCAGTTTCCGGCAGCACTGTGAGACTGCTTGAACGCCAACCCGACGGGCAGTGGAAGATAAAATCTCATATCTTTGTTAAAGAATAAATTCGCGTCTGCCACAGACAGTCGGCGCCCACAAACCTGACTGCGACGGGTAGCAGGTGATAAATGATGGTCATGCGCCCTATTGGCCTGTAGCCGTCCTTCTGTCGGGCAACTGTGATGTCTGCTCCAAGGGGTAGACGGACTAGGCACAGCGGGTTGTTTCAAGACCGCTTATGACCCTGGCCGTGTAAAAACGCGAAGATCAAAACATGGCAAGAATTACATTCTTCAGCTCGTTCTCTAAGTTGAACGCGCTTGCGAGTTTGACCGCTAAGACGGTCTTGAACGAATACCTTGTTCTATCGCCGCCAAACGTCCTGGCGTTTTCACACAACCAAGACCCGAAGGCGACCTTAAACTTGTAACCAGCGAGAGGCTGATCGCAGCTTAGCAGAGTCCTTGGTGGGACTTAGCACAAGCGGCACGCTCCCCAGGATCCGCAGCAACCCGCGCAACCACCGAACCCCTAGCCACCATACCCCCAGTCATCGAACCCGATGTCGTCATAGAACCCGATGCTGGCCGCCGCAACCGCAACCACGGAAGCCACGGCAACCACGGAAGCCACCGCAACCACGAACGCCAACAAACCCGCTACCACCGCAACCTCGGATGCCAACAAACCCACCACCACCGCAACCCCGGCCGCCGCCGCACCCCGCGCCACCATGGCCGCACCCGCAACCACCGCACCCGCGCGCTAGCTGCACGCCGCTGCCAAAGTTTTCTCTATCGAAAAGATGGAACGTGGCCAGACTGACGTCGGCCATTTCCTCTTCGCCAAGAAAGAAGCGCTGATTTGGCGAGGTATTGGATTGCGGGATATCGGCAGCGGGCATCGTGGATGCGGATGCACTACCCGCCAGCGAAAGACCCAGTCCGGCGGCACCTAGCGCCTTCACGGTGGTGGCTTTGGCTGTGCGTTTCTGCTTCGAAGCTTGCTTGACCCGTGGCGTGGTCGCACCCTCCGCAGTTCTTGTGAAAACGCTCGGCAAGAGTGCGCTCGGCGAAACCGGCGCGCAAGGGTTACCTGTGCCATAAAATGCGAAACATCTCATCGAGCTCCATTCATCTTCATGAGCGAGATCGAGACATAACCACTTTTGGTTGAGCCATCTGCGCACATGCAGCAGCATGGACCTGCATGTCAGGCCCCTGGCCCGAATGCGAAGTCTAAGCGGGCCGCCAAACAGTCTGCTTATCGGGGTAGACCGGAAACGGCGTTGCGCCCGCGAGCAATAGCTTCTGCGCTCGCGGCCGGTTGTTCAAGGGCGTGCGACAAGCAATGGCAGCACGTCTGCGCCGCCTGCCATGAGGGGATTCGACGGCTCGAAATGCTCCCGCAATTCTCGCTTCCGGACGAGTGAGCGCGCATCGAGAAACGCATCCTTCAGGCTGACCGCTTTCCGGAGCGCGACATTGAAAAAAGCGTCGCCGAAATAGGTCCACTTGGCCTTGTCCTGACAGCCGAACGACGGATGGTTGGCATCGGCCGCGGTGATGACCAGCACGTCGGGATTCGCCAGACGCGGGATAAAAACCCCCGAATAACAAGCCGAGATGACCACCACCTTGTGCCGCACACCTGTTTTCGCGAGCATGTCGCCGAGACGAGATGGCGTGAGCGTTTCTGTGAGCCGCCCCGCCTTGATTGCAAGGCCGTCAGGAGAGCCATGCGAGGTGAGAATCAAAAAGAGAACATCCTTCTCGGTATCCAAGCGGTTGGCTGCCGCCTGCAACGACCTGGTCAGAGCTTCGATCGTTGCATTTCCGCCTTTCTTGGAATTGTACTCCACGTTGATCGGGCCAGTCTCGAAACGGCCGGCTACGACCTGAGCTGCGCCGGTCGCCTCGGATCTAAACACGCCTTGATCGCCGAACAGGCCAAAGGACACCACGCCAACCTTTCCGGCGTCCTCAACAGCATGTACCGGCGAAACCAACGGCCAGATGGTCAGAAAAAAAGCGACGAGCGGCGCGACGAGCCGCCTGATCGAGGACCTGGAGGTCATGGCGAACCTCGATTCGAGATCGCCGCCACAGAACTGCGGCTCAACGCAAAATAGCCGAAAGCCAGTGAATTTTCATCCTTCGAAACGGCACGGGTATTGGTCCGGATATGGCCCGTCCGAGACATCCAACTGCACCGAGCGATGTCCGCATTCAGGGATATCCCGGAAGGCATGTGTTCATGTGGGCCGCCGAAGCGGAACCAGAAATTGCGTGGGGCGAGCGCGCGCTGCGGCTGTCTCCGTTCGATTCCTGGTCGTTCGCGGCGTTTGGCTCGCAGGCGCTCGGACACTTTCTTTTGGAGCGACCGGATGAGGCGGCAAAGGCGGCTTACCGGGCGGTGCAGTCCAATCCAGGGCACAGCATCAACTATGTCATCCTGATCGGGCCCCTGGTCACGCTCCGCCGGTTCGACGAGGCGAAGGCAGCCGCTGCGCGCGTAATTGAATTGCAGCCCAATTTTAGGATCAGTCAGCAGTTTGGCGATGTTGACTGCGCGCCGGCGCTCGCCACGAAGCTCGGCGCGGCATTGCAGACGGCCGGATTGCCCGAGTAGTTAGCCAACCTTGCATACTCGAGCATGTCTGCAGTTGGCCCATCGCTTCAGTTGGCGTAGTGCCACGCAATGGGCGGTCAAGTGAAGAACCCTTACGCGCCGGCGCTGATGGATGATCGCGGCATCCCAGTCGTGCCGCCGGGCGGATCGAGCGCGGGCTCGGCTGTCGCGGTGGCGGCCGGCCTGTGCGCAGCCTCGATCGGCACCGAGACGTCGGGCTCGCTGCTGTATCCCGCGAGCCAAAACGGCCTCGTCACTGTGAAGCCGACCGTTGGGCTGGTCAGCCGGGCCGGGATCGTGCCGATCGCGCACAGCCAGGACACTGCAGGGCCGATGACGCGGACGGTGCGCGACGCGGCGATGTTGTTGAACGTGCTGGCGGCCAAAGACCCGCTCGACCCGGCGACGGAGCGGCAGCGGCGGCCGGTCGACTACACCTATGGCGGCGGGCTGATCTACGACGCGCTCGGTTCCTACAACATGGCCTGGCGCATCGGCGTGGCGGTGGGGCTCGCCGCCGGCATCGTCGAGATCGCGTTTGCGCTGATCAAGCCGACCGCGCCGCCCTTGATGCGAACCAAAGGCATCGTCAAGCCACTGCTCATTCGTTGGGCGATGGGCTGCTGCGTGAAGCAGCGCGTGGCGCGGTTGCCGCAAAGCAGCAAACCGGAATCGAAGCGCATTCAGTAGCTTGAATGAATCGTGTCGATGGTGCGAATCTTGCTCGTCCTTTGACCAAGAATTGGAACCGTCTCTGACGCTTTCCGATCTGGCGACAAGGGAAAGGCCGATAAGCCATGAGGCTGGTCGGTGCCAGTCTCCAGCCATCGACGCTCGACGACCTCATCGCGCCGAGCCGCGCTCATTGTGTCCCGAAAATCCGAGCTGATCTCGCTGGCGTCGTCGCGCCGGCGCGCATGATCATCTCTGCGGTTCCACTCAAACAGGGCCCAGAAGACATCTCTTGCGACTTGGGAGGACGATGATGGAATCAAGAACATCCACGCGCCAAAGGCTCGTGACATTGGTGGTCGCGTTGCTGGGAATTGCACTGCTCTACCTCGCCCTCGGCGACGTTGCGCTCGCGGAGGATGCGGGCCCGCCAGCCTGCGGCGGCAAGATCCTCGAGAAGTGCACGCCCAATCCCGGCGACACCGCCTGGATGCTCACCTCCGTTGCGCTGGTGCTGATGATGACGGTCCCGGGGCTCGGGCTGTTCTATGGCGGTATGGTGCGCAAGAAGAACGTGGGCGACACCGTGATGACGAGTTTTGCGGTGACTTGCCTAGTTACGATTCTGTTCGCGATCCTGACCTATAGCCTGGCCTTCCGCGCCGGCACGCCGTTCATCGGCGGGCTGGACCGCATGTTCCTGAAGGACATCCTCAGCGACATCGGCAAGGGCGGGATCGGCAATCCCAATCCGCTCGCGGCGACGATCCCCGAAAGCGTCTACATCTGCTTCCAGATGACGTTCGCGATCATCACGCCCGCACTGATTGCAGGGGCCTTCGCCGAGCGGATGAAGTTCTCCGCGATGCTCTGGTTCATCGGCCTGTGGGCGATCTTCGTCTACGCGCCGGTCGCGCATTGGGTGTGGGGCCCTGACGGCATCTTCGCCTCCGGCAACGACGCCGCCTGGGTCAAGGTGCTCGACTTCGCCGGCGGGACTGTCGTGCATATCAATGCCGGCGTGGCAGGCCTGATGTGCGCCATCATGCTCGGCAAGCGCAAGGAGGCGGGACCGGCCCACAACATGGTGCTGACCTTCATCGGCGCCTCGCTGCTGTGGGTCGGCTGGTTCGGCTTCAACGCGGGCTCCGCGGTGACGGCAGGCATGCAGGCCGGCATGGCGATGCTGGTGACGCAGATCGYGACCGCGGTCGCCGGCTTCACCTGGATGCTGGTCGAGTGGTCGCTCAAGGGCAAGCCGACGGTCGTCGGCATCTGCTCGGGCGCGGTGGCAGGCCTCGTCGCCATCACGCCCGCGTCCGGTTTCGTCGGCCCGATCGGCGCCTTCGTGATCGGCATCGCGGCCGGCGTCCTCTGCTACTGGGGATGCACCGGGCTCAAGAACATGTTCAGCTATGACGACGCGCTCGATTGCTTCGGCGTCCACGCCGTCGGCGGCATCGTCGGCGCATTGCTCACCGGCGTCTTCGCCGTCGAGCAATATGGCGGCACCGCGGGGGCTCTGGAGGGAAACCCGGGCCAGTTCATCAACCAGTGCATCGGCGTCGCCACGGTCTTTGTCTACGATGCCGTCGTCAGCCTGATCATCCTGTACGTGATCAAGCTGTTTATCGGTTTGCGGGTGTCGGAGGATATGGAGCGCGACGGTCTCGACCTCGCACTGCATGGCGAGGTCGTGCACTAGATCGCCGACGGCAATGTTGAACGAATCCGGCCATCCGCGTTCCCCGCGGATGCGCCGGCACGGGAGAAGGCACGATGGCCGAGATTTTTGCGCAAGGTGACCTGCTGATCGAGCGGGTACCCGATGTAGCGCCATCGGGAACGCTCGCCGAAATCGCCGAAGGTGCGCCTCTGGTCCTGCTGGAGGGCGAGGCCACGGGACATTGTCATGCGATCCACGAGCGCGTGACGCTGTTTCGCGACGACGATCTGGCGCGCGACATTCCGGCCGGGCTCTATCTCGGGCATCTCCAGATCGCCTCGGCCTATGCGCGGGTGACGCATCAGGAGCATGCGCCGCTGACGCTGCCGCGAGGGACCTATGGGGTGCGCCGCCAGCGTGAACTGGGGCCTCGGGATGCGCGCGTCCTCGCCGACTGAGCAGGCGCTGTCTGCGGGCAGATGGCGGCGTTGGGCGATTACCGCGCGCGGTGGAGAGCCATCCGACGCTCGACGGCGCCTGCCGATCGCGACACCGCGGAGCAGGGCGTGCGTCTTGCCTATGAGGCCGCAGGACTGGAGCCGCCGGCCCGCATCGTATGGTGCGACAGCCCGCTGGCGCTGTCCGGGCTTGCCGGCCGGATGTCGCAGGGCGACGGCGGCAATGTGCGCTTTCGTCTCCTCGATCGCCTGCGCCGGCGCATAGCTTCGCAGGTTGAAGCGCGGGTTCACCGGAAGGTGCTTGCCGCAGTCGACAGCGCAGTCGATCCCGCCGACCTGCTGGTCGCCGCTGCGGCCGACGCGGTGATACGCAGCGTGCCGGAGCAAAATCTGTCCATGCTGGGCCAGCTGCGCTGAACCGGCCTGTCGTTCTCCGGCGTGTTACAGGCGCTCGCTGCTCCGCGGGGCTTTTCGACCTGCGCAGCGGGGCCGCACGATCTGTCGTGGCTTGGCGCTTATGACTATCTCCGCGAGGTCCTTGGTCTGCACGCAGAGGCGGAGCCGCTGCGCGGCCTGATGCAGCTCGCGACGAGCGTGGGCTGGCTACAGCCGCACGAGTACACCTGCTGGCCCGCGGAGCGACCGAACCTCATGTGCGGTGACGCGCGCGACCGGCTGGATCACGCCAGCGGTCCGGCACTGCGTTATCCCGACGGCTGGTCGATCTGGGCCTGGCGCGGGGTGGAGGTGCCCCGCTGGATCATAGAACATCGGGACCGGATCACGCTCGCTGCGATCGACGAGCAAGTCGACGTCCAGGTCCGCCGCTGCATGATCGAGATCATGACGCCGGAACGTTACGTCGCGCTCGGCGGCGCCACCTGTGTGGCCGAGGACGAGACCGGAATCCTGTGGCGCCGCAACTGGCTCGCCGCGGACGCCTTGGGCGGCCGTGGAGGTCGTCAACGCCACGCCCGAGCCGGACGGCACGCGCAGGCATTTCTTCCTCCAGGTGCCGGCCAATCTGCGCACGGCGCGCGAAGCGGTCGCATGGACCTACGGCATGAGGGCAGAGGCCTACGCACACCTCGTGCTGAGGACGTGATGCATGCGTGGTCGCTAGCTGCGGTAGTAGCGCCACATCCGCAGGAAGGTGCGATGGATCATGTCCGGCGGCTGATCGAACGGCTCGACATTGATCCGCACCATGTTGGTGTGGCTCATCCGCCAGGGCAGGCGCATCAACCAGCGCCAGAACGGCTGCTTGCGCCAGTCGGCCACCAGCGCGCTGGTGAGCGGTGCGTTCAGCACGATCTGGAGTTCATGCACCGTCATGGCGCGCTCGGCGATCTCGACAAGATCGATGCGCTCGATGGCGCGCCACCGGATCAGGCCGAAGGCCTGGATGAAGATGCCGTATTGGTTCGCGCCGATCGTGGGCCGGCCGGTCTCGAGCAGCGGAATGTTGTAATAGGTAAACCCGGCCGCGAGCGCCGCGAGCGCAAGCCAGTAGAGCGCGCCGGTGAGAAGCGCGGCCGTGCAGAAGATCGCGGCCAGCGCCGCCGTGACGTAGACCGGGAAATAAGTATCGTCGCGGCCATAAGCGACCGAATAGCCACCGACATGTCCCTCGTCCAAGGCTGCGATCATGGACGTGGAGGCTACGACCATCGGCCGCAAATAAAAACGGGGTCGCGAGGGCCCCGTCGGTGCTGCAGGTGGCCTAGGGGTTTGTCCTTATGTGCGGCCGCTTGGGAGTCTAGAGCGGACGTCGCGCGGCCTGGTCGTGATGGGCCGCTTCTGACCCGAAGCTGACACTAACACCGCTGTACGGTGGTTTTGACCAGTTGTAACATTGCATCAAAAGGAGGCAAGGCATTCGGGGCGCCGGCCCGCGAGCGGTCTAAATATTTCCAGCAACTTACCGCGGTCGCTCGGTAGTGCGACATCAGGTGTCGGGGCAACCTGCCGCAATGAATGGCCCGAGCGGGCGCGTGGTTTCGGTACATCACGATCAACGCCATCATGGAGATATCATCATGTCAAACGTGCAGCGGCGTGACGTTCTTATCGGCTCAGCGCTTGCTGCGGCGGCTGTGGCCGCGGCAAAGCCAGCGCTGGCCGGCGATCCGAGCTTCATGAACAACGTCCCCGATCCGCTTCTCGCGGCCGATGACCTGCCGACCTTCAAGTTCGCCTTGGAGAAATCCGAGGGAAAAGTCATCGGCGAAAGTTCCGGCAAGGAGGCGACGGTCAAGCAGCTGCCGATCTCCAAAGGCATCGCTGGGGTCTCCATGCGGCTCGAACCTGGCGCGATGCGCGAGCTTCATTGGCACGCCACAGCAGCCGAATGGGCATTCGTCATCGAGGGCGGCGTTCGCACCACGGTCATCGATCCGCAGGGCCGGGCGGAGACCAACGAATTCGAACCTGGCGATATCTGGTACTTTCCCCGCGGGCACGGCCACATGCTGCAGTGTCTCGGTAGCCAGCCCTGCCACTTTATTCTCATTTTCGACAACGGGTACTTTTCCGAGTTCGGCACCTTCAGCATCACGGACTGGATCGGCCACGCGCCGAAGACTCTTCTGGCCAAGAACTTCGGCGTGCCCGCGGCGACGTTTGACTCGTTTCCGAAGACGGAGGTCTATTTTGCCCGCGGGGCAATCGCTCCGGCACAGCCGGCCGCCCCGTTGCAAGGCGTGAATCTGCCGCCGCAGACGCACAAATACCGTTTGCTCGCCCAGGAACCACACGGGGTCTACAAGGGCGGCCGGGAGTGGCGCGTCGATGCCAGTCGGTTCCCGATCTCGACGACCGTGACCGGCGTCATCCTCGATCTCGATCCTGGTGCGTTACGCGAGCTGCACTGGCATCCTAACGCGGACGAGTGGCAATACGTAATCGACGGGCGGGTGTCCGTCACCCTGTTCGGCTCCCACGGACGGTTCCGCGTCGAGACGCTGGAGAAAGGCGACGTTGGCTACATTCCGCAGGGCTACGGGCACTCGATCGAAAATGTTGGCAATACGCCTGCGCGCATCCTGATCGGGTTCAACGCCGGCACTTACGAGACGATCAATCTGTCGCAGTGGATTGCCGGCAACCCCGCTGACGTGCTCGCCGTCAATTTCGCCCAACCGTCGGAATTATTCGAGAAGTTTCCCAAGCACGACGTGTTTCTCGCGAGCGCCAGCGGCCCTGACAAATCGGCGCGATCAGATGGGCGGTAGTACGTGAGGGTCCACAGCAGCAATCGGGACACGGAGCTTCTAACCGCGAAGTGCCCGAACTAAATTTTGTGTCGATCCGTTGATGAGCTGCGCCACTTCTGCAGCGCGGCATTTGCGGAGATCGCCCCGACATGAACCGACCAACACCGAAAACGTTGCAGCGGCGCTTTTTCTTGGCGCTTGGTCATGCCATTCACGTGACGTGGCCGGTGTTGTCGGCAATTCTGGCGATTCAGCTTGCCCTGGGCTTGCTGACTGGTTTTGTTGAGGGCTGGTCTCTCGGGGATGCAGTCTATTTTACTTTCATTACCGGCCTTACAATTGGTTACGGTGATCTCGTCCCGAGGCAGACGTTGACGCGCGCACTTGCGATAGGAATTGGCTTTCTCGGGCTCTTTGTCACGGGTCTCATAGCGGCAATTGCGGTCTACGCCATGCACTCTGCGCTCACCAATGCCGGGAACGGAGGCAAGTGATCCTGATATCGATGAGGTGATCAAGTAAGAGTGCCGTTTGCTGCATTGGATGAGTCAGCCCTTGGCCCATCAGCGAAGTGGCGACACCTTTCATTGAGGTCCGCTTAGTGGAGTAGAGCGGACTGACTTTGCTCACTCTGAGTTCTTCGCATTTTGACCCGAAGCGGACCTTTAAGTGCCGCCCGGTCCGGACTAGCAGCAGGCCACTGAAACCCTGCAAGCGCGTCTTCGGCAAGTTGAAAACATCGTCTCGAAAACATACGCTCCGTCCAGACGAAACTCAGGGCAGCTTCGTGCCGCGCGTTCCAGCCGCTGGGAAGATTCGCTCCGATGATGAAGCCCGCCGTCATTATCCCGGAGGATCAGTCTTTCGCCCTTGCGACCTTACCGCCCGGCCGGGCGCAGAAACGGCTTGCCCTTGCGGTCATGCTCGCTTTCCTGGGCGTCGTCTTAATCTTGGCAGGGGTGCTCTCGAACGTCCAGCTGGCGCGGATCGATAGCTTCGTCCCGGCCTACGGCACGGCGATGTTCGTGAATGACATGATCACCGCGGTCCTGCTGTTCAACCAGTTCGCCACCCTGCGTTCGAGTGCCCTCCTCGCAATCTCAACCGGGTATCTCTTCACGGGTCTCATGCTTGTCCCCTGGATGCTGGTCTTTCCAGGGGCGTTCGCGCCAGTTGGCCTGCTTGGCGCGGGGCTACAGAGCACGGATTGGCTCAACGCTCTAAGGTACGCCGGTTTTCCTACGTTCGTCATCGCATATACCCTTTTGAAGGTTGCCGATCCGCCCAAGCGATTGTGGGAGGGCTCAGTGGGCGCGACGATTCTTTCGAGTGTTGCGATGACGTCAGCCGTTGTGTGTGCCGTGACAGTTCTTGTCACAGTGGGTGAGGCATACTTGCCCCGCATCATGCTCGACCCGGTCCATTTTTCTACTCTCGCGCTCTATATTGCCAGTTGTCTAATCCTGTGGAACGCAGTTGCGCTCACTTTGCTCTGGATGCGCCAGCGTTCGGTGCTCGATCTGTGGCTGATGGTGGTTGTTTGCGCATATGCAATTGAGATCTATCTGGTCTCGTTTCCCGGTTTTGCCCGGTTCAGCGCCGGCTGGTATGCTGGCCGGGTCTTCGGGTTCGTGTCTAGCATTCTTGTTCTCTTTATCCTGCTGTATGAGATAACGACGCTTCACGCGCAGCTGCTCGGCGCGGTCCTGGCGCAACGTCGCGAACGTGAGGCGCGGCTGATGACCGGCGACGCCGTCTCGGCTTCAATTGCCCACGAAATCAAACAGCCATTAACGGCGATCATAGCCAGTGCCAACGCGGGATTGCACTGGCTTGATCGTGTCGAGCCTGACCTCGATAGTGCCAGGAATGCATTTCGGCGCGTCGTGACCACCGGACACCATGCGGACGCCGTGATCGAAAATATCCGGGTGCATTTCAAGACGGGTGCACGGACCCGGACTTCGCTCGATATCGACGATGTCATCCAGGAAGCTCTGGCCGTCGTCCGTGACCAATTGCGGAGACATCGGGTCGCCGTTCAAGCTGACGTTAACAAACGGCTACCGCGGATAAGAGGCGAACAGGTTCAGCTCCAGCAAGTGCTGGTGAATTTGATTACGAACGCAATTGACTCCATGGCCACGAAGAATGGGGAGCGGGTCCTATCCATAAGGTCTGAAGTCCATCACTTCAGATACGTGATGGTATCGGTAGAAGACACGGGGGAAGGTCTAGAGCCCGGCGGCGCCGTGGATCGGATATTCAACCCGATGTTCACGACCAAAACGGATGGCATGGGCATGGGGCTGTCAATCTGCCGGTCGATCATCGAGGCGCATGAAGGACAAGTATGGGTGACCGCCGATAAAGGCCGCGGCGCCATTTTTCACTTCACGGTTCCGGTAGACTCGGACAGCCCATCCTAGTAGCCGCCTGAGTCCGACTTTGGCCCTTAGCGTCGAAGCGTACCCATCACTTCGGCGTCGGCTGTTCGGGGAAGACCGGACATGGATGCAGGTATGCCAAACCGACGCGAATTGCACTAAGCCGCTGTCGCGGTAGAGCACGACGGCTCGATATCCGCGAGTAGGGAAGTGGCTCCGCTGCCCGGCGACAGATCGGCCCGGGTGGGCTCTGCCAGCAACTAGCTGCGCATGGCGGCGCGGAAACCGACGAAGCTCAACGCGCCCGCCACGGTGACGGCAATCCAGCTCACCCAAAACGGCACATCGACGCCATTCAAGGTGACGGACCATCCATCACAATCCGGATCAACTACAAAAGCGCGCTCAAGGCAAAGATGGCGGCGGCGAGCGTGCAAAAGGCTCTTATGGTCATTGCCCGTCTCCGACGGCACACGAGGACGTGGCTCGCCCCCGCAGCCAAAATGGGGAGGGGCCGGCGCGGCGGCCGCATTCTCAATGTGTCGCACAATCGCCGTTTCGCGACGCCGCGAGTCGGGATCACTTCCGCCTTTGGCACAAATGCGAAGTGCAGCGATGTCCGCGGTTACTGTGAGCGGCACTTCGTCCCCACAATCCGCGAGCAGTGTTACTGCGCCAGAAATCTATATGCGACAATCAGAGCCACCATGCTCGCGAAAATCAGCAGTGCTGGAAGGGGTTTTCGGATCATTGGCTTCGTCGAATGCAGTGCAGCCGATAGACCGGGCTGATTGGGCCGTTTCTCGAGCCGCACGACTTTGCCCTCTGTCATTGGTGTGCGAGCCTTTGGTTCCGGGGGCGCGCCCACGCCTCCCATCTCGCTGTAATAAGCGCTGTAGACCTCGCGAACGGCTAGGGCCGTGGACTCGGCCTCGCTCATTGTCTCGAGCCGAGTTCGATAGTTAGTCAGAAAGCTTTGGGCGCTGGACGGCAGGTCATCGAAACCACCGAGCTTGGCCATCATGAGCCAGGTGGCAAAATCCGCTTCAGCCTTCGTGCGCGCTTTCTTGGCGATACTAGCTTTGGAGCTAGAGGACATGGTGGTCCGATTGGTTTGAACCCGGCCGCGAAGCTGTTCATTGACACCATCCGCGCGGCGGGAAAGGCAATTGGCAATCCAGTCACAGTAATGACGGCGCGGGAGAGTTCAAACGCGAATCTTACTAACTAGTCGGCTCCTGGCTCAGGTTGAAGCGGACTGAGCAGGCTAGCTAGGGTAGGATTCACCTCCGCTGATGCCCCAACGGCAGTAGCTCTGCAACGCACATACGAACAGTAAACGCGGAAAACAGCGCCTGCAGGCCGATCCATTAACGTTTGCGGATATCCACTCCTTCGCACCCTGGCCGCATTCTTCCGCACGTGCAAAGGGATATGGCAACTGATCGGCCAAATCCTCAGCTCATCCACGGTCGTAAGCCACGGTCCGAGTGCCGCGGCGAAAGAGATTTGGCAGGCTGCTGCACGTCGCAGCTGCGGCTGCTTCGGACCCGGACTAGTCACGAACACAATGAATCCCTTGCGCCGCCAGTTTTGAGCCGTATGGCCGCCCATGTCGGCGCGAAGGGTCGAGGGGGTGGGGGCGATACACCGGGAGTTTTCGATGTCCGGTTATTTGAGATTTTGCTTCGCTGGTTTTGCTCTCGCTGGAATTCTTTCAACGACGCCCGCGTCCTCCGACCCTCTTGACGACTTGTTCAATATCGCTCCGCGCGCACGTGCTCCGACCTATCCGGCGCGAGCGGAATGCTTGGCGCGGCCCGGCGACTCGGTCCCCGATGGCCAGCATTGGGTCTATCGAGTCGATGGTCGCCGCAAATGTTGGTTCCTGGCCGAGGGCATTGCGACGGTGAAGAAGCCCGTTCGTTCTCGCATAGCTAAAGATCCCGTGGCTAGTCGTAAGCGGAGCCCGGTCGTTGACGCGCGCGTAGAGTTGCTGCGGCCCAGACCGGCCGAGCAGTCTCAGCCCCCTGTCCCTGAATTCAAAGTAGCTGAGGCTGCTTCCGAACTTGGAACGAGCACGACGGCCCCGATACCAGCGGTACCCGATCTGCATCGGCGTACCAACCAGCTCACGTCGGAGTTCTCCGTGCCGCCCCAAGTTGACGTAGAGAAGCTTCTTGCGGCTGCGAGTGACGCCGCTGCTGCCTCGATGCCCCCGGTTCTGCCGGTGGGCATGGGCCCTAGGGGGGCCGGCGATGAGGGGAGGGGCTGGGCGGTGACCTGGTTGGGCTTGCTGCTGATCGTCTTAGGAGTCGGCTCCGTATCGAGCTCAAGCCGTGCGCTACGCGAAGCCGTGCTGTTGCGCTATCGGGAATTGATGGGTCTCGGAGCCGCACCAGGAAGAGCAAGCTACGGCATGTAGTTGTCACGTGGCGAGATCTCGGCATGTCGCCGTGTGACCCAAAGCGGATCTAGCCGCCCATACCTCATCCCGGTTAGATGAAGCGAGACGCGACGTCTTCGGCCTCTAGGACGGGATGGCTTAAAGGATGTACCCACTTATAGTTGGTTCGCTAGCCTGACGAAACAGCCTAAGATTGTATTGGATGCAGCCGAGGAGGACTTCCGATGCGCAGGCAGCCTGTTCCGCTTACCCCGGGTGACCTGGTCAATCATCAATTCGGCACCGACGACAACCTGATAGGCACCCCAGGCGCACCGACCTCGTTCGGTGATGCTGGTGGCAGCATGTTCGACTTCTCGAAGGGAGGGAACGACACTTTCGATGAAATCGGACCTTCCAACTACACATTCTATGGGGACGTGGTCGGCAGTATTTTCGATTCTGCTCAGGGCGGCGATGACATTTTTAACGGACTCACCGCGACCAGTGTCACTGCCTACGGCGACGCGGGTGCCGACATGTCGGACCAAAGTAAGGGCGGCAACGATACCTTCTTGAGTGGTACCGGCAGACAGCAAATCAATACGTTCTTCGGCGACGCTGGCGGCGCCATGTCGGGTCATTCTCAGGGCGGCGATGACAGCTTCATAACCCAGACGGTACAGGGCGGCACCCACACCTTTTACGGTGACGCGGGCGGCGACATGTCTGGCCATAGCAAGGGCGGGGACGACAGCTTTCAGGGCTCTAGGCAGGCTGGAAACATCTTTTTTGGTGATAGCGGAAGCAACATGTCCGGTCACGCCCAGGGCGGCGATGACTCATTCACCGCCAGAACGGACTCAAGCAACCGGGGATGCCGGCGGTGACATGACCGGCCACAGCAAAGGTGGCAACGACACCTTCAACGGGGCCTTGTTCGCAACGCAGGTGTTCTACGGTGATGCCGGAGGCAACATGTCCGGCCATGCTGAGGGAGGCGACGACCGTTTCACGGGCTCCGGTGGGGCGATCATGTCAAAGACCTTCTATGGCGATGCCGGCGGTGACATCTCCGGCTTTGCCAAGGGTGGCAACGATACTTTCATAAACGAGGGCGGCTCCACGGTGTCTTTTTACGGGGACGCCGGCGCCACAATGTCCGGCCATGCGCAAGGCGGGAACGACCTTGCGACGTTGCAGGGTACCAAGAACTTCGCCGTTGGCGATGCTGTTACGATGCTCGACGCTACCAGCGGAGGTAATGACAGTCTCAGCGGCGGCGACAGTTCGTTGACGGATGTTGTGAACCAGCTCTATGGAGACGCGCAAGTCATGGGCGGGGCGACCCAAGGAGGCGATGATCTTATCTTCGGGGGCCACGCCGTTGACAGCGGCCGGGTCGACAACTTCTTATGGGGCGATGCGGCGCAAATTTCAGGTCGTGCTAAGGGCGGCAGCGATGTCCTATACGCGGGGACGGCTGGGCAAGGTTGCACAGTCAGCAATGAGATGTGGGGAGATGGTGAACTGAGCGGCAATGCTCATGGAGGTTCCGATACGTTTGTATTCAAGGACAATGGTCTAATGACTGTTGGAGCCAACAATCTCATCCAAGATTTCAGCCAATGCCAGGATGATAGGATCGCTTTCATTGACGTTGCGGGTGTGCACTCGTTTGGTGACCTTGTCATCACCCAGAGCGGAACTAGCACCATTATCATGGCGGGAGCTGATCAGGTAACGCTTGCAAACTTCACCGACTTGATGACGGCGAATGACTTTTTGTTTGTTTGAGAGCGCTCCTCTTCGTTACCATGGTCGCGATCGGCCGACGGCGCAAGCGGCTAGGGATGCGACAGGTCCAGCCCGTGGCCGCACCGCGTGAAGACCTTGACGACTTCGTGGGCATCTGGACCTGCGCCCGATAGCCGTCGAACTTGATTTCGTGAATCCATCGCTCGATCGCGGAGGCGAGTGCCGGCTGCACGAAACGGGAAACGGCGCCTTGATGCCATGCGCTTCCAGCTTTTTCCGTTGGAAGGCCATCGCTATACGAGGCGCAGGCTTGTGAACTCCTGAGATACGACGGGACGTCGCTCAGTTGCACATTGCAGCGATGCAACATCCCTCTCGGACCAGCGCTCTCCATGTTGACGGCGACGACCTTGATCGACCTGCAATATCGCCGACGAGGAGATCTTGAATGACGGTTTCGAGATTCGTAGTCTCAAGGTCGGCTTCGCGCCAGGCACGGCCAGCCTGTCCAAAGTCGTTGGCGACCAGATAGACGGTTGGCTCGTCCGCCGACATGAGAGAAGAGTTCTCGGCAAAGTTAATCTCGAACGCTCAACATTTGTTAGAGCCTGCGATGAATCCAGGGGCGGAGAATATCTACCGACGCCCAGCCTTGAGCCGGTGCGTCGTGGCGGTCCCGGCGTCTCCGCTCCTCTCGAGCCCCGGAGGCGCTTGGGGCCACTCACCCGTACACGCGCCTCAGTGGGCGCCAGCCGTTCTTGTCGATCTCCACCCCGAAAGCCTTCCGGCATGCGCAGTTCTCGCAGTCGTTTCTCGCTGGAATTGAAGAGCTGATCTATTCAATGCGGGTGTTGCGCGTCAGTGGATACGTCTGACGTAGAGCCTGATACTACTCTCGTCGTCCCGCTTCGGGTTCAGAAGCATCTCTGAACACGATTAGCTGGTTCGGGCATGGGCCAATAGTAACTATCCGAAAGGCCGCTATCGGTGCAGAGCGGAAACGTCCTTAATTGGGGTGAGCTTGGCTTTTAGAAAGTCCACGATTTGGTACTTAGTTCAGCCATCTCCGAGGAATGCTTCCGGAACATGGCGATCCGCTTGTTTGTGAATTCTGCGATTACACCGGGAAATTCAAGGGGCGCCTTAATCATCGCAAGCCTTTGAGCGAATTCAAAAGCAAATTGCATGTTGGTTTGTGCCATTTCCAGTAGCTGCGCTTGATAAGCTCGCACGTTTGCGTTGGCTGAAGAAAGAATATCAACCCCTCTCTTTGAATTGTTTTCCGTCATCTGTTTGGAGTCATTTTGTAAGGCTGCATCCGTGACAAGAAGCGGATTCTTAACGGGGAGGGCGTCTTGCTGCGAATCTGCGCTCACGGGCGGAACGCCCGCTTTCGGGCTCCTGATAATAGCTTGCGCAGTCCGTTGGGCCTTCGCGACCATTCTCGGGCGGCGGGCGTGCTTTGACGCCGTTGCCGGTTTACGTTTGCTCATCTGACACTCCAAGGATGACGATCGACCAAGGTCGTTGCCAGACGACAACCTGCTATGCAGCGCGACGTTCCGAAAGTCCCACTTACTGAGGCCGACATCTCATGTTCGTTGATCCCCTGTCGTACCTTTGCAACTTCGAACGTCTTTGACGGCTTTTAATCCGTCAGTTTCTCTCACCTAATGCCGTTAAGCTAGTTCCGTCTGGACAGCGATCCGCCTGAGCGCACGTTTTCGACGCCGACCCGAATTGAGCCCGCCAAGTCGCTTCGCATTCGCCGCGACATGCCGTCGATACTGACGGACTATTTCATTGCCCGAAGCTCCAGCCATTAGACTTGCAGGGGCTTCGAAAGCCGCGTGCATCTTTTGGCCGACCCTCAATTCAGCTTCGCGACGGACAATTGCTGTCACGCACTTGGAGACGACGCCTTCGAGCCCGACCTTGCAAGCATGGGCAAACATCTCGCCCCCGTCGATCTCAGAACTCTCGCTAAACTGGACGTCGGTGTCGGCGAGAGCGCAGCCTGCATGAGGTGCAGCGACAGGGCCTGGTTTCGGCAGCTTCATCGAGACGGTGGGATCTTGGTCGGCTATGTCCGCGCGTGTTCGCGACACCTTCGCCGCCTTCACCGGCGCCGGCATCTAGGAGCAGATCCGAGTAGAGTCGGGCGAGGAGCCGGGTTCAAGCAGGGGCAGCATGAAGCGGCGGCGCTGAACGCACAGGAAGCGTGACTGGGAGCGACTGACGGCATGCTAGGAGAAGAAGGAAGCAGAGAAGGAAATACGCCACCGGGCTCAAATACATGTCCCGGCGGCGGTGTTCATTTCCAGCCCCGAGATGGGACCTAACAAAAACCTCGGATATAGGTCCTACGCACGAAACCTAGGAAGGTTTCAGGGGCCACCAGTGCACGCTGGCGGGCCTAGCACTCCCGGGAGCCCACCAGTGGATGATGACGCATGGCTGGCTGTCCCACTAGTCTCAAAATAGAACGCTGCCGAGCTCGAAATACATGTCCCGGCAGCGCCTCATTCTCAAACTGAGCACTGAAATCCCAGTTAGCGCTAATTTTGCAATGGGCGTGCCACAGGTTTGTGACTGCGCTCGCCGGTTCACGCTGGCGGGCCTTCTCATCACGTAAGGCAGGAGACAATCGCTAGGACAACGTCAGCGCCCAGGTCTGAGGCATATGCCGAAAGCAGAACGCCGGCGGAAAGTGCGACAGCAATCACTTCGAAAATCGTCATTTGGAACTCCCCTCTTCAACTCCAAGCGGGGAGCGTTAGGCCTGGCCTGTTTCCACTGTGTTTCGTGGGCTCACCAAAGAATTTCGTGCACGTGGTTGTGATACACCGGGAAAAACAGGCAGTTTGTTAAATGCACGTGCTGAAGGAGGGCTCCGCTTAGCTGCCAGAGCAGCTTCTTGATTGCACACCGTGCCCGACGACAAGTCGGGACAATGTGGTAACAGGGTGCGTCAAAAAGGATCGTGCAAATTTGCAAGGTCGGTTCTCGACGGCCGCCCTGATGCCACTAGAGTAACTGTTGTGAAGGTCTCTAGTTAATCTCGCCAATGGAGCCCCAAATGTCCGAGAGCCGCCCCCCCTTTCCCCCGTTCACACGTGAAACCGCCATCATCAAGGTACGGCAGGCCGAGGATGGCTGGAATTCGTGCAACCCAGAAAAGGTCGCCTTGGCGTACTCGACCGATACCTATTGGAGAAATCGGGCCGAGTTCGCGAAAGGACGCGCGGAAGTCGTCGCGTTTCTTACTAGGAAGTGGACTAAGGAGTTGGATTATCGGCTCATAAAGGAGCTCTGGGCCTTCAATGAAAATCGGATCGCCGTTCGCTTCGCGTACGAATGGCACGACGACTCGGAAAATTGGTTCCGCTCGTACGGGAACGAGAACTGGGAGTTCAACGAAGATGGACTGATGCGACGCAGGTTCGCGTGCATCAACGACCTCCCAATCAAGGCATCGGAGCGCAAGTATCATTGGGACCGTAGCGCCCCGCGTCCCGCGGATCATCCCAGCCTATCCGACCTCGAGCTTTAGCATTCGGCGTCGGTGTCGGCCGCGCGCTGGGCCAGTGCGTCGGCGACGTCGGAAGTCGGATCCCGCGACCACCCCTCGACGGCATTGAAAGATACAATTCGGAGCGGATAGGCGTACTGGCCGGACAGGAGATTTTGCAGAACGCCCTCGAGGTTAGTGTCAGCCTCATCCGTTTCCCGCCAGGCGCAACCGGCGCGCGCCGAAGTCTTCAAGCACCAGATAGATGTCGCGGTCGAGGCGGTCGGCTGGCACGATCGAGGGCGAGGAACGCATACGCTACTCCGATACTACGAAGGCGAAGAGAACGGCCCCGGCTCCGGAGGGATCAAGGGGGTAGGCCGAGTCCGCTCCGCCAACTCTGGCAGCGAGCCAGCGACGATTCAAATATTCGCCTGCTCTTGTCGTTCCCCTTGAGACCCTTGTCCCGGAAGAAAAGGGCCCCAGCTCAAATGGGGATGAGCCGGGGCCTAGAGGTTACCTTCGGCGAGCCCGAGGGCGTCGGGAAAACTTGGCACTAGCCGCGATGTTCCTGCGCGATGGCTTGCTGGCGCCCGTGGCCGGACTCGAACCGGCAACACACTGATTACAGGTCAGCCGCTCTACCACTGAGCTACAAGCGGCTCCAGCCAGGCAGGGGGAGTGCAAGCTGGGGACGTGGCTTGTCGGCCACACGTCCGACTAAACCGAGACGGTTTGTCGGGATTCGGACAGACGAGCCAGCGCCATTTATTCAGCCTGTCAGCCATTGAAGTGGTGTGATCGGCGGATCAGCCCGGCGGTCTCCTCCAAGGGCCGCCGGGTTTTTCCGGTTTGCCAGTGGCCAGGGGCTGACGCCGCTGAGTGAGTGGAGGCAAGTGGCTTGGATAAGGATCTTCATTTCAAAATTGCTGTCATCGCCCTTGGCGCGTTTACGACCGTCTTGGCTATCAGGCTGATATATCCTGTCTGAGGTGTTTCTTCGATGGCGGTGCTTGTTCAGCCGCATCGATGGAACCGTGACACCAGGCTGCATATTCCGCATGAACGCCGCCCACTTAAATATACCGCGGGCGGCGGCTTCCAGCCCGGGAGGAATCAGCAAAATCCCGGATATCCACTAAGAGATGCGCGCGAAAAGGTTCAGCCGCACCACGGGGATGTTTGTGGGGATGGCGGATTTGGAGCGGGGCTGGCCCCAAGATGGCGGGCGTCATTCGCGACTGCTCGCGGGCGCATAGCGCGTAGTCTTGGCAGCGCTCTCAATGTTGTGGTTTTCGGCCTCTGCTGGAGTTTCGAATGGCACCGCTACGACTTCGCCGTTCGGTGCAATCATCACGGCAAGGTACGGGAGCCCCAGCTGGGGCGGATTGTAAACAACGAAAGTTATGCCTGACATTTTCATGTATCTCGCATCCGAGGTAACGGCTGAGCGCCATCTTCCATGCGAAGCGATCTCCCGCTATTGCCCACCGGCCGTATCCCTAGATCAAGGTGAAGGAACTCTTGCGAAACTTTTCGTCGTGCGGGCGCCTATACAGTTCCCAAAAAAGGGCCCCAGCTAAAATGGGGATGAGCCGGGGCCTAGAGGTTACCTTCGGCGAGCCCGAGGGCGTCGGGAAAACTTGGCAAAAACCACGATGTTCTGGCTCGGCAGAATCCCTGCGGCGCAAAACGTCAACGGTGCAGGGGTAGCACCAGCTGGACCCCGATCGGCCGAGCGCGCGCTGTGTGAAACAGCCACACGCAGGGGAGATTTAGAACTTGGCTGGGAACGTCTATGTCGCGCCCGGCTTGTGTTATGCGGTGACGGTCTCGGTCCCACGAGACAGAAGCCTGTCCGGAAGCCCCAGCATCATCACGCCCCCCGGCCCGATGCTGGGGCCTCCACGGGCAGAGGATTCAAAGATGGGTCCCAATGCCAATACGGTTTTGGGCGTCCTGCTGGCGGCAGCCCTCCTATACCTCATTTTTGTTCATTAGCCGGTTTCCGGGCTCAGTGGCCTAGTTTGAAATTGTCGCCTAGTTTCGATAGCGTTCCTGCTTCGGAACGAGGCGGTGTTTTGGGCGGAGTCATGCGAGAGTTTCGCGCATACATAATCGATGATGAGGGGCACATAACGCTCCGAGTTGACCTTGAGGTACACGATGAGGCGGAGGCTAGGGAGCGAGCCAAATTGCTTGTAGACGGGTACACGGTAGAGCTTTGGGAAGGCGCAACCAGGCTCGATAGATTTGAGCCGATCAGCAGGCATTAAGGCAGGCCGCCTCAGTTGGCGGCCTCTTTCATGCTGCAGGTGGCGCGCGGCGCAAGAAGCGCAAGGATACAACTTCAGATTCGTTGTCGTCGGCCGACCGCCATGAAAGACTGACGGCATATTTCGCGTCTCGGAGGGAATACCCGATGCGCCTTGCATTGCCTTATGTGGGAATTGGTTTTTGCGCGCTTCTCTCGGGCTGGTTGTCCTTTACCCTGATCTATTGAGTGAGTAGGCCGCCCGGGCCTAGCAAGCGCACGTAAGTCCCGCTCTCGTGCATCTGGAGCCAGCCGCGCTCGATCGCGTGTTTGAGCCCGGCGCCGAATTCGCTGCCGCTGCCCTTCAGCTTGAACAAGAAGGGCGCGTTGATCCTCTCGATATAGATCCGGCCGTCCTGGACAGGGKCGACGCTCGCTGCGAGCTCGACGAGCTTGCGCGCGGCCGCTTCCGGGTCAGGTCGTTCTTCGGTGTGCTTCATCGGCGTATCCCATTGGCCGCCCGCGCGGCGGTGATGTKTGCGCGGTGCTGGTAGCTCTCCGCCGGCTTCCAGCTGTCGAATGTGGTGCCGCAGACGCAGCGCATCAACGTGCTCCGGATTTCGCTGTCGAGCTTCTCGCCCCGCGCCCGCTTGGCCGCAACCTCGGCCCGCCAGTCCCGATCGTGGCGCCATTCGGCGAAGGCATTGTTGGGAATGCTCGGCTGTAGCTCCGACCATGCGGTCTCGAAAGCCTCGCGCGCGGCTTCGAGTGGCGGCTATGCCACTTAGCCATGTGCCTGGCTCCATGCCGGGATAAAAGCCGATCGACCAACCCCATTGATCGGCGTGCACAGGCACGCCGGCGCGCGCGCCGATGGTCCCGATGCGGACGTCGCCGGAATAGATGTGCCAACTCTCCTCGTGCGGATTGTCGGAGCGGCGGCGGGTGAGGGCGGTGTTATTGATCATGACGACAGGATAGGCGCTCATCGGATGCCGAGCCAGCCGCTGGTGCTTGCCGGAGGGACCCGGCCCGGACCCAATAGGTTGGTCAATAGGCTGCCCAGGAGCCGCCGTACCGATGCACAGCGGTTCTGATCGCTTTGAGCCCTCGCTATCGCTTGTCGTTCGTCATCCGCGAACGCGTGTTCATCAAAGGATATTGGAATAAGGGGAAAAATTATCGCTACTAACCTGCATCACGTAAACGTTTTTCATGACCTCAAGCCCGGCATCACTGCCGGGCTTTTCTTTTGGTCGGACGCAATTTGAGGCAGAGCAAATCAAACGTGCAGCTAAAAGGCGGCAGAGTAAATCAGCGCCGCGTTCCCGCAGGGCGAGCGCCAGAGTGGGTTAAGTTACCATGTGGGCCGCTTCGCCGGAACGGAGTTGATCGCCTCGCGGACCAAGCGCGTGGCGTCTCACCGTCGGCGCGTCGGTCCAGTTTTAAACACTGCGCCCGCGCCTGATTGACGCTATCCTCACCGAGGAACCAGCGTCGGCGAGCTCCGTTGATCGATCTTAGTCGTTCAAGGAGGAGCGCCATGGACTGGAACCGCGTTGAAGGCAACTGGAAGCAGATGAAGGGCAAAGTGAAGGAACAGTGGGGCAAGCTTACCGACGATGATCTTGATGTGATCAACGGGAAGCAAGAGCAACTCGAAGGGAGATTGCAGCAACGGTACGGCTACGCCAAGGATCAGGCGCAAAAGGAAGTGGATGAATGGTACGGTCGCCAAAAATGGTGATGACGGACATTGCTGGTTGAAATCCGAAGGGCCGCTGTCTCTGAGCAGCGGCCCTTGTTCATTACTAAAGCGCCCGGAGTAGTCGGTATAGTAAAGGTCGTGAACTGCTTTGCTGCACCATTACGCCTCGCATTCCACCGTGGAAGCAACCGCGGCGCCGCTACCACTGCCTGAGGATGTTCCGAAGGCCGAGGACGCACTAGCCAGGCCGTACACTAGTTTGGTGGTGGAGAGTGTTCGGTCAGGGACGCTGCCGAACACTCGCTCTAGGCGATCCGCCTACCGCTTGTATTGGTTCACCTGCCGCACGATCCAGCGGCGGGTGTGGCCTAGCTGTGGAATCGCAACAGGTCGTCCTTCGGGAGGCCGAGGCGCTCTGACGTGATTGCCGATCCAATGGCGATGGCCAGAGCGACAGCAGTATGACTAAAGCTGCTCGATTCGGACTCCGGACCGAGCACTATCTATGCACGCTTCGACGACACGGCGCTCGCAAAGTAGGACGGTGAAAGGCGCTGCGCGGCTATTCTTCGCGCCCTCTTTAACGAAGCGGCGTGCTGTCGCTTCTCCGATGCCGGAAGCTGCTCCTGTGACGTTGACGACCTCCGTGGAACCTGCTGGCCATGCGAGACGCTCCGGCTTCTAACCCTCATAACCTTCGTCTCGGCGGTCGGATCCAAATTCTCGACTGTTTCCGCTTTTCAGGAACGATGTTCGAGACGGTCGATTGTTGGACAACCCCCGAAACGAAGGATTGGACCCATGGACTGACCGGCAAAAAGATCGCCATTCTCGCCACGAACGGCTTCGAGCAGGCCGAGCTGGAAGTGCCGCAGGAGCGCTTGAAGAAGGCTGGCGCAACGGTCGATGTCGTCTCGCTCGCCGCAGGCGAGATCAAGGGCTGGGACAAGAAGGATTGGGGGCGACCGGTGAAGGTCGACAAGACGCGCGACGAGGCATCGGCCGCCGACTACGACGCGATCGTATTGCCTGGCGGGCAGATCAATCCGGATCTTCTGCGGGTCGAGTCCAAAGCGCTGAAGTTCATCAAGGATATCTTCGATGCCAAGAAGATCGTCGCGGCCGTCTGCCACGCCCCTTGGCTTCTCATCGAGACCGGCATCGCGAAAGGTCGCAAGATGACCTCCTTCAAGTCGATCAAGACGGATGTCGCGAACGCCGGTGCGAAGTGGGAAGATGCAGAGGTCGTCGTCGATCAGGGCGTCATCACTTCTCGCAACCCCGGCGATCTCGAGGCCTTCTGCGCCAAGATCGTGGAAGAGGTCAAGGAAGGTCGACATACCCAGCGCAGCGCGGCCTAACGACGATGAAGAGCACCAAATTATCAGGCGAGGCGGGTTCGAAAGCCCGCGTTGTCATCCTCGATTCCGGGGAGGAAGCGTTCACTACGCTCACCAAATTCGCAAACGACGCTGGAATCACGGCGGCGTCGCTCACCGCCATCGGCGCTTTTGAAAGGGCGACCGTTGGCTGGTTCGATTTCGAGAAAAAGACTTATAAGAAGATCGAGATCGCGGAGCAGTGCGAGGTGCTGAGCGCGATCGGCGATATTGCGGTCGGCGACGACGGAAAGGCAAGCCTCCACGTGCATGTGGTCCTGGGTCTGGCCGACGGTACAACCCGGGGCGGGCATCTTCTCGAAGGAAAGGTTCGACCGACGCTCGAGGTTATCGTCGCGGACACGCCAGCTCACCTCAGACGGAAGAAGAAGCCAGATCTCGGCATAGCTCTGATCGATATCGTGGCAGGAAAGATGTGACGAGTTGGTGTAATCGACGTCGACTAGGCCGATCGGGTCGGGCTAGGTTTCGTTCATTCGGTACCTTTGCGCGTGACGCCTTCTACGCGATCCAGCGCCCGGGTTCGATAGCGATAGCTGAGAACGCCATAAGATCAGTGTCGTGAGGAGGACAATCGCTCCAAGGAAAAAGCTTCGAGACCTATCTTGCTCTCCTTTCGGCGACTTTACGCAGCGCGTCGTTTTCTGGTCTTGGCCGCCTTTTTGGCGGACCTCGAACGCTCCGATGCCGGCCGCTTGGCCGAAGCCGCGCCACCCAATCGACCACCTTTGCGGGACGGCGAATGATCTTCCTCAGTGCCGCGACCCGAGCCGCTCTTCTTCCCGCCGTGGGTTTCCTTGTTTACGGTCGCCCACGCGCGCCGCTCGGCTTCCTTCTCCGGAACGCCACGGTGTTCGTAGCCTTCTTCGATATGCTCGGCCTGTCGCTTCTGCTTGTCGGTGTAACTTGACTTGTCGCCACGAGGCATGATGCTCCTCCCGTAGAACGGAAATATTCGTTTTAAGACTGGGAACGGCCGCCGGTTCCAATCTCAGGACGTCTCTTAACGCGGGAGCGATGCGAGGTCCAAGGCATGCGAGCCGATAACGCGGCCCCGCTCCTCGCTCGCTGATCAGGAGGCGGAGCATCGACGGAATCGCGCAGTTAGGCGAATTCCTTGATCGCTTCGGCCAGTGCCGCGCGCGCGACCTCTATCAATCCGGACAAGGTCTTATTCCCGTGGGCGGCGCTATCGAGCAGCTTTTGTGCGATCTCCCTTCTGATTTCATGGGCACCGCCGTGAGGGAGAGACCGACAAGCTTCTTCGAGGGCGACTTCGAGATTGGCAATCGTCCGGTCGTCGAGCGCTTTCATGGATCGTCGTTGCTCCAGGTCGGCGGCTGCGGTCCGCGCGAGTGGGCCCATTCGTCCACGTGGCACGCGATGTCTGCTTGGCGGACTTTTTTGAGCATCTCTTCGCGAGCGGTGCCGGGCGGAAGATTCGATGCCTTCTTAAGGGCTTCCTTCGCGAAAATGGCAAGCCGGTCTTTGAGAAAATTTGATTGCTTGAAACGACGCCGTTTCGACATGCGCAGCTTCCTCCTAGGGCGGACCACAACGCGTGTTCTCGTCGCCGATAGTGCCTCGGGCCGCGCGGCGACGGATTAAGTTAGGTCCAGGCGATCGGAGCCGCCAAGAAGAAAAACGACGTGAGCAGCTTCACGATTTGGAACCGAGCGCGTTGCGGCGCCGCAAAAATGTTTTCTTTCTTGCGCGCTCAGTGTTGGGGCGGGCATTCGGGACAAGTGTCGCCGATCGATCCGAGCACGTCGCAGATCTCCGTGACGGCTTCCTCCGGCGAGATGCCGGACGGCGGATCCTGGCGGGCGATGTCGAAGGCGCGTTCTCGGGCATGAGGATCGGCGCGGTCCTGCGCCCAGCCGTGCTCTTCGCATTCGTGGATAGCGCCGGCCTCCTGCAGCACGTTGATGGCCCAACCTCGCAGGGTGCGAATCGCCGGCCGTCGTTCTTTCGTAATCAGCATCGAGGTTGCTCCTGCCGGGACGAATCCTTCCGCCCCCTCCGTCGTTCCAGGCGGTTAGCACAGGGCAGGGATTCACAATCGGCGGGATCGGAGCTTGTCCACGTGTTCCGCGGCACCTGAAGGCGGGCAAGCCTGCCAAGAAGCCCCGCAAGGCGGCGGGCTAAAAAGAGATGTTGATGCCGATCGTCGGCAAGAAGCCGGAGAAGGAAGCGGCGGCCAAGAAGCCCGCGACGGGCGAGCGGCGGAAGTCGGCCTAGGCGGCTGTTGTTCGGGACATCGGCGCGATAGGGTGCTTCGTCCGGACGCTTCGATGATCTTCACGATCGGTATCATCTCCGACACGCACGGCCTGCTTAGGCCGGAGGCGCTGCGCGTGCTGGCCGATGTCGATCACATCATTCACTGCGGCGACATCGGCGATCCCGAGATCATCACCGTACTGCGTAGAATTGCCCCCGTCACGGCGATCAGAGGGAACGTGGATACGGGCGAGTGGGCCACCGAATTTGCCGAAACCGAGTTCGTGCGGCTCGCCGGACGGCTGTTCTACATTCTGCACGACCTCAACACCTTGCAGGTCGATCCCGTAGCAGAGGGCATCGATGTCATTATTTCCGGCCACTCCCACGTGCCGAAGATCAACACCGTCGACGGCTTGCTATACGTAAATCCAGGAAGTGCTGGGCGCCGACGCTTCAAGCTACCGATTACGCTTGCGAGCCTCGAAGTCACGTCCGACGGACTGAAACCAATCATCCACGATCTTGCCGTCGGATAGGCCCTGCTGCGGCACGTCCAGTCAGGCGAAACTCTCGGTGCCGTTTCGGCCGCCTGGGCGTCGAGCCAGTTACGGACCGATGGATGCGGTTCGGGCTTCATCGCCTCGGAGACCACATTGGTATCGAGCAAGATCATTCGAAGTGCATCGGCTCAGCGGGAAGCGCGCACGGCCATGTTCAAGTGCCTCGACATCGGCATTGTTGAGGCCGATCTTCCGGCTCATCTCCGAAAGGGCGGTGCCGAGCCGCAGCCGACCCTCGGGACGCACGGCGGCCTCAAGAATGTTTCCGCTTCCGCGCTGCGATTGTGCTGCGCCGCGCGGACTTTCAGAGCACGATGCGTCTCCTCGGAGAGGTTACGGATGGTGACATCGGCCATTATGGCGTCCTCCAGAGACGGCCGGCGATGCTATCAAAGTCAAATATTTGATGGCATTCTTCAAGGGATAATAGCCTCAGATCGGTAGATCCAGCTGCACGTACCTTTCGATTTTACCGCCAGAACGGGAAGCCTCCCGCCCGGAGCGTGAAGCAGTAGCCATCGCCGTCGAGGCCGGAGTCGTGCCCTTTTTTGTTGCTGACGGAGTGCTTATTTTGGCCAACGACACCCAGTTTTCGTTGAGGACATCCCGTGTCCGGCATTGTTACAGTTGCCGAGAGGAAATCCCGCGAAACCGCCAGACGGCGGGCCCCGGCCGATCTCGTCATGTCCGAGATGAGGGCCTTGGGCGCCGAGCGTGGCGGAAGCTTTCTGATCTTCGGTTCGGCTGCCGAGGATCGGATGAAGTTCGACAGCGACCTCGACGTTGTCGTCGATTTTCCCGCCGATTTGGAATCGGAGGCCCTCGAATTCGTGGAAGACGCCTGCCGTAGGCAGGACCTTCCGGCGGACATCCATCTCAAATCCAGGTCGAGCGAGCGCTTTTTGGAACGCATCCGCGGTCATATGGTGCAGATGCCATGAGCGACGCCAGATGGACGGACGTCGACAAGGACCTCGACTACGCGCTGATGCACCACGGCATGGCGATCCGTCTCTTCGAGGCCGCAGGCTTCGATGCGCCCGACCTGGATGGCTACAGGAATTCGAGAGCGTTCATGCACGCGATGGGAGCGGGTTATACGTCGATCGAGAACGCGCTTCTCGGGTTCTCGCCATCCGGCGAGGCATGGCACAAGGATCTCATCGACCGCCTATCGAGGCTGCTGACGGGGGAGAACGCCAGGCCGGCATTCTTCGACGCTGAAATGCGCCGCGATCTTCTCGAGTGCCTAACGATGCGGCATCGCGTCCGGCACAGCGAATACGACGAGTTCGTCGCGAGCAAGGCCGAACCCATCGAGGCAGTGCGCCGGGTACTCCCTCGCATCAAGGATGTCGCCGCGCGGTTCAAGAAGCAGATCGACCCCGATCCGAAGGATGAAAATGACGGTGGGGATGGGTCTGGGGGTGGCGCACTTAAAACACGGCCCGTCCATTCAGTAAATTGCTACACAATCAAATCGTGAGCCGCATGGAGATTGGCGTGCCAGGAGTGGTCGTGGTGCGCATTTGAAATATCAATCCCGTCAGCATCCTGGACCGGCTCCGGCCCCTCGCGCGCAACAGCATGCTGACCATCTCCATAGGCTTTTCCATTTCCGTGGCTCAGTTGCTGAAGGTCATACATGCCTGAAGACGTATTGTCGGCGCCACTCTTAAAATGAAAGGAATCGCCAAGGTCGGTGCCAACCGCTGATTTGGCCTGATCTGCGTTGTCGGAAGAAGGGCCGCCCTTTCCTTCAGTCTTAATCTTCAATGCCGAATGTGCGTCGTTGGCAGAATTTACGGACGCCATTGGTATATGGTGCTGCGGTTTGCCACTATCTAAATCACCTGCCTGTGGATGCCGTGCGTGTTGCTTGCCGGCCGCGGAGCCATCTTCAAAAGTCTGCAAATCGCCGTGCGCCTGTCCGCGATTCGAATCTTCTCCCAGGGTCTCATGCTTGGCATGCCCCTTGGCGGCCACGGAGCCGTTGTCGGACTCCTGCAGGGCCTTCTGCGATTGACCGTGATTTGAACCGTCTCCCAGGGTCTCATGCTTGGCATGCCCCTTGGCGGCCACGGAGCCGTTGTCGGACTCCTGCAGGGCCTTCTGCGATTGACCGTGATTTGCACCGTCTCCCAGGGTCTCATGCTTGGCATGCCCCTTGGCGGCCACGGAACCGTTGTCGAACTCCTGCAGGGCCTTCTGCGATTGACCGTGATTTGAACCGTCTCCCAGGGTCTCATGCTTGGCATGCCCCTTGGCGGCCACGGAGCCGTCGTCGGACTCATGCAGGGCCTTCTGCGATTGACCGTGATTTGAACCGTCTCCCAGGGTCTCATGCTTGGCATGCCCCTTGGCGGCCACGGAGCCGTCGTCGGACTCATGCAGGGCCTTCTGCGATTGACCGTGATTTAAACTGTCTCCCGCGGTCTCAAGCTTAGCGGCTTCGGAGTTGTTGTCGGGAGCGCGCAAATCGGATTGCGATCGACCTTGATTTGACCCGTTTTCCCGGCCTGTCTGCGTGGGGTCACGTTGCGCGGCTTCGTTCGCCGCCGCCGCAACAACATCAATGGTCCCGGAACCTCGGGGAATAGCAGTTTCTCGGCCACTGCCGCGATCCTCCGCATGGGCGTTGCCGACATAAAGCTCGCTGCCGTCTGTGGCGATTGTATCGCCTTGGGCGAACTCGAATGCGAACGCCCCACCGTACACGGCCGTACCGCCGAAATTTGCGCAGCCGAGAAGTGCGGATGCCGGTCCGTTGGCGTCGCTTGCGGTTGATGAAGTAACGATGTCATCGCCGAAATCGAACGCTTGCACGGCGTGGTTGGCACCATCGACCTCGTAGATCAAGGCGGCGAAAGCTGCAACCATGAAGATGTTGTAGCTGCTCGAACCCGACCTCGGCGCGTTCAGTGCTGCCTGCACAAATTGGCTCGCGGCAATCTCGGCCACGGGGTCGACGAGTTTGCCGGTCGGCGATGACGTCCCGCTTGCGGCGCCGGCGCGGTCCTTGCTCGCGCCTCTGGCCGGGGTGCCACCTGATACTGCTTCCTTGCGGCTAATTTTAATGGTGACGACTTCCGCGCAGCCGTTTGCGGCCATGACCGTGAAACTTTCGGTTGCGGCGTGACCGGGCGAATCGTCCAACGCTGCCCAGATCGCAGCTGCCAGGATACTCATCGCGCCATAACGGCGCGACAATGCAAGCGCGGCGAGCTCCGTCCGGCTGTTGATTCTGAGCTTCTCTCGCGCGTGGTCGATGTGAATCCTCACGATCTCCAGAGAGACACCGAGCATCCGAGCAATTTCACTGTCCGACAAACCTTCGGCGACGAGATCCATGATCGTCCGCTCGTTGACGGTCAGAACCCCCAGAACGTTATTGCCGAACGAGGCGATTCCATTAGCTTCGTTACCGACCCTCGCCAGGTCTGACCCCGATTTTTCCAACCTCAGGGACTGCAGCAGCGCTTCTGGTTTGGCGTTCATCGAAATCGCGCCGCAAGCACCGGTCGCCAGTGCCCTGGCGAGATCGCCGCAGGCGACAGTAGCAGTGAAGAACACCAGCCGGGAGGAAAGACCTTCGTCGTCCGCGACGGCGAGGATGTCGGAGGCGGTTACATCGGTGAATCCGTCCTCCAGTAACACCACATCGGGGGTCAAACTGCGAATGGCCGCAAGGCAACTTGCTCCATCAAGACAGCATGCGACTACTTCGAAATCGGGCTGCGCTCCGAGCAGCGATGCAAAACCCTGCAGAACAATGGGACGTCGATCTGCTATCACAAGTCGAACGCGACGCATGGGCTTCCTTCGCTCGGCCTCGCGCACAGCATGCGAAGCGGCGACTTAACTCCGCTCGACTGATTGCGTTCCTAATTGTCATAATGGTTCGTGCGGACGCTTCTGACGATGAGTTCAATCAGTTAGTGACAGCTCCATATGGCTCGGCTCTTAGCCGTCCGTCAGAGGTCTACCGCTCCAAGTCGGGGAGGGGGCTGCAGCTTGAAGATGATTGCTCGTGATCCCGCTTGTGCAATCGAGGAGTGAAGCGCTGCTCAAAGCTATTTTATCCCGGCAACGCTACAGAAAAGGATCCCCGACCGGCGTCTCGCTTTCGAGCGGACCGACAGCTCTCACCAGTGCCGATAGTGCCGATGCCAGTCGTGCCGAACGACCGGATAGGAGTCGCGGTAACAGGCGGTAGTTCGGATCACCGACAAGGCCGGACCGTGCTCGACTTCATGGAAGCCAGGCCTTCCGAGCCGCAGCTGGAACGGGCTGCTCCGTCGAACGCCACGACGGCGCAGAGGCCGCGCCCAGGCTTCTTGGCTCCATAAGGGCCGGCCGAGCCAACGCCTGCAGAGCCGCCGGGCGGCACGTGAGCGAGCGCGGGCGAAGGCATCCTGACCAGCCCGTTGTCTAGGATCGGGAAAAACCGGAAACTTTCCGGAATGCTTTGAGTTGGCAGCGACTGGGTTCGGTCACCGGAGAGTGAGCATGGTCGACGAAGTCGTCTTGAAGAAAGCCACGGAGACCGCCTGGACGGTGTACCGCGCGCGGCACCCCGATGTCGATGCACACGATAGCCGGCGCTCCTGCTGGAGCGCCACCTCTACAGCAAGTCCTAAGCGTGGAGGAGCGATACCGAAGAACTCGCTGGCTTCGGGATAGCTTACCTGCAGCGGCTTGCTGGAGACGAATGTTGACGGCCATAAAAATGCTCGCGGCGCGAGTGGCTCGCGGAAGCACGAGACCGGCATGGACGCTGCTCGCGATTTCATTCCTCATGTCCGCAGTTGTCGTGCTAGTTCTGCGGTTCGTGTCCGGGGCCTAGCCGATGCGGATTGCCCAACTTGCTCCGTTGGCCGAGAGTGTCCCTCCAAAGCTTTACGGCGGCACCGAGCGTGTGATCGCTTGGCTGGTGGACGAACTGGTCGAATTCGGACACGACGTCACCCTGTTCGCAAGCGGGGACTCGAAGACGAAGGGAAAGCTCCAGGCGGTGTGGCCGCGCGCGTTGCGCCTAGGGCGGAAGGGTGCGGACCCGAATGCCGCCTGCGCGCTTCTGATCGAGGCCATCGCCGAGCGCGCGCGCGACTTCGACGTGATCCACTCCCACGTCGACTGGTTGCCCCTTCCGGTGCTGCGCCGGACCGGCGTGCCTTTCCTGACGACAATGCACGGCCGACTCGATCTCCTAGGCCTGCCCCAGGTTATGCGTGCTTTTGCGGACGCTCCATTCGTCTCGATTTCGGACGACCAGCGTCGGCCGCTACCGGAGGCGAACTGGATCGCGACGATCCAGCATGGACTGCCCAAGGACCTGTTTCGGCCCTCTTGTGAATCAGGTTCGTACTTGGCCTTTCTCGGTCGGTTGACGGCAGAATAAAGGGCCCGAGGACGCCATGCGCATCGCGCGCGGGGCGCGGATGCCGCTGCGGATAGCCGCCAAGATCCCTCGCGCGGAGAGGGCCTATTTCAAAAATCACCTCGAGCCTAACATCGATGGCCAGCAGGTCCAACTCGTCGGCGAGGTCGACGACGCGAAGAAGCAGCCGTTCCTCGCGAACGCAGCAGGCCTGCTGTTTCCAATCGGTTGGCCCGAGCCGTTCGGTCTGGTCATGATCGAGGCAATGGCGTGCGGGACACCCGTGATCGCGTATCGATCAGGCTCGGTGCCGGAAGTGGTGGACGACGGCGTCACCGGCTTCATCGTCGACGGGGAGGAGCAGGCGATCAAGGCCGTGAAAGAATTGGGCCGGCTGGACATACGAGTGGTCCGCGCCCGGTTCGAGGAGCGCTTGGCCGCAAGCCGGATGGCGAATGAGTACGAAAGCCGATATCGGGGGCTGCTCGCAGGACGCCTTGCGTAAGACAGCACTTCCGGCTCGCGCGGACGCAAAGGATCCGAAAAGGGTCGGCCTGTTCTCGCCTTTCAGGGAACGGCTTGGATTCCAGCTCGTTGAGCTGCCTACCAGGAGGCTCCAATGAAGACGATCTTCTCCGCGACGGCAGCTTTTGTTCTGCTCGCTACGGCGGCTCTTGCGGACGAACCGTCCTCTGCGCACCCGAAYGGTCGTGCATCCGAAGAGTCCGCGAAGCAAGCGGAAGACTGCGCAAAACAGGTGTGGCCCAATTTCTCGGAAGCCTGCCTCCACTCGGTAGGCAAGCGGATCGTCGTACGGCTTGTGACCACCGAACGTCGGTGAAGGACGCCGGAAAGCACGGGCCACCTCGAGTCCTTGGTCGCACTGTTCCTCGATCGGGAACAAGCGGCAATTCCGGACGTTGGGGGCCGGCATCCAATCGATGAAAAGCTTTCTTGCCGTCGTTTTGCTCTGCACCGCCGTGATCGGCGACGCTGCGTTCGCGCAATCCACTCAGCCGTCCGATCGCGCCGCTCCGGCGGCGACCGCTCAGCCCTCAGACGCGATGGTGGCACTCAAGGGAAATTGGCGCGCCTCCAAGCTGATGGGCCTGAACGTCTACAACGAGGCCAACGAGAAGCTGGGCGACATCAACGAACTGATCGTCGACAAGAGCGGCAGGATCGACGCGGCGGTGATCGGCATCGGCGGCTTCCTCGGCATGGGCGAGCACGACATCGCCGTCCCGATGGACAAGCTCAAGTTCGTCGAAGAGCCGGTCCGGACCAGCTCGAGCAGCACCTCGACCACGCCGCGCGGATACAACCACCGGCGCCGCATCGACGACCACCACGAACCGCAGGCACCCCACTGGAGCGCCTGTTGCCGAAGGTGAAGAGCGCGTTCCCGCCGATTCAGACTAATGAGCCCTCTTTTGTGGATCCCGGCTCGAAGTGGAACAGAGCTGTTGACGCCGACTTTTCCCTGACAGCAGGCGAACGCAGTCGGCTTGAATGCGAGGAACAGGGACGCCATGACGAAGGTAATTTTGACCGCCACACTGGTTCTTGCCACCACGGCCTGCGCCGCGACGGCACAGCCCGTCCGATGGACGACCTACGCCATTCCCGAGACCGGCACCGCGGTCGATTTCCCGGCCTCGATCTTCACCGAACAGTCGAGCAAGCCCGACGGCTACGGTCAGCGGTTCCGGACCCCCGACGGCCGAGCGGACATCACGGTGCAGGCGGCTCCCAACGTTTC
This sequence comes from Bradyrhizobium sp. P3_C3, assembly GCF_056402655.1. Taxonomy (NCBI): domain Bacteria; kingdom Pseudomonadati; phylum Pseudomonadota; class Alphaproteobacteria; order Hyphomicrobiales; family Nitrobacteraceae; genus Bradyrhizobium; species Bradyrhizobium sp. P3_C3. Next base: position 19,808 of record NZ_JBFUGY010000003.1, on the reverse strand, counting down.
GAACGATTCCCCGGCCGCTTTCCTCGCCAAGAAGCGTCCGCCCGCGCAGATCCAGTACAAGCGCGTGACGTCGCGCTTTTTCGCGGTCTCGAGCTACAAGGGCGACAAGGTCTGGTACGACCGCTGCAATTTTTCCGGCCGCATGGTCCACTGCGTGCTCATCAACTATCCGGCCAGCGAAGAGCGCGACTGGGACGGGATCGTGACCCGGATAAGCCTATCGCTTCGTGGCGACTAGCCGCCTCAGGAACCGTGATCGCTCCAGAAGTGGCCAGGCGCGCTGCCGTGTCCTGATCCGAGGTAGCTTTGGTTATTTTGAGGAGCGTGATCGCGGCTTGCCGGTCGTGCGACTGCGACGTGTTATGTTACTGTTTCCTGATTTTCGAGCATGACTCCGGGCACGCGTTTCCGTTCCTGGCGAGCGAGAGTACAAATTCATACACGGTGTCGGAAGGGACGAGCCGGAACCCGCTACGGCTGGGGGAGCTGGGGGTCGTCCACGAGTCCGCGAAGAGCAACCTGAAGTTCGTCGACCTTAAAGGGATTCCGCAACAGGCGGGAGCGTTCGCCCCGCGCCGAACTGACAGCGGCCGTTTCGGAGTAGCCGCTGGCGAAGATCACGGGGAGGTCGGGCAATCGCCTCAGGCGCCGAGCGACGTCCGCGCCGCTCATTCCGGGCATCGCGAAATCGAGTATCGCCGCGTCCGGCGTTACCGCGCCGATGGCCTCGGTGGCCGTGGCTCCGCCTTCGGTGATGACCGGCCGGTAGCCAAGTACTTTCCAGCGAATCCTTGAGGAAAGCGCGGAAGTCCGGATCGTCGTCCACGACTAGGACGCTCGCTCGTCGGGCTTCGGGCTCAGCCTCGACCGTGGCCTTCTCGACGTTCGATGGGATTCGGTCGGTCCTGCGCAGAAGCAGCCGCTCCGTCGTTCCTCGTCCGCGCGCGCTCTCGATCTCGGCTGCGCCGCCGGACTGCCGCAGGGTGCCGTAGACCCGGCTGAGGCCTAGAATGAATCTCGGGGACGAGCGGTTCGCGTGTCGGAACGGGTCGCCCCCGTTCGTCTTGAGTCGAAGTCCCCGTACCCTGGAGCGTTGTGTTCACCATGGCCCCGCGATCGAACTGGAAGGGCTTCCTCCGACTGTCCCTCGTTACCTGTCCCGTCGCGCTCTATCCGGCGACGTCCGAGAGCGAGAAGATCAACTTCAATCAGCTCAATCGGCAGACTGGCCATCGGATCAAGTACCTGAAGGTCGACGCCGATACCGGCGACGAGGTCCCCAGCGAGGACATCGTTAAGGGCTACCAGCTTGAGAAGGACCAGTTCATCGAGGTGACCAAGGAGGAGCTGGAGGAGCTCGCGCTGGAATCGACCCGGACCATCGAGATCGACGAGTTTGTCGACCGTACCGAGATCGACCCACGGTATCTGATCAGGCCCTACTATCTGCGTCCGGACGGGAAAGTCGGCCACGACGCCTTCGCGGTCATTCGCGAGACCATCCGAGATATGGACAAGGTCGCTATCGGACGCGTGGTGCTGACCAACCGCGAGCACATCATCGCGCTTGAACCTAGAGACAAAGGGCTGATAGGCACCCTGCTGCGCTATCCGTATGAGGTTCGCGATCCGGCGGAATATTTCGACGATATCCAGGACGTCAAAGTAACGAAGGACATGCTCGACCTAGCCAGGCACATCGTCAACCAGAAGGCGGGTCGGTTCGATCCCGAGAAGTTCGAGGATCATTACGAGACAGCGCTGGTCGACCTCATCAATCTGAAGCGCGCGGGGAAGCCGATCACTCCGAAAGAACGGCCGAGGGGCGAGAACGTCGTCGATCTGATGGACGCGCTGCGGAAGAGCGTCGGCGGCGCCGCGGCCGAGACCAAGGCACCGAAAAAGCCGGTCAAGAAGGCGAAGAAGGCCTCGGCGGGCCAAAAGGAGATGCTGATGCCGATCGCCGGCAAGAAGGCGGCGAAGGAAGCGGCCGTAAAGAAGCCGGCCGCCGGAGCACGGCGAAAGTCGGCTTAGGAACCGATAGGTCCCGAGGACTTTGGCAGACGTAGGAGGAGTGTATGGATGCAAGCGAAACCGCGGCGATGACAGAAGCCTCCGGGTTGACGAATGATCAGCACGGTCTTGAGAATTCTCTTCGGGAGAAGCCATGGACTAAGAAGCAAGTGGACCTCGGACGGTGGGCGGAGGAATTGGCCGAGCGGCTCCGGAAGGTGACGGTGGAAGCGCCGTTGCGCTCGCTCTTGGCGGCTTTCGTGCTGGGAGTTTGGTTCGCCCGTCGGCGTTGAGATCTAACGTCACCACCGGCCCGCAGGCTCCATGCCAAGAAAACTGAAAACCTACCAGACCTCGCTGGGATTCTATGATCTGGCGATCTCGGCGCCATCGATGAAAGCGGCGCTGGACGCCTGGGGCGCGGGTAGCAACCTCTTTCATCAGGGCGCCGCGAAGGAGACGGACGACCCCGACGCCGTTGCCGCGACGATGGCGCAGCCTGGCGTGGTGCTTAGGCGCCCCGCCGGATCGAACGGACGCTTCGCCGAGCATTCCGACCTGCCGACCAGCGAGGAAGTCGAACATCCTCACACGAGCCGATCGAAGGCGAAGAAGTCCACAGGCCCGCAGATCAGCGAGAAAGCGGTCAGCAGGGCCGCGGTCGATTTCGAGCGGGAGCGGAAGCAGCGTGACGCAGCGCGCCGGAGCGAACTCGCTGAGGACGCCAAGAAGCGCGAGCGTCGCGATCGAGCGGTCGCCAAGGCGCAGGCTGCATTCGATAAAGCCCAGCGCGAACATGATGTCCGAGCAGGCCACATCGAAGCGGAGCGCGACGCCGTCGGGAAAAGGGCTCAAGACGAGGAGGCTCGTTGGCAGAGAGAGAAGGGGAAGCTGACCGATGCTTTGCGACGCGCTCAGAACGAGTAGTGCTGAACTTTGCGAGTCGGAACGGAGTGCGTCCAGATCCGTTGGATCCGTACATCTTTCACGATCGGAGACCGCACATGAAATGGATTTTGGCAACGGCTTGCGCAGCTACGATTTCTCTCACTCTGACGCCCAGTGCGGACGCCAAGGGCTGCATCAAGGGAGCCATCGTTGGTGGTGTCGCCGGACACATGGCGGGACACGGCAAGCTCGGCGCTGCGGCCGGCTGCGTCGTCGGTCATCACGAAGCGAACAAGGCCGACGCCAATAAGGCAAACGCTCAGGCACCTGCGGATCAGAAGTGATCAGTTTGGATTTTCGCGCGCCAAGTCGGCGCGCGACGGGCATTTCCATTTTTAAACCCGAGCGCGTTGCGGCGCGGCAAACTCGTTGTATGCGCTCGCTGGCGCGCTCGGTGTTAGGCCGTGCATTCCGGGCAAGTGTCGCCGATTGATCCGAGCACGTCGCTGATCTCCATGACGGCCCCCTCCGGCGAGACACCAGAAGGCGGATCCAGGCGGGCGATGTCGAAGGCACGTTCTAGGGCATGAGGATCGGCGCGATCCTGTGCCCAGCCGTGCTCTTCGCATTCGTGGATCGCACCGGCCTCTTGCAATACGGCGAGCGCCCAGCCTCGCAGTGTTCGGATCTCCGGGCGTCTGTGTTTCGTCATTAGCATCGCGTCGCTCCTGCCCGGACGAATCCTTCCACCTCCTCGGTCGTTCCGGACGGTTAGCACGGGATTGGGATTCAGAATCAGCATTGCGGACGACTATCCACCTGTTCCACCCGACCGTGCCATAAGCGTAGGCAATCAGCCTTCCTCGGCGGTCAGGTTCATCGAGCCATGTTCTTTGCGGATTCGGAGGATCGGGAAATCACGTGAGGTTGCTACGGCAGAGCTCGTTCAAGGTCTCAAGCGGAAATAGGTTCGTCGGCCTCTATGGGGGCCGGAGTAAAACGAGCACAACCATCCGGCCAAGGCTGCGGGCGTCTCTGCTCGACCGCCAATGGCCATTGAGACGGTCTTCGCCGCAGCGGAAAGACCGGACTTTCTCCATAAGTTGCAGGGTTTGACTATGCGGTCAGGTGTTCGACGCCCGTGATCGCGGGCCTACCGGCCGAGACGCTTCTCCACTTTTTTGCGGGTGTTGCCGACCTTCTTGACCGCTTTCTTGACCGCGGAGGCCGAGCGCTTGGTCTTCTTGGCTTCGTAGCCGACTTCGTGCTTCTGCCCGCCGGCGACGCGGGCCCGGTCCTGCTTGCGTCCTCGCGTGGTCTTCTTCGCTGCCTTTGCCATGGTCGGCTCCTTCATTGAACGATGCCGAAGCAACGTCACAAGGATTAACTGGTTCCGGAACTATTCCGCACGTGTAATCTTGAATCGCGTTTGTTGCGTGGAGTTAGTTCGTGGCGTCTGCGCGTAGTAAGCCGGCCGATGGAGTCAAGGCACCGTTCCCGGATTTCGTCGAGCCGGCCCTGGCATCCTCGATCGAGAGGGTGCCGTCCGGAGAGCGATGGATTCACGAAATCAAATTCGACGGCTACCGCGACCAGACCCACATCCTCAACGATGCCGTCAAGATCTTCACCCGCCGCGGTCACGACTGGACGCATCGCTTCAAGAAGGCTGCCCACGACGCTTGGCGCATCAAGGCAAAGTCCGCGGTCGTCGACGGCGAGATCGTCGTGCCCGCAGCCGACGGTACCACCGATTTCTCGGTCCTTCAGAACGAGCTCAAGGGTTCGTCCGACAAGATCGTGCTGGTCGCCTTCGACCTGCTCTACCTGGATGGCCGCGACCTCAGGAGGCTGCCGCTCTGGCAGCGCAAGGCCGCGCTCAAGAAAATCGTCGCGGGCACCGACGTCCAATTTAGCGAAAGCTTCGAAATCGAAGGCGCCGAGATGTTCGCCCACGCCTGCAAGCTCGGGATGGAAGGTGTGGTCTCGAAGGTCGGCGACTCGACCTATCCGAGAGGCCGCAGCAACGACTGGGTCAAGAAGCCCTGCGCGCAGCGCGAGACGCTGACCATCGCTGGTTTCGCCCTCGACGGCACCAAGTGGGACGGGCTCTACGTCGGGCGGCACAAGGGCAACGATCTCGTCTACGCCGGTAAGGTGGACCACGGCTTCGACAAGGTCTCTGCCGCCGAGCTCCGAAAGCGGCTGGAGCCGCTAGTCCGGAAGACGCAGGCCTTCGCGAAGCGGGTCGCGCACAAAGGCATCTGGGGCGAGCCCCGGCTGAAGGCGGAGATCGAGTACCGCGCGAAGTCGGCGGAAGGGAAGGTCCGGCACCCGTTCTTCAAGGGGCTGCGGGAACACGTGTAAGGCGCGTAAGGGCTAACCGGCGCGAAGAAACGTTTTTGCGATTTCCGCGTTTGTCGTCATAGTTTTGGGGCACGCAGCGATCATCGTAGCCGGAGGCGTTCTGGGTGGATACAGAGTCGATTTCGGATAGCCATTCGTCCCCCCGCGACTCCGACCCCTCGTCAGTGCTGGCGGCCCTGGGCGACATCATCCGGAAGATATCGAACGCCGACGATCTGGCGTATGCCGCCGCAGAACTACTCGGGAAGACGTTTGGCGTCAGCCGCGCCGGCTACGGCACGATCGATACCACCAAGGAAACGATCACCATCGCGCGGGACTGGAACGCACCCGGCGTTCAGAGCCTGGCCGGCGTGCTTCAGTTTCGCGACTACGGATCCTACATCGACGATCTGAAGCGGGGCGAAACCGTCATCTTCGAAGATGCGAGATCGGACCCCCGGACGCGCGATCACGCGGCGGCACTGGAGGCGATCTCCGCGCGCGCGATCGTCAACATGCCGATCTCGGAGCCGAACGGCTTGGTCGCCCTCTTGTATCTCAACCACGCCGAGCCTCGGAAGTGGTCTCACCGCGACATCGCTCTGATCCAGGAAGTCGCCGAGCGGACGCGGACGGCGGTCGAGCGGCGTCGCGCCGAGACGACCGTCAAGCAGAACGAGACGAGGCTCGTCTTCCTCGATGCGCTCGCCAGAGAGACCGGCAAAAGCCGGGACGCCGATGCGATCCTCGATGTCACGACCCGCATGCTCGGCGAATATCTCGGCGTGTCGAGTTGCGCCTACGCCGACATGGATCCGGATCAGGATGGATTCACGATCCGGGGCGACTGGGCGGCGCCGGGAGCGATGCACCTTCTCGGCCACTACAGTCTTGCCGACTTCGGCAGGCGCGCGGTCGTAGATCTTAGAGCAGGGCGGCCCCTGGTCATCCATGACAATCTCAAGGAGCTCGCGCCGGAAGAAGCCGCGACGTTCCAGAATATCGGTATCGGCGCCACCATCTGCATGCCGCTCGTCAAGGAAAAACGCCTAACCGCGCTGATGGCGATCCATCATCGGCACGCTCATCGGTGGACCGACCTCGAGCTCGCGCTGCTGGCGGAGGTTACCGAACGTTCCTGGGCGCATATCGAGCGAGTACGTTCCGAAGGCGACGCGCAGGAGGCGGCGGACCGCCTGGAGCTCGCAACCAAGGCCGCAGGTATCGGGACCTGGGACTACGATCCGGTGAACGACGTTCTGCGCTGGGACCGCCGCTGCAAGGCGCTCTTCGGGTTGGCGGAAGACGCGGCGGTCACCTATGACACATTCCTGCATGGCTTGCACCCCGATGACAGGCAGCAAGCGGACGAGGCGGTGCAACGGGTGCTCACCGTCGGAAGCGGAGGCAGCTTCGAGGTCGAGTACCGCACCATTGGTGCGGACGACGGCGTCGAACGCTGGGTCGCTTCCTCGGGGGAGGCCATCTTCGAGCATGATCGCGCGGTCCGCTTCATCGGCACGGTGCTCGACATCACCGCCCGCAAAAAATCGGAGCGGCACCTTCGGATTCTCAACGACACCGGGGCATCGCTCGCGAAAGAGCTCGATCTCGAGAAGATCGTCCAGATCGTCACGGACGCCGGCGTCGAATTGAGCGGCGCGCAGTTCGGCGCCTTTTTCTACAACGTGCTGTCCGAGGACGGCGGAAGCTACATGCTATACGCGCTCTCGGGTGTGCCGCGATCGGCCTTCGAGAATTTCCCGATGCCACGGGCGACGGCCGTGTTCGAGCCGACTTTTCTGGGAACGGCAATTGTCCGCTCCGACGATATCCTGCTGGATCCGCGATACGGCAAGAACGCGCCGAGGCGCGGCATGCCCGAAGGGCATCTTCCCGTTCGGTCCTATCTGGCGGTGCCTGTCATCTCACGGTCCGGCGAGGTTCTCGGGGGCCTGTTCTTCGGACACAGCGAGCCCGGGCGCTTCGGAGAGGAGCACGAAACGGCGCTCTTGGGCATCGCCGGTCACGGCGCGACCGCGATCGACAACGCACGGCTCTTCCAAGCGGCCGAACTCGAACTCAAGCAGCGGCGCACCGCGGAAACCACGCTGCAAGCGCTGAACGCCGATCTCGAAAACCGCGTCGCGTCGGAGATAGCCGAGCGTCTTAAGGCCGAGGAGCAGCTCCGACACGCTCAGAAGATGGAGGCCGTGGGGCAATTGACCGGCGGCATCGCGCACGACTTCAACAACATGCTTGCCGTGATCTTAGGTGGCCTCAACCTAGCGCGCCGAAAAATGCGTGCGGGCGACTACAATATCGACCGGTTCGTGGATGGCGCGGTCGATGCCGCATCGAGAGCGGCGACACTCACGCAGCGTCTGCTCGCGTTCTCGCGGCAGCAGCCGCTCGAACCCGAGACCCTCGACGTCAACAGGATGATCGCCGGCATGAACGAAATGCTGGACCGCGCGCTGGGGGAGACGATCGCAATAGAAACCGTGCTCGCGGCCGGATTGTGGCGTGTGCGCGCCGATCCCGGTCAACTCGAAAGCGCGGTTTTGAACCTGGCGGTGAATGCACGCGACGCGATGCAGGGCGGCGGCAAGCTGACCATCGAGACGTCGAACGCGTTCATCGATGCGAAGTATGCTCACGACTACGGCCTCGCATCCGGGCAGTACGTCCTCCTCGCCGTCACGGACAACGGGGCTGGCATGACCGAGGACGTCGTTTCCAAAGCCTTCGATCCGTTCTTCACCACCAAGGAAGTCGGCAAAGGCACCGGCCTGGGCCTCAGTCAGGTATATGGTTTCGTTCGGCAATCGGGCGGCCATGTGAAGATCTACTCCGAACCGGCAGTGGGCACCTCGGTCAAGATTTATCTGCCTCGCCAGGTCGGCGACGAAGGCAGCGCCTCGAAGGCGGAAGTCGAAACACCGTCTAACAGCGGTGCGCCGGTTGAGGTGATCTTGGTTGTGGAAGACGACGAGCGCGTCCGCGCGATCTCTTGCGCCACCTTGCGGGAATTCGGGTACACCGTCGTCGAAGCAGGCGGTGGACGCGAAGCGATCCGCATCGTCGAAGGTGGCGTCGCGCCGGATCTCCTGTTTACGGACGTCGTCATGCCGGAGATGACCGGCCGCGAACTTGCTACGGCGCTACTGAAACTCCGCCCAGCGATGAAGGTACTATTCACGACCGGCTACACGCGCAATGCCATCGTACACAACGGGGTGCTCGATCCCGGCACTAATCTGATCCCCAAACCGTTCAACATCGAAGAGCTTTCCGCCGCGGTCCGCAAGCTGCTTGACGGGCTCTGATTCGCTGGTGACGTCTAAACGACCGCGTAGAGTCGGCCGAGATCGAGACCGGTTGGATGCCCGTGCCCGGCCAGGCCCAAGGTCTTATCGAGCGAACACCATGCCGACCTAAGACTTGCGCGGATGCTGACTTTGAAATTGAGCGTCATTCAGGACTACGCGATCCAGGCGCGCGTTGCGACGGTAATAGGCGACACCGTGTTCTTGGGCGTGAAATTCGCCGAAACCGACGGTCCGCTGCTACCGTGCAAAATCCGGCCATCGGTGCCAGCACGATCGGATGCTCGATCTTGAACAGTTCAACAAGACGTCGGTTAGACCACATCGCACACCTCCTACCAGTGGCCGGCGGACGCGCCGCCATCGACATGCATGATCTCGCCGGTGACGAAAGCCGCGCGCTCCAGATACATCACGGCGTCGACGGATGTGGCGCCGGGCTTTCCGTTGCCCATGGGCGAGCTGCATCCGCTGCGTGCCGCTGCTGAGCAGAATGGCAGCACCGACTTCACGCCACTCTGGTCAGGCCAGGCAGCCGCGCTCGCCCGGGAGATGCCCGCCAAAATGTTGATCGATCTCATTGTACAGGAAGCCACCAAGTTTGGGGGCGGCTGATGTGCGGCTTAAGATGCAGACCAAAGTCCGAGTTGGGTCGATATTGTTGCAAAGTCGAAAATCGAATAACCTCAAAAATCTCGTGGCAGTTGATCTTTGGACTTCTCTGCTGCTGCGTCGCTTTTCGACGCCGCGACGAGGTCAGTGGTCGATTTTGGATGAATCGATATGGTACCTCACGTCGCCGCGCGTAAGAGGCATCAGCGGCTCTAGGAATTTTCGTTCGCCACCCCAAAAGACTTCTTCAACCTGGGGTAATTCCAGGATTGAGCCAAGGCGAAGGAATCAGCTCTCCAGGAACGTAAGTGGCCAGGCTCATGTGGCCTTGCAACGATTGGAAAGCGGCAATGGAATACTATGTCGGACTCGACGTATCGCGCAACCCGCTGTTGAGCAGCGATCGCGCCGGAGGCCCTAATGTCGAATGATGCACTTTTTCAGGACGTCATCAGGAAAAGACGTAGCGTACGCAAGTTTGAACCTGGCCGGAATGTCGATCGGGACATTCTTCGAAGGATCGTCGATTGCGGCCGATGGGCTCCTTCCGGCGCCAACGTTCAATGCTGGGATTTCATCGTTGTCGACGACCCGGTCGTGCGTGATCGAGTTACGGGCGTGTTCCTGCGGCAGGCACAGCGCCTAGTGGACCACGCGAAGGGATTTCCTGCGGTCAAGAAAACCTATTTGGCGAATACCGCCGCGATCATTCTGGTGCTCGGCGATCCTCGCTGGAAGGTCTGCTTCCCTCAAGCCACTACTAGGGAGTGGGATCCCGAATATCGCGCTAACAATGAGGCTATCTTCCTTTGCTCGCTTGGCGCCGCGATCCAGAACATTCAACTTGGCGTTGCGGCAGAAGGGCTAACGTCCGCATGGCTCTCGGGTGGTGGCGAGGATCTGACCAATCGGGAGCTCACGGAGGTTCTGGGCTATCCGATTTGGATGAAGGCTTACGGCACGATTCCAATCGGCTATCCGGCCGTCGATCAAGACCGTCGATATCGTCGGCCTCTTGAGCAACTGGCGCATTGGAATGGCTATCAACCCCGCCAGTACCGTCGACACGCGCAGGTCGACTTTTACGAAAGCACGTTACGTCCTTTCGCGATGTATCGCGGCGACGAGTCCGTCGACTCTTGGCCGGACCGGGACGAGATGCTCGGAGAGTGGAAAGAGGCTTTTGCAGGCGACATGGCCAATCCGGATGGAGTGTTGGAGCAAGAGGCGGACTTCTCCGTCCCGAGGGTGATAGGTCAGGCGACAAAGCGCCGCAACAGCTGAGAGTTTCCCGAGGTGCTCAGAACCGCGGGGGCCCACGCATCGGCACCAATACGTGACGAGAGTGCGGCGGCCCGCATTACGGCTGTAATGCTTCAGCTCGCCCCGGTTCGATCGTCAGTCCACATTCCCCTCGCCACACTTCGGGCTCACTACCAAGGCGGTGATGTCGAGGCTGGACTGGCTGACTTGGCGGCACCCGCTGGCACGCTGATTGACGATCTGCTGTGGTGGACCGCAGCCTTGAAGACGGCGCGCGGGCTGAAAGGGTCGTCACGATCGTGATCGGCCGCGGAAGAACCGTACCGAGCAAGAGTTCATAACGATTTATCGGCTCCATGTCCTAAAAGTCAAATTGCATGATCATGGCACCTCATTGGACAATGGCGTTAAAAAGCTAGCAGAAATCTGACGTCCAAGAAGGCTGCTCGCGCCCGCCAAAAACTTGTCATAGGAGGGGCGTCTATTCGCCCATCCCGGTGACACAGTGCGGTTGTAGATCGGTTGATAGGGATAGACCGGAAATTTGCGGTTGAGAACCAAACCGACGCGATTGACCTTAGCTAACCTTGCCGCACTGCCTGCCGACCTCAGCTGGTGGACTCTTAGCTGGCCCCAACCTCTAGCCGCTTCAAAACTTCGCAACCGTTCGCATCCCAAGGACGATGGCGTCCTTCAACGACACGCCCGGCATGGTCCCGGTCGGGCTGGTTGCACCACCACCGGGGCGGCGAATGTACTGGAAGTTAGGTTGCAATGTGAGGCCGGCGCGCACCTCATACTGATAGACGGCGGTCAACAGGCCTTCAGACGTCCGCACCGGCCAATTGGGTCCGTACCGAGACTGGAAGTCGTGGTCCAACGCCGTTGCCCATTGCGATACATGGGCGTAGGCGACGGCGACGCCGAACTTATCGTGCGGCCGCGTATCCGCGAGACCGACGAATTCAAATCCCCCGTCGGCGTAGACATCGATCAGGTTGCGGTCCGGTGGCGAGTACGACGCACGTGCGAACACGCCGATGCCGCGGTCGTCGTCGCCACGAACGCGGAAAATCTTCTGTTCGAAGACACCGTAGATCCCGTAGTCACCCCCGAACCTGGCCGGCGTTTCCGACGTCGCGGGGTCTGCGAGCGAAAGCCCACTTGTATCGAAGCGCTCGCTGTCAAAACTGCCAAGATGACGCCAGCCGCCTAGCTTGAGCTTGCCGTCGAGACCGGGATCGCCCTTCTTCGCATTCCACTGAAACTGAGCCTCAGTGAGCAGCAGCGGAGGATCGTTGACGCGAAAATTCAGCCCGTACCGGTCGCGAAGCTGCGGATCGTCGGAACCCGGGCCGGCGGGATTGCCGTCGAAGACCGCTCCGATAAGGGTCAAATTGTCAGTCACATCAGCACGGAGCCGCGCGCCGACGGCTGCCAGTGGAGGTGAGGGGCCGCCGCTCGGCATATTCAAGGCGAAGATGCCGGGCCAACCGAGTGAGGCATTCGTGAACACATCAGTGTATTTCGCGGTCGCAAACTCGGAATCGGCAGCAAGCTGCCCGGCGCGCAATGCGAGCTTGTCGTCGTTCCACTTCTTCTCGAACCACATTTCGTAGAGACGCGTGGTCGGAAGTGCCTCTATGCCGCTCACATCGAGGAAATTCAGCAACGACCCGCGCGAGAGGCCGCCCCCGTCGATCCGGAAGACGTTGGCATGAAACGTAACTCCGTTCAGCCCGACCATCTTCTGGAGATCGACGTCCATGGCAAAATTGATGCGATCTTCGTAGATCGCACTCTGCTTCGCGCCGCCCGAGGGATTGCCGAGTACCTCGCCGATATATGTCACGGCAAACTTGATGCCGTTTTTCTCGAAAGGATTTGGCAGAAGGCCGAGGGTCGATTCCTGCACCGTGCTCTCGCCGGTATCGGGATCGGATGGCTTCAGATCGTCGGTCTTCTTGTCTTCCTGCGCGAAGGCGCTCCCTAGAAGGAGCGCAACGAGCGTCAGTGCCAGCAGCCAAGCGCGCATCGTTCGACCTACCCCTCCCGCATGGTGCAGTGTTCGGCGGGCCGCCACAACGTCCTTTCGGCACCGCCGACACCATCCTCGTGAGTTACAAAGTGTACACAGCCCGCAACCACCCCTTCTCGGATGCTCGTTTCGTAAGTGGAACCTTCGAGTTCCGCTCCCGTTATCTCGCGTAGGTTTTCGGAAGATCAGATAGGATTGATGATGTCGGCGGCGACCGAAAAACGCAGTGACAAAGGCTCCAGCGGTTCGGCGCGCGAGCGCGCCGGAAAGCTCTTTGGCGACATCGCCAACCGCACATCCCAGGCCGCCGGCCGCGCACTGACCTTCATGATTGCCGCCGCCGTTGTGATCATTTGGGCGATCACGGGCCCAATCTTCCATTACTCCGACACGTGGCAATTGGTGATCAATACCGGCACTACGATCGTGACGTTCCTGATGGTCTTCCTGATCCAGAATTCCCAGAATCGCGATAGCGCGGCGATCCAGGTGAAGCTGGACGAGCTCGTCAGGGTGAGTGCCGTGCACAACTCGTTCGTCGGGATCGAGCACCTGACCGACGATGAGCTCGACGAAATACGCTCGAAATGCGAGGTCCGGGCCAAGGCCGAAAAAGCCGGAGAGCAGACCGTAGAGAGTGCCAGGAAGAAAGCGCGTCGCGCCGCGGACCTCGTCACCGAATGAACGGTGAAGCCGATCATGACCGCGGTATCCGACACAGCGCGGTTTCGAGGAATATTGACTGCGTTGTCGAGCTGGAAAAGGAAGAGGAACGAAAACTATCGAGGTTTCATAGGGCTTCTCACATGGTCGGATGGTTCGTCGGGACCATTCATTTTGTGATCCTTCAGCTCCTTCTCGTCGTCGGATGGGTCCTTTGGAATACCTACGGGTCCGCTCGCTTCGATCCTTACCCGTTCAATTTCCTGTCGGCGGTCCTCGCGCTCGAAGCCGTGCTTTTGACGTCCTTCGTTCTGATCCGCCAGAACGCCATGGATCAACGCTCCGAGCAGCGTAATCACCTCGATCTTCAGATCAACCTCCTGGCGGAGAAAGAGGCGACCAGCATTCTCCATAAGTTGGATGCCATCGCTACGAAGTTCGGCGTGGAATTACCACAGGATCTCGAGGCCACAGAGCTTGCGAAGGATACCCAGGTGGAAAGCATTGCGCGCGATATACGCTCCAAGAACGACAAGACGTCCTTCTAACCTTTTGGGTGAGGTGAAAGTCAGCTCTCTGGAGCTAGAAAGCTGAACGTGATGCCATCTCCGCGCAGCCAAAAAAGCAGCAAGGAAATCTAGGCACTGGGGGATCTGCCAATCAGGGCACTCCAGGCGCTCTAATCCGCAATTGGATCGGCAGCCGGGATCATTGGGGCTGGAAAGCGAGCCGTGCCACGTTCGCCCTCTAACTGCAATCTCGAGCTTTGTTGAGCCGGCATTTTACGGAATTCCATTTCGGTACGGGATGTTTTATTGAAACAATCGGGGCGCGGACAAATTATCCGCTAGTCAGCAAAGCCTTAGGCCGGCGCGCCGCCGCGCTATTTTGAGTAATCGCTTTGCCTCCACCCGGAGCGCCTCCGCACGGCGAACAAGCCGATCAGCGGCCGCGCGCAGCTCCTTGATGCGAAACTTGCGGATCTCGCTAGACGTCTCTGTGAGCTTGCCCGACAGATCGCCAGAAACCGGCCGCCGACGCCTTATTTCGCCAGGGAGGTCGTCTGACCGCGGGGTGGGGGTGTTTGAACGCATGGGCAAAGCTCCCAGCGGGTTTCTGTCGCGGTGCTGATCGCAGTTGGCGTGCTCGGGCTGTTGGCTGTCGTCATGGAGGCCCAACAGCACGAGCCGGGAGTCGAATAGGGGCGCCCAGGTTAGACCGGACTTCAGCTGGCGCGGGCCTGACGCGGCCGCCCCACTAGCCTGCTCAGAGCGCCCTCCTCTGCTCGCCTCGCATGTATCGTCCTCGGCGCGAGTTGGGTAAAGGCTCCCCTTCGGACAATAAGCATTCTGAAACTGCGTACTTATGACCACAGCTTAGAGCGTAAGGATCAGCCAGACCATTAGACCTGCCGTAGCGGCTTGAGCATGCTGGGAATGAGAATGATGGACCTGGTCATGGCTTCCCAATCACCGGCACCGTTGAACGTTCCGGAATGGGTTGTGGGTGACTGCTTGCGTTCACCTGGATTAATGCGGGTGCTCTCGATTTCCTTCATCATGCCGGTGCCTAGTCGGTTTCCACCGCGCGCCTGCAACAGGGCGAGTGCTTTTTGAGAACCTGAGCATGTTCCTCCAAGAGGATGCGAAGACCGCGGTCATTGATGGCGAAAGCGCAGCGCCCAGAATGGACGCCAGTGCAACTCCGAGCGATCGTCGCCTGTCACACCACTCAACGCTCGGTCTACTCGCCCCGCGCGCTGATTTCCCTTTCCGCCTCAAGCCAAAACTCCAAGTCCTTCCCAGCGGGGCGCCCAGCCTGCTCCCACAGCTCATAGGCGCGCGCCGTGATCTGGCGCCGCTGGGAAGATGGGAATAGCTTCCGCCTCAGCTGATCTGCGAAACGTCTAAGCCTGCTCGCGGTGCTCTCGTCAGCGGTGCAGGCCGCTACGCGGGTAGCCAGTGCGATCTGGTGCTCCAGCTTTTTCCGGTCGTCCATGGTCGCCGCCTCCTTCCTCCTCTCGAGGGAGACGACTCCGGGGCCGCGCAATGGTTTCGAACGCAATCGCCCCGGGCCTAAATTGCGAGGGCTGCCGATCCCGCGTGATATCGTGCGTTCACTTCTGCACACAACATGCCTGGCAAGCCGCTGAAGACCTCGTCCTGGACTTGCGTCGGAAGATCAGGCAAGTCCTAAAGCACTTCCGGCATTAGGAGTTCCCGTGTCGCGGCCATAATCCATGGCGTTAAGCTCCCGCTCGCCGGCACCGGTCAATGTCCAGCCATTACGCTCCGCGCGGATCAGCTTTTGCTGCTCCAGCTTCCGCGCGATCCGGTACACGCGGCTGTCGCTCATTCCGAGCAGCTTCGCCACGTCGCGGCGGCTCTTGCGGGGTGCTGATCGATAGCGCGCAGCAACGTGTCCTCGTCACGCTCGTTCGCCCGCTCACGCTCCACAATGCCGAAATCCGAGACCGACAGCGCAACGACGGTCGGGATGGCGCGCCCTTGGTGTCCCTGAGCTTAGGGTGCTGCACGGTCACTAATTCGAAATGGACCGGCTCGAACGACGGGCCGCGGAACTTGCCGAGGGCTTCGAAGGCGATCACTTGGCCGTTCCGACGCAAGGCAACGTTGCCGTCAACCTCATTTAGAAACGCCCCGCCGCCCTTTGGGATCAGGTCGTCATCGGCCGCGCGCTTTGTCGGATGCGCCAGGGCGAGCACGCACGGCCCGCCAGGCAGGTTCGTCATGGACCGCAGCAATCGCGCATAGTTGCCCATTTGGACGTTGTCGTTGTCGTCGTCGCCCTCGAAATACGCGGCGACCGTGTCGACGATGACCAGGGTGGGTTGCAGTTTCTTCGCTGCCACCTCGGCTTCGATGTTCGCGACGTTCTCCGAAATCTTCACCACACCGTTGATGAAATGCACGTCCATGGTGTCCGGGTCGATTCCCATCTCTTGAGTCACGCCGAGCCACCGCGCCTGAACGTCGGTCGGGCTTTCGCCGGCCGCGTGAAGATTCCGCCAAGCACGGAAAGCTGGTCCGTCACGTTGACGAGCAGCCTGGCTCCCAGGGCGGCCAAAGGCGGCGACGGTCCGCCGCTGGGCAGGTCGAGCGACCTGATGGCCGGCCAGCCCATCGAGGCGTTGGTGAGCACATCCGTGTACTTGGTGTTGAAGAATTCGCTGTCGGCGGCGAACTGACCCAATTTGAGCGAGACCTTCTTCGCGCCCCACTGCTTCTCGAAATAGGCTTCGTACAGCCGCGTCGATGGCAGAGCCTCAATTCCGCTGACGACAAACAAATTTTGCAGATTACTACGCGACAGCCCGTCGCCATGGATTTGGAACATGTTGGCATGAAAGGTGAGCTTGTTGATCCCGACAAGCTTCTGCAGATCGACATCGACGGCAAGGTTCAGGCGGCCTTCGTAGATCGTGCCTTGCTTTAATCCTCCGGAAGCGTTGCCGAGTACCTCGCCGATGTAGGTCGCCGCGAATTTCACGCCGTACCTCTGCAGCGGATTGGGTAGAAGACCGAGCGTTTTCTCCTCCACCGTGCTCCGCCCGTGTCGGGATCGGCGGGCTTGTCGTCGTCGGTCTTCTTGTCCTCCATTTCTTGGCGACCGATGTCGATGCCAAGAAGCTGGGGATCGGTGACTCCGAAGGGGACGACAAGAGATATTTTCTCAAAACTATGATCGAGAAAGATATTGATCTTCGCACGCTGGTGGCGTTGTGGAAGGCACTGTTTCCTAAGGACAACGATTTCCTTAACCGTCCCGAGGTCGCAGAAGTATTGTCGCAGATCCCTTCAAAGCCGGGAAGTGACGAGACTGATGTAACCGTGCCCATTGCGCCCACTACGCCCAGCGGTACGGCGTCGTCGGTGGACGGTTGTGCTCAACGCAAGCCGAAGAATGACAGAATGATGCCAATTACGACGACAAGTCCGACCAAGTAGATAATACCGTTCATGGCGTTGTCTCCCTGTGTTGTGAGAGTTCAAATCGAAACGTTGCCTATTGTTCCCACGGCGAGCGCGAGCATCAATCCGCGCCACATTTCCCGCGCTGTCGCGGCGCTCGGACGGCGCTATAGCGGATTGCATGTCTTCTCGCGCCCAGTGTGCAAACCAAGGAGGAGAGGGCTCAAGGCTAGCGAGCCCAACGAGCAGATGCAGCGCGATGCGGACAAAGGGATCAAGACCCGCAACTCCGGAGCGTCCGGTTACGTGGCGATCAAGAGAAGCCGGGCGCTTCTGCGCATTCTCCCGGCCAACCGGGAAGGGAGCAGACCACCGGTTCGGGTAGCCAGACCGGGACACCGAAATAGAGGCGTTCTCATGAGGCCGCCCACTGAGTGGCCTTTATCCACAGCGCCCTCCAACGGCTTCTCCTTCCACTGCGCTCGAGCTTCCCACTCGATGCGCGCCTTGCCATCTACGGTCATGTAAGTGGTCGAAAGGCCACTAGTCAGGTGCTCTGCGGACGTTTGAATATTGCGATGCGAAACTTCCAATGTCGCCCCGTGCGCCTAATTGGAACCTCCCGGGCTTCAGGCGTGTTCATCGACAGACAACCCACAGGAGTTGCCGATGAACAGAATGCTTATGTCACTCGGGACAGCAACCTTGATGGCAATCTCAATTGCCAGCGCATCTGCGAAAGATAAGCAAAGCGAAACGTTTCTTAAGAAGGCAATCGAGGGCAATTTCGCTGAAGTGAGCATGGG
Source organism: Bradyrhizobium sp. P3_C3 (assembly GCF_056402655.1). Lineage (NCBI taxonomy): Bacteria > Pseudomonadati > Pseudomonadota > Alphaproteobacteria > Hyphomicrobiales > Nitrobacteraceae > Bradyrhizobium > Bradyrhizobium sp. P3_C3. The sequence goes on along the minus strand of NZ_JBFUGY010000003.1, from coordinate 1,915 downwards.
AGAGCTGGCGCAACAGAACGGTCAAAGCGACGCCGTCAAATCGTTTGGCAGAATGCTCTCTACAGACCACGCTGCCGCCAATCAGAAGGCATTAAATGCTGCCCAAGCACTGGGAATGAACTCACCAGGCGGACCGAATGCGAAGCAAAAAGCTGACCATGACAAGATGTCAAAAATGACCGGCGCAGGTTTCGATAAGATGTTCGCTACCCACATGGTCGCAGACCACCAGAAGGATATCGCCGAGTACAAGAAGGCATCAAAAAGTAAGGATGCTGCTGGAGAATATGCTTCTGGCCAGATAGATACGTTGCAAAAGCACCTGGACACCGCAAAATCGTTGAAAGCCGGTAATTAATCGGACGCCGGAATTGCGTCGACGGGGGCGCGGCAAGACAAATAATTTGCCAGAACGCCGCGATTTCGGGCGGACCAGCAGGTCATAATTCGAAGCACGCAGACCCTTCTTGTCGTCAAGGACGGCGCGGGCTCACGTTTATCAATTCAGTCAGCGGTTCGTGCTAGCAGGCAATTTCCGTATGCCGCGATAATCAACAAACTCATCAGAAAATCTCCAACCCCGGCTCGTCGCAAGATCAGTGACTCTCAGGGGTCACGACCTGGCTCGTTCTCCACATCGAGAAAACGGGAGTGTAAAGTCATTTCATTCTTAGACCCGTCAAGCAAAACGCGAACGCGGTGGCGCGTTCCCCTAGATCCGCGAACAACGCCATGTCGGCCGGCCATTCTGGGACCCGCCGCTGCGTTCACGATGATCCGTTGCCCTTTCACCAGCTCGTTTTTGAGGAGTCTGAGGTCTAGTAGGGTCGGCAGGCTGCGTCTGTTTGGCGGAGGCATGGTGGAAACCTAGCGCCGCCGGACGCGACGCAAAATGTCTCGTCGTCGTACCATGTAGTTTGCAATCAGCAGCCTGACAGCCAAGACGGCGAGCGCGACAGCCACAATCTCGCAGATCATTTGGACCTCGAAACGTTCATTTACTTCACGAGATCATCAAATCGTCAAGGCACGTAGTGTTGCGCGACGGAATTACGTTAGACGATCGTTTGGAGACAAATTGACCAAAGAGGATTTCAGCAGACAAAATCGGTCAGCTCAAAGCGTCAGCTCGCAACGGCGACCGAGCAGGTAGCATCAAGAGCATCAGCGAGTCGAGCGGCGGTTTGGGGGTCAAGGCGGAACAGCTTTATAGCCTTTGCGACACGGGTCGTAGGCGGCCTCATTGCTAAACTTAGGCCTTAGGCTCGTCCGGAAAATCGAAGCTGAGAAAAGTGAGGGCGACCGCTCCGACGATCAAGAGCACGACGCACAGCGCCGCGATTCCGTAGGGCCACACTTAGGTCTCCGTTGGAAAGAACGAAGCCGGCGCGCCGAGTATGATGGCACGCCGGCGTCGCCATGCTGAATCCGGACAGGGCAACTCGTCCGGTGACGACAGCGTAATCGGGCAACCGACGAGCGCAATCGAAGGCTGAAATTAAGCTTGAGCGGTAGGGTAAATGAGGGAGGAACTGCCCGACAAGCGAAGGCGTGTGCCAGAGGAAGAAGCCGATGACCTGTTCGACTAACTTTCATGTCAAGACGCGAGGATCGGACTAAATTACAAACGTCGTGCCAAGATTGAGGACCATCTTTACCATCCACTGGCCCTTGATCGTAAAGGTCATGGAGCTCGGGTTTGGTATCTCGAAATTAAAAAAGACGCTTCCGCTCTTATTAAACGCCGCGCCCGACAACGCATCAGGAAAAAATGACACGTTTTGCGTGACGTCACCTCGGTGGCCCTTGACGTCCTTCAATGACCATGGACCGCTGATGGACCGCTGATGTTGCGCATAAGTTGCGAATCTAGTTGGAAGTCCGTGTCCGAAACACCGCTTCCAGAGATTGGTCC